>NZ_LT907975.1:1525000-1855488 GCF_900217235.1 Pseudodesulfovibrio profundus | reverse complement strand
CCGCCCTGGAGGAAGTGACGGCCAGCATGACAGAGATGTCGTCATCCATTCAGGAGGCAGCGGAAATAGCCCGTGAGACCGAAGGGATCGCCAACAAGGCGGCCGGTGATGCCGAAGTCGGTGGTCAGGCCGTTGATCGAACCCTTGAGGCCATGAAGAAGATCGCGGATGAGATTTCCATCATTGAGGACATCGCCCGCCAGACCAATCTCCTTGCGCTCAATGCAGCTATCGAAGCTGCCAGGGCCGGAGAGGCGGGTAAGGGATTTGCCGTGGTCGCTGCTGAAGTCCGCAAGCTGGCCGAACGTTCGGGTGTGGCCGCAGCAGGAATCAGCGAGCTGTCCGTATCGAGCGTAGCCCAGGCACAGGAGGCCGGTGATATGCTCAAGCAGATTGTGCCTGACATCAAGCAGACCGCCGCCCGAATTCAGGACATCTCCGCAGCAACAGCCTCCCAGAGCACGGGAGTAAAGGAAGTGACCCGCGGGTTGCAGGGGTCGGAAACGGTGGTTCAGCAGAATGCCGCCACCGCAGAGCAGGTCGCAGCCACGGCTGGCAAGCTCTCCACGCGCTCGCAGGATCTGCAGGAGCACATCAGCTTCTTCAAGATCAGCGATATGACTTGTGCCGGTGACCCGTACGATGCTGATGCACCGCCGCATGTTGTCACCGCCCGAACCAACCGCATCCCTCTTGAATCCGATCAGGATGACGGGTTCGAAAAGTTCTAGATACAGTCTGTCCATATGCGCCCCGACATCGTTTGGTGTCGGGGCGTTTCTTTTGCGGTTTCCATCCGCCAGGACCTCCTTTCCATGCTGGATTCCACGCCGGTTACCTGATAGGGAGTGAGCTATAGCCAATTCATTTTCGGAGGATGCAATGCGCGCCGTTTCTGTAGTCTTGATGCTTCTTGTTCTTATCGCCGGATGTGCCGGTAAATCTGATCAGCCGATGAATGGCGATGATCAGACCGCTGCCGGCGAAACCGTGACCGGCGAGACAGCCGATGCTGCGGTGGAGTCGAATGCGACTTCCTACGAGACCCTGTTCACTCCAGTCGGCAATCTGTACTTGCTGGATGGGTCCACCGTCGAGATCACGGACATAAAGCGTCTTGGAAATTTTCTCATATATATCAATGGTGAACTGAACGGAAGAACACCGACCGTCATGAGCATCACCCGCCAGGATGACCTGTGGAACTGGAAGGTGCTGATATTTGAAGAGGACGGATCGTTGACCATCCGTACCCGTGCCAACAAGCAGTTGCGCTTTACTGATGCCCATGTCTACCTGGGCTCGGCAGACCACCAGGAGTACACGTTCTTGCGCCGCAATCCCATCAATCTGGAACTGGAAGAAGTCAGCGTGGACAAGTCCAAGGTCAAAGCCATCGCGTTCAATAAACCGGAGGATGTGGAATAATCATGAAACAATATCATCTGGCGATCAATGTGCTGGTTTGCGCGGTCCTGCTGTCCGTATCCGCAGGGTGCGCATTTGTGGTCGGTGGCAGTGCGGTTGCTGCCGGAACCTATGTCTACATCGAGGGGCAGACCCTTGGCACCTACGAGACCGATGTGCCCAACGCCTTCCGTGCGTCTGTGGCTGCATGTGAGGAACTCGGCATCCCTGTTATCAAGGAACGGAAAGCCGAAACCGACGGAGAAGTGCAGGGGAAATACAACGGCGAACGCGTCGTGATCACCATGAAGCAGGTCACCGATACCCAGACCGAGATATCCGTTCGCGTGGGGCTGATAGGCAATGAAGCATCGGCTCGACGCATCCACGGTGTTATTCAGAATAAGCTGTAACCACCTGCTGTTAAAACATTATTTATAAAAATTGTGACACGACTCACCGTGGATTGATCCGACGTGGAGACAGAAGAGATTCCCGTACCCCTGCTTGACCTCTAGATGTTTTCTAGATATTTATGATGCATGGACCATCGCCATGCCCTGTCCGGGTGACTGTGGGTGACGATGGGTGACGATTCAAGCAAGGAGGCGCGTGTGATTCGGCTTGCTGGCAGCTCCATGCCCACGAAGGTGATCGTCCGACTCGGCGGAAAGCTTGATCTTGTCAACAGGGTCTCCCGGCCTCTGCGTCAGGTGTCCTGCATCTGGGATTCCCGGCTCAAGTCCCGCCCCCGACAGTTACGGCTGTCCACGCGAAATTCCTCCCTCAACCGTTTACGCATGAGAAATTACCATGGCAGAGACCTACACTCATAAGGATCTGGCGAAGCTTTGTTCGGTCTCCGAGACCACCATCAAGAGCTATCGTCGTAAATTTCCCGGCTTCATTCCCGTACTGACACGGGGCAAGCCCATCCGTTTCAAAAAAGAGGCGGCTGATGTCTGTCTGAAGATCAGGGACTGCTTCGAGAAAGGCATGTCCGTTCGCGAAACGGGCAAGATCCTCAAGGAACACTTCAAGGAAGACCCCAAGTCCAAACCTGTCCCCCAGTCCACTGGGCAGGCAGGCGGAGGTAGCGGTGTGGTCTCCGAGGAGTACCTTGATCAGTTCTTTTCCACGGCAGGGCAGATGATGCAGGGTATGGCCTCTCTGGCCACGGCACAGGCCAAGACCGGCCAGCGGCTGGAAAAGCTGGAGAATGCCGTCAACGCCCTTCTTGAGGCTGAAACCCGCAATGCGGAAATGTTCGGTCAGCTCATGGGCAGCATGAAAGAGGCTCCGGCAAAGCCCGCCGCAGACAAGACGCCAACACCAGAGGCGGCTCCTGCTCCTCCTAAAAGCCCCGAGAAGAGCCGTACCCGCAAGGTTGTGGTCACGGACCGGGAAGGTTCGGTAAAGTCCTATACGCTGCAAAAAGAGGAAAAAGCACCCGAATCCGCGCCCAAGCGCCCTTCCGATGCATTTCTCAACACCCCCATCGTCATTTTGAATGAGCAGGGTGAGTTCCTCGGCGTACCCGGCAGATTGCCGCTGGCAGGATTCATGGAGATACTGCTCCGCGAGGCGGACGAGGCGGCCATGGCCCATGCCAACTGGCGGCAGGTCGATGATAACTGGGTCTTCACCATGAAGGTCCCGGGCGGCGATTCTCACGAACTTTATTTCAAGTCCACGACAACGCCGAGAGGCAACCTCGTGGTTCTGCTCGATCGGCTGGATGTCAACAGCAAGCAGACGAGCGCTAACTTCCTGCAGGAGTTTTTCCGGCAGGTGAAAGACAAAATTCAGGATTCCTAAAAGAAGCGGGAAGAGGACAACCTCTTCCCGCTTTTCTTATTTTGAGATCAATTCTTCCAGAATGCGAGCGCTGGTTTCGCCGCCATCCAGGTTCAGCCCGTGGGGTGTGGGCGTCCGTTCCAGTCCGGCCGCCATGTGCTTGGCCAGCACGTCGGGTTGCAGATCATCATCAAGCAGCATTTTCACGATATCCCGCTGTTCAAGGCGCTCGGTGCGCATCCGCTGTTCGCGGTTCTGCAGGAATGGATACATCAATCCATAGGTCCCGGTGGCAAGCAGGTTCATGGTGGTGTTGTAGCCACCCAATGAAACGGAAAGGTCTGCTGCATCAAGGTAGTCCGGGAACCGCTTGGTGAATCGCTTGACTGTGATCCAGTCGCAGTCGTCGGTTATGGCTTGGTAGTTGGCAAATGCCTCGTCCGTGGCATAGGGACCGGTGAAAACGCACAACCGGTGGGGATGGCTCTCGGCCAGCAGCTTGGAGGCGCTCAGGGTGCCTTCCAGCAGGTTGGAGCCGATGTGTCCGCCACCAACGGAAAGAACGATCAGGGGAGTGTCTCCCATGTTCAACTCTTTACGCAGCGCTGCTCCTGCGCCAGGGGCCGGTTTGCGGGCCACGTAGCCGGTGTAATGTACAGAGGGGACGATGCCGTCCACGCCGGGAAATGTTTCGTCCAGTTTGACGAGCTTGGGATCAGAGTGGACCAGCACGGCGTCGAAATTGGGATTGAGCATGGCGTGAACCCGCTGCACCTGTCGCTGCATGTCGTCCTTTTCCACCAGAATATCGCGAACCGAGCAGACCGCCTTGCACGGTCCCCAGGTGTCGTACCCGACGTATTCGAGAATGGGCAGCAGCTCGAACCGGAACTTCTTGCGTCCAAAGGGGAACAGTTCCACCAGAAAAACATCTGGCCGGTATTCGCGCATGATCTCCTTGAACTGGGCAAGGCGGCGCGTCAGCACATCCTCAACATCGGTCACTCCCTCCTCAAGGGGAATGAACTCCTTGAAGTCCGGGGTCATCATCAGCCCGGGCAACTGGATGTGGGTCATGTTTGGCGGCGGATCGAATTCCACCTCAGCACCGCCTGTGACCATGATCACCTCATGGTCCTTGAGCCCCTTGACGATTTCCAGGCTGCGGAAAACATGGCCGACGCCCAGCACATGCTGGCAGTAGAAGACGATACGCATTACAGCTCCATGTTGATTTCACCAAGGGCGAGTTCGTTCTCGAAGCACTCGATCCGGTGGATGTGGTAGGGCTTGATGGGGCTTTTCTCGTGAGGCAGGAACTCCAGCCCGGACAAGGCGTAGGTCAGGCATTTGAGAACGCCGTTATGCGTGATCACCAGTACGGAGTCCTCGGGGCAGTCTTCGGAGAACTCCAGCAGAGCGTCACAGGTACGCATGAGAACTTCGTCCCGGCTTTCCCCGTTGGGCGGTTGGAATTCGAAGCCGCGTTTTTCCTGCTTCTTGACCTGATTGCGAATGTCGGCCAGCTCAGCGGCGGTCTTGCCGGTCCATTGTCCCCAATCCTGTTCCTGAAGCCCCACCGCAATATGGTGCGGGATGCCGCCCAGGTACTCGTTGATGATCTCCGCCGTCTGAACAGCACGACACAGACCGCTCGAAAGGATGCAGTCGAAATGGTTGTCGGCCAGTGATTTGCCCCACTGGTGAGCCATTTCGCGCCCCTTGTCATTCAGTTCGGTGTCGGTCTGGCCCTGTATGCGCTTGTCCTGATTCCAGTCCGTCTGTCCATGTCGCATGCAGAAAAAGGTGGTCATGATAATTTCCCTTGCAGCACGATCCGCTCCATGGTGCGTGCCATTGCTTGATAATTTATTGAGGCCGAATGGTTGCGGCGTACATATTCCATGGCTTGTCGGCCCATGGTCTGCCGCAGAACAGTATCCGATAACAGTGTGCCTACGGCTTCGGTAAATTCGTTTTTGTCCACCGGGGTAATCAGCCCGGAAACATTGTGTTGCACAACATGTGGCGCGCCTTCATCGTCCGTTGCCACAACGGGCAGGCCGCATTGCTGAGCCTCCAGATAGACCATGCCCACGGATTCCTCAAGGCCGGGGAAGGCAAAGATGTCCCCTGCACTGAAAACGCCGCCCAGGTCCGTCCGGTCAACCATGCCCAGAAAGCGAACCCGGTCACCGAGCGCTTCACGGGCTTCGGCTTCGATGGCCTGCCGCTGGGGGCCGTCACCGGCAATCACCAGTTGCAGCTCCTGCCCGCGCTCAACCTGTGCCGCACAGGATTCGATAACCCATCGAAGTCCCTCTGCCTTTACGCCGTGGCGCATCATGGCCGCGGTCATGACAACCGGTACATCGTCCACTCCCCATTCCTGACGCAGTCGTTCTCGCTCCTGTGTGTCACGGGCAAACAGTCCGTCCGGCACTCCGGGCCGAACATACGTGTAGTCGTCATCCGGCAACAGCTTGGCGCAACCGCGCATGTCGTTCATGCGGTTGCAGAAAATGTGATCCGCCATGAGCATGGCCCGCCGATTCAGCCGGTATCCCGGCCATGTGCCGAGCCGCTTGCCGCGATTGACGGCATAGGATGCCTGAAACAGAAAGTACGGCATCTCCAGTTTGGTCGTCGCCAACGGTCCGAACACATCCGGCACCTTGTAGTAGGAACCATAGGTGAGCCAGCAGTCAGCGCCTTCAGCCTGCTCGATCATTTTTCTGGCAGCCAGTCCGGCTCGCGCCCACCTGGAGGGGTGCCAATAAATCTCCTTGGCAGGATAGTGATCCAGCCGGATCATCGTATGTCCCAGGGTTTCCAGCGTCTGGTACAGGTCGCGAGCAATGGTCACGTCGCCGGAGACATTGGGGTGATCGATGGGTTTGAAGGGTGTGCAAAAGGCTATTTTCAAAGAAAAGCTCGTGGTTGGAGGTTGCTTGCCACTGTGTACCTGAAAGACCGGGTTAGGAAAAGCCGTGACATTCCCGCGCACGCTCCCATGAAATGCCACAGGATGCAACCGGCGTATGGGTGGGGATGAAACGATACAACGCCCTGTTGCGGTAAAGCGTCAGGGCGTTGTGATCTTAATGTAAATATATTGGCTGGTTAATCGTCGTCGTCCATTCCCGTCAGATCGCCGATCTCGAGGCCCAGTTCTTCTGCCTTGAGCACGCGGCGCATGATCTTGCCGGATCGGGTTTTGGGGAATTTCTTTCTGAACTCGATGGACTTGATGACAGCCACGGGCCCAAGCTCATTGCGAATGGTCTTCTTGAGATCCTTGATGAGTTCGTCATCCGGCTCGAATCCGTGATTGAGCAGCACAAATGCTTTGGCAGCCTCGCCCTTGATCTTGTCGGGAACCCCGATGACCGCGCATTCGGATACGGCGCGGTGTGCACCAAAGGCCGCTTCCAGCTCTGCCGAACCGATGCGGTGTCCGGCGATGTTGATGACATCATCGGCACGGCCCTGAATCCAGATGTAGCCGTCCTCGTCCTTGCGGGCTACGTCACCGGCATAGTAGACGCCGGGAATTTTCTCCCAGTATTCCTTGTACCGTTCCTCGTCGTTCCACAGGCCGGTCATCATGGACGGCCATGGCTTTGTTACGACCAGCAGACCGCCCTTGCCCGGAGGAACCGGGTTGCCTTCCTTGTCGACCACGTCCGCTTCCACGCCAGGGAGCGGTTTGGTGACCGATCCCGGTTTGAGCAGGCTGATGGGCAGCGGCGAGATCATAAACATGCCGGTTTCGGTCTGCCACCACGTATCAAGGACCGGACACTCGGACCGACCAATGTTCTTGTAGAGCCAGATCCACGCTTCCGGGGAAATGGGTTCGCCCACCGAACCGAGCAGGCGCAGGCTGGAGAGATCGTGGGGCTTGGGATACTGGGTGCCGAATCGCATCAGCATGCGGATCATGGTCGGGGCAGTATAGAAAATCGTGACGCCATATTTGGCGACAATGGACCAGAGCCGGTCGGCCTGCGGATAGTTGGGATGCCCTTCGTACATGACCGATGTGGTACCGGCCATGAGCGGCCCGTACACAACTGCCGAGTGGCCGGTTACCCAACCGGCGTCGGCAGTGCACCAGAAAATATCGGTCGGCTTGATGTCAAAGACCGTGGTCAGGGTGCGGTTGACGCCCACCATGTATCCGGCATGGGAATGGACAATGCCCTTGGGCTTGCCCGTGGTACCCGAGGTGTAGAGCAGGAAGAGCGGATCGTCAGCCTCCATCACTTCCGTGGGCGCTTCGTTGCGCTCCTGACGGATCAGGTCTTCATAATGGAAGTCGCGTCCATCGGTCATTTCCACGCCGATATTGCAGCGGCGAACCATGACCATGGATTCCACGCAGTCGGCACAGGCGCCCATCAGGGCTTCGTCTGCGGTTTCCTTGAGGTTGATGACCTGACCGTTGCGGTAGAAACCGTCTGCCGTGATCAGCAGCTTGGCCTGGGCGTCATTGATACGCTGGCGCAGGGCCTTGGCCGAGAAACCTGCGAAGACCACGGAGTGAATGGCGCCGATCTTGGCCGTGGCGAGCATGGCGATGACCGTTTCCGGCAGGGGCGGCATATAGACCACCACCCGGTCGCCCTTGCGGATACCCAGTGAGCGCAGGGCGTTGGCAAAGCGGTTCACTTCGCGGTAAAGTTCAAAATAGGTGTATTTGCGGGTGTCGCCGGGTTCGCCTTCCCAGATGAGTGCGAGCTTGTTCTTGTTGGCGGTTTCGATGTGACGATCAAGGGCGTTGTAGACGATGTTGCAGCGTGCGCCCACGAACCATTTGTAAAACGGTGCGTCCTTGTCATCAAAGACCTGATCCCACTTCTTGAACCAATCCAGTTCGTCGGCAGCTTCCTCCCAGTAGCCCTGGTGGTCCATGCGCGCAAACTTCCGCGCCCCTTCCAGTTCCTGGGGGTTGACGTTGGCTTCTATGACCAGCTGCGGTAGCGGGCGAAATACCCGTTCTTCCTGCAGCAGATTATCCACGGTTCCGAACTGATCCATTTTTCCTCCTCGCATCATCCAACCGGCCGGAAAGCCGGTTCAGCGAGTCTCATTGATAACAACATTTCGCCGCAACTCCCGCCATATTCGGTCAGCGGTTGCCGGGGCGGGGTAAACGGTCACAGGCCGATGATTTTTTTCAATTCAGCTATGCGGCGACGGCTGATGGGCAGCTCGATACGGGTGCGGCCCGCTGTTCGCAGCATGAAGTTGGACCCCGGCATGGAGGCGATCTCCGTAACCATGTCCAGATTCACAAGGTACTTGCGATGCACTCGGAAGAACCGGTGCGGTCCCAGCCGGTCTTCAAGGTTCTTGAGCCGGTAGGACGAGAGAAATTTCTGATTGGCCGTGTGAACATAGGAGTAATCCTCGAACGCCTCGACAAAGATGATCTGGTCGTAGGGGATGAGGATGGTCCGTCCGTCCTGGGTCACGGCGAGCTTGTCGATCTCGGGCCGACGATTGGCGGTCTGCTCCCATGCGGATTTGAGCGCTGCCAGAAATGTGTCCTGTTCCTCTTCGGGCAGGGGTAGCTTCACGGTCTGCTCGTCGTCATGATCTGCGTCGTCGGGTTCGGCAGAGTAGCTCTCCGGCGTAGGCACTTCGCGGAAGCGTTGCTTGAAATTCTGCAACCGGTCCACGGTGCGGGCCATACGCCCGGGGGCAGGCGGCCACAGAAGGTAGTCGGTGGCACCCAGTTCAAAGGCCGCATACGCCTTGTTTTCGGAATTGGAGATGAAAACCAGTGCCGGTTTGTGCTTGCGCCCTGCAAACATCTGGGCCAGCTCGATGCCTGTTGCATCGCCGGGCAGGTCGGTACCCAGAAAGAAGACGCCGTAGGGAATGGCTTCCAGCAGTTCCATGGCTTCAAAGGCTGTGACCGCTTCGCCCAGCACCTGCACAAAGGACACATCCTCCAGCGCATCACGAAGGGCGGAGCGAACCTCCGGATCGGGATGTATGAGAAGGGTCTTGAGTTTGGGCATGGCGACTCGGGTTGCGGTTCCTCGGTAGGGCCAAAGACGGAAGCTCTATTCTTTCATACTCTTAGCGGGATTTGATCTCGGGCGCAAGTTTGTCGTCGATTGTTCGGCGAATCAGGGTGGGTATGCAATGTGGCGGGAGATCAGACCACAGAGGCGAGCATATTGCCTGGCAGGGGCAATGGATTATCCGATGTGCGCAAATACGCGGCGATGCCGTTGCGGAGTTGGTATTCCGCCGGGCGGCTGGAGAAGTCCGTGGCTGTGGTTCCGGCGGTTTCGCGGTAGTGGGCGCCTTCGGCGCCGATCTTGGCGCGTAGGGTTTCCACATCACGTTCGGCTTCAAAGGCCCGGGCCTTCTGGCGCTTTTCACGAACATCGCGGGAAAGAGAAGGGTCGAGTCGGGTATCCTGGGACTGGAAATCAACACCGAACTTGCCCAGTCGGAAGCCGAACGAGGTCGTCTTCACGCTGGCCTGCGGCTCAGTGCGTGCGTCAACGCGCGGTCGTTCGACCACGGCGTTTCTGCGATATTGTTCCGATGCGTGGGAGTTGATTCTCACGCGTCCCTCCTACGATGAAGCTGCCGCCCTTTTTTGCATAAAAAAGGGTTCATCCGGCTAAAGCGTACTTCGCTTCGTGAATTCCCATGATCCTGAGCTTGAAGAACTCGGTATCCCGATATCCGTAGGCTTGTCGTTTCAGCGTCTTGATCTTGTTGTTGGTTCCCTCGATTGGGCCTGATGAGATGGGATGGTCGTAATAGGCAAGAATGCCGAAACGATACGAGGCAAGCGTCCTCGCCATGATCTGCAAAGGGCGTATCTCCGAGGCTTCGGCTCTGGCGATCCAGTCGTTGATGACTTTCTCTGCCGTCGCCTTGTTCGGCTGGGACCAGAGTTGCCGCAAATCCTCTTTCAGATAGTAGGCTGTCGCCAGAGGTTTGTTCAGCCGCAACGCTTCATCCAAGCGCTCCTTTTCATCACGGCTTTCATCCAGATTTTCGGGGTTTTTCAGAAGAATCCATCGAGTTCCTTTGACCGCTTTCCTTTCAAGTGGCGAGGTGAGTTCCCGAAAGAGCTGGCGGCGGATCTGCGTGATTTTCTCGTTCATCAGCTTGACCACATGAAACCGGTCAAACACGATAGCCGCATTCGGCAAGTTCTCCATGACAGCGCTGATGTAGCCTGCGTTCATGTCCGTCGCCACAGCCGCAATCTTGGCTTTTGTCTTCTTGAGACGTTCCCAAAACGGGGTAAGCGTTTCTCGACTTCGTCCTTCACCAACAAAGACGACTGCGCCACTTTCGAGGTCCATGACCAGCGTGAGGTACTTTTGCCCTTTACGGACGCTGATTTCGTCGATGGCGATATACTTGATCTTTCCCAGGCTGGGACTTGAGAAACGGCGAAACAGATAGCGCTTGAAGATTGATTTGATGGTGTCCCAACCGACGCCCAGCAGATCGGCAACATCCTGAATCGTCATCTTTTTTGCCAAGGCGAGAGCATATCGCTCAAAGGCTTTCGTATACCAGCGCCTGGACTCGGCGATCTGAATGTCGATCAAACGAATGACGCCGCAATTGCGACATCCTACCCGTTGGACGGGAATGACCAGCCAGACGGGCTTGAAACCGATGGGCACAGTCTGAACCCATCTTTCGGCAAAGCCGTGGCGAATGATGTTTCTGGAATGGCAGCAAGGACAACGAATCAAGTCATCCTTGGGCTGCACTTTCAGGATGATGTTGCCTGCGATGAAATCCTGCCGAACGTAGTCGTAGCCTCGCAGGCCGAACGCGTGGTAGATGAAACTCGTGGACATGGTGATTACTCCTCCCGCTGGTTGGTGATGCTTCCAACGGTTGGACGCCATGTCCTTTCATTTTGTCAAAAGTACGCTTTAGCCGGATGAACCTAAAAAAGGGCCTAGGCGCGTACAATCGCAGCCCGGCCGTCCCTGTGGCTTTCGCCACGCTCAATCCTGAGGGACCCGTGGTTTTCCGCTTCCCTTCCGTGGGAATTGGCTAATCCGAATCTTATTCGATGTAGACGACTATACAACCAGACAGAGCTTTTGACAACCCTGCGCCCGAGAGGGTACTACCAAGGTCCAGAATGCCGAATTACCTTCGGTTTTCTATATTTACGCGAGAATCTATTTTTTGGAAGGTATCCATGGGTTACAAGATCGTACGAAAGGAAGAGTTGATCCCGGGCCAGACGACCATGATGGTCATCGACGCGCCGCAGATCGCCAAGAAAGCCAAACCCGGCAATTTTGTCATGATCCGAACAAGCGAGCACGGGGAACGCATCCCCCTGACCATTGCGGATTGCGACAAGGAAAACGGCACCATTACGATCGTGTATCTCGTCGTGGGCAAGACCACTGCCGAGCTGAACAAGCTGCAACAGGATTGTGAACTGCTGGACGTATGCGGTCCACTGGGCAAGCCCACGCATATCGAGAATTCCGGCACCGTGGTCTGCGTTGGCGGCGGTACCGGCATCGCGGCCATGCATCATATCGCCAAGGGCCATGTGGAAGCGGGCAATCGCGTCATCGCCATCGTTGGTGCCCGTTCAAAGAATCTGCTGCTCTTCTGCACCGAACTTTCTTCGTTCTGCCCCGAGCTGCGCATTGCCACGGATGACGGGTCCGAAGGTCACAAGGGATTTGTCACCGAAGTCCTTAAGGACATCCTCGAAACCGAGGATGAGGTGGCCGAAGTCGTTGCCATTGGACCGGTGCCGATGATGGAAGCTGTTTGCAAGGTGACCGAGCCATTCGGAACGAAAACCACTGTCTCTCTGAATTCGATCATGGTGGATGGCATCGGCATGTGCGGAGCCTGTCGTTGCACGGTCGGCGGCAAGACCCTGTTCGCCTGTGTGGATGGGCCGGAATTTGACGGCCACAAGGTCGATTTCGCCGAACTCAAGACCCGACTGTGGCAATTTAAGAAGCAGGAAGAGGAATCCATGGAGCTGTTCAGCAAGGAGTGTCAGTGCAATGGCTGATAAAAAGAAGAAAGCAATTCGCGGCCGGACGCCCATGCCCCATCAGGATGCCATGGAGCGCGGCTCTAACTTCAGTGAAGTCGCACTTGGTTACACCCGTGAGCAGGCCATACTGGAAGCTGATCGCTGCCTGCAATGCAAGAAGCCGCTTTGCCAGGACGGGTGTCCCGTCAACATCGACATCAAAAGTTTCATTGCCTGCCTGTGTGATGATGATCTGACCGGAGCGTACAACGTCATTCGCAAGACCAACTCTCTGCCCGCGGTCTGCGGGCGTGTCTGTCCGCAGGAGACCCAGTGTGAGGGCAAGTGCATTCTGGGCAAGAAGCACGAGCCTGTGGCCATCGGACGGCTGGAGCGGTACGTGGCCGATACCTTTGCCGCGCAAACCGCCTGTGAAGAGGTTACCGATCTGCCGTCCTGCGCCATGGAGCGCGACGATCTTAAGGTAGCGTGTATCGGGGCCGGGCCGTCTTCCCTTACCGTTGCCGGGTATCTTTCCGGGCGCGGCATCAAGGTCGACGTTTTCGAGGCTCTGCATGAACCCGGCGGCGTGCTTGTCTACGGCATCCCCGAATTTCGTCTGCCCAAAACCGTTGTCAGCCGGGAGCTTGAAGGGCTCAAGGAGCTGGGTGTGACCTTCCGCACCAACTGGGTGGGTGGACAGACCGTTACCATTCAGGATCTGCTCGATGACGGATACAACGCCGTCTTTATCGGTGTCGGAGCCGGTTTGTCCCGGTTCCTCAATATTCCCGGCGAGAATCTGGTGGGGGTTTTCTCTGCCAACGAGTACCTGACCCGCGTCAATCTCGGTCGAGCCTATGATTTCCCCAACTACGACACTCCCGCCTACAGGGCGCGGCGCGTGGTCGTTATCGGGGCCGGAAACGTGGCAATGGACGCTGCCCGCACCGCCCTGCGCATGGGGGCCGATGAGGTTTCCATCGTTTATCGCCGTTCCGAGGATGAGATGCCCGCCCGTCGCGAGGAAATCGAACACGCCGTGGAAGAGGGTATTCGGATTCGCTGTCTGTGCGGTCCCATGACCTTCCATGGCGATAATCAGGGACGGCTCAAGGCCATGACCGTGCAGAAAATGGAGTTGGGTGAGCCGGACGATTCCGGTCGGTGTTCTCCGGTCTGTCTGGAGGGCGAGACCGAACAGATCGCCTGCGATATGGTGATCATCGCCGTGGGTACGCGTCCCAATCCCATTTTGTTGGACGCCACGCCCGATCTCGAACTGAACAAGTGGGGATACATCGAGGCCGATCCGGAGACTGGCGAGACCTCCATGCCCAACGTCTTTGCCGGAGGCGATATCGTCACCGGAGCGGCAACGGTCATCTCCGCCATGGGCGCGGGACGGCGGGCCGCCAAGGAAATAGCCGACAGGTTGCTGTAAGCATCAGAATCAACGAAGCGCCGATCGTTAAGGTCGGCGCTTTTTTTGTGGGAAATCAGTATGGGAAGCCGCCTTCGGCGGGATTTGTCAGGTGATTTCGCCTCCGGCGGGCAAGGACTACCGCCCTTGCATCCCCAGTCTGGCTCCTGTGGAGCCATGGGTCACCTATAGTTATTCACTGACTTTCCTTAAGCCCCACCCTCGCCGAAGGCGCACTAGGATTCCAAAGGGGCCCGCCCTTTGGCCGCCGGAGGCAAAGTCTTTCCGATATATCGACGCAACGGGGCGTTCTTCAATGAAAATCAGGATAGGAAGCCGCCTTCGGCGGGATTGTCGGGTGATTTCGCCTCCGGCGGGCAAGGACTGCCGCCCTTGCATCCCCAGTCTGGCTCCTATGGAGCCATGGGTCACCTATAGTTATTCACTGACTTTACTTAAGCCCCGCCCTCGCCGAAGGCGCACTGGGATTCCAAAGGGGCTCGCCCTTTGGCCGCCGGAGGCAAGCCTTACGACATTTCGACGCGAAGCGGCGCTCCTATTCTGTCCTCCAAAAAAACGCCCCATCCATACGGACGGGGCGTTTCATACTGATCTGCTTTGGCTTTTTTACAAGCTGGCGGCAGCCTTTTCCACGGACTCGACGAATCCCTGACGGGCGTCACGAATACGCTGTGCCAACTCTTCGTCCTGCAGGGCAAGAATCTGAGCGGCGAGCCATGCGGCGTTCTTGGCGCCGACCTTGTCCAGGGCCACGGTACCGACCGGGAAGCCCGGAGGCATCTGCACGGTAGCCATCATGGCATCCATGCCGCCGAAGGCGGACGCGGTCAGCGGTACACCGAGCACCGGCTTGATGGTTTTGGCAGCAACGGCACCAGCCAGATGAGCGGCGAGACCGGCTGCACAGATGAATACCTGGCATCCGTCTTCCTCGTACTCCTTGACCAGACGAGCGGTACGCTCGGGCGTGCGGTGCGCCGAAGAAATGGTGAAAACGTGATCAATCCCCAATTCGTTGAAGAGGTCCGAACACGGACGCATTTTTTCTTCATCGGAAATGGAACCCATAAAAATAACAACTTGAGGCATAACTCTCTCCTGTGCATTGCCTCCGGCGGTCGGAAGAATATGGCTGAAGCCTCTTTGTGAGGTACTTTCGGCCTTATTGCTCCCAGTCCCCCATCCCCTTTCCCTTCACATCGATTGATGCATCTAAGGGAAAAATTTCGGGCCAGAGCGTGACACCATGTCCGCCCGTGGTTGGTCCGGAGAATTTGTTATTTCAATATATTATATAAAAGGCGACCATATCGGGCCGATCGATCAACAGCGAACAACGTCGCGTAACCGAAGCCGTTCTGACTGCCATTCATACTTACTTAAGGCGTTTCAATCCCTTGTCAGCGATGTCGCGTCGATAGAAACTCTTGTCGAAATGGACCTTATCCACCGCTTCGTAGGCCCGCTTCTGAGCAGCTCCAAGGTCGTCACCCAGAGCGGTGACGCACAGTACGCGCCCGCCAGAGGTGACGATTTTACCGTCCTTCATGGCGGTTCCGGCCTGAAAGACCTTGACCCCTTCCATGGCATCGGCTTCGTCGAGTCCGGTCACTTCCATACCCTTGGGGTAGGAGCCGGGATACCCCTCGGCAGCCACGACAACACCGCAGGCGGTCTGCTGGGTCGAGACAACATCAATTTCATCCAGTCGGCCTTCGATACAGGCAAACATGATATCGAGCAGGTCGGTCTCCAGACGCATGAGCAGCGGCTGGCACTCGGGATCGCCGAAACGAACATTATATTCGAGGACGGACGGCCCCTCATCCGTGTACATGAGACCAGCGTACAGCACGCCCTTGAACGGCTCGCCTTTGGCGGCCAGATATTTCAGGATCGGGCGGATGCACATCTCGGCGGTCTCAGCATATTTTTCCTTGGGCAGGATCGGAGCAGGGGAGTAGGCACCCATGCCGCCGGTGTTCGGACCGGTATCGCCTTCATAGGCTGCCTTGTGATCCTGGCTGGACGGGAGCAGCGCATAATTTCGGCCGTCACAAAAAGCGAGGAAGGAAGCTTCTTCGCCCTTGAGGGTTTCCTCGATGACCACGCGATCTCCGGCAGAACCGAACACCTTCTTGACCATCATCTCTTCAACGGCCTCGATGGCTTCTTCTTCGGTGGTAGCTACGACGACACCCTTACCTGCGGCAAGACCATCGGCCTTGACCACGATGGGTGCGCCCTTTTCGCGGATGAAGGCCACAGCGGGTTCAAATTCATCAAACACCCTGAACGGGGCGGTCGGCACACCGGCATCAGCCATGACATTCTTGGAGAACGCCTTGGAGCCTTCGAGGTTGGCTGCGTAGGCATTGGGGCCAAAGCAGGGGATGTTTTCCTGCTCCAAAGCATTGGACAGGCCAAGCACCAGAGGCACTTCGGGACCGGCCACAACCAGATCAACCGCTTCCTCTTTAGCCAGAGCAACCAGTGCCGGGATGTCGTCATCCTTGACCGGAACGTTTTTGCCGACCTGAGCGGTGCCGCCGTTGCCCGGCGCGCACAGGATCTCTTCAACCTTGGGATTCTGTGACAATTTCCAGCACAACGCGTGCTCACGTCCTCCGCTACCGACAACCAATATCTTCATGAAAGCCCCCTTGAGTGTTTTGGGATGCTCACTCGTTTAAGGAAAAAAAGCCTGTTTATCAAGACAAACAAAGGGAATCGTCACGCTTTGGACAAACAGTAATTCCTGTTGAAAGGCGTGCCCGCCTCCATTAAGTATGGGACCGGGGAGACCATGCGCATTTTACTCATCGACAATAATGACAGCTTTACCCGCAATCTGGAGCACCTGCTGGCCACCGCCATCAAGGATGCACGAATTGCCGTGGTTTCCTATGATAAGTTCAATCTGCCGGAGCCGAACCACTATGATCTGGTGGTGATTTCCCCCGGTCCCGGCACGCCCGCAGACTATCCGGGGTACGAACATATTATCGATTCTGGACGGCCGGTTCTCGGCATCTGTCTTGGCATGCAGCTACTCAACGAACACTTTGGCGGCGAAACCGCTCGTCTGGAGGGGTGCGTTCACGGGAAAACCGATTCCATTCTCTGGAACGGCAAGCAGGAAACCGTGGCCCGCTATCACTCCCTCCATGTCTCCCGTGTGGGTGATGGGCTGGAAGTGCTGTGCCAAAACGGTTCCGGCGTACCCATGGCCCTGGGCAACAAGGCGAATCGCGTGATGGGATATCAATTTCATCCCGAGTCATTCATGACGGAAAACGGAGGGACATTCATTGTCGATGCTCTTGCATACCTGGGACTGTAGCCCCCTTCGCTTCCGGGAAATCGCCGCCCATCTGGCCCGAACCGAACAGGCCGATCTCGTGCTCTCGGCTCCCGGGTACCCAGCGGAGACCACGCCTATCATCGGCATCCGCCCTATTGCCGAATTGGTTTTCGATGGCGACACCACGCCGGATGACGTCAGGGAATTCTGTTTCGGCTCTCCCGGTCTCTCCATGGGATATGTCAGTTATGATTACGGCATGATTCTGCGCAACATACCATCCGGCAAGCCCCGGCATATGTCCCTCGGACATCTGAAAAAGTACGCGGCAACCATTGAGTATAAGGCTTCAACCGGTCAGGCAGTCCTGAGTTGCGTTGATTCGGGTATTCTCGACTCGGTGACAGGCGTGATCGAGCAACCCGTGTCCATCGCCGCCATATTTGACGCCATGCCGTGCACGCCGCCAGACATTTCTCTCGACCAAGCCGCCTATGAGCAGGGGGTCCGTCAAACCCTTGAGCACATCCGATCCGGGCTTACGTACCAGCTCAATCTCTCCACCCGCCTGACATGGTATTGTCCGGGCCTTGATCCGCTCAGCCTGTTCCTGCATCTGGAGCATCGTCATCCCGCGCCGTTTTACGCCTGGTACAATTCAGGGTGTCACCGGATACTTTCCACATCGCCCGAGCGGTTCATTCAGGTTGTCGATGGCCTTGTTCTGTCTCAGCCCATCAAAGGCACCCTGCGTAGCGAGGACGATTCACCGGAAACCATCAGGCGGTTGACCGAGTCTCCCAAGGAGCGGGCCGAGCTTTCCATGATCGTGGACCTGATTCGCAACGATATCAGCGCCAATTGTGAGTACGGTTCCGTGCGTGTGGACAACCATCTATCCGTGTTTCGCGTGGACAACCTGCTTCAGATGTATTCCGACGTCACCGGGCGGCTTCGCTCTGACCGGGATTGTCTCGATCTCTTTTTCGATGCGTTCCCCGGCGGGTCCATCACCGGTTGTCCCAAGCGGAGTTCCATGGCCATCATCGAGGAACTGGAACCGCACGCCCGCGGTATCTACTGCGGCTCCATGGTCGTCATTCGCGACCGGCTCAATATGGACTCTTCCATCGCCATCCGCACCGCAGTTTTCGACACCGTAAGCAACACACTCGATACCTATGCCGGAAGCGGTATCGTGGTGGACTCGACACCGACATCCGAGTATGAGGAGACCATGGCAAAAGCGGAAAAATTTTTCAGGACGGCTCCCCAGTGATTCATTATTCCAACGGCAAGCTTCGCTCCAAGGCGTTGGCGGTCAATCCCACAGCGCCCGGATTTCGCTACGGCACCGGTTTTTTCGAGACCATCTACTACAACGGGAACAACCTCTGTCATCTGGATCTGCATCTGGATCGACTGTTCCACTCCCTGCGAGCCCATGACATTGCCTATGACACCATCGATTTCGAGCGGGTCGTCAACATCCTTCTCGACAGGAACGAGCTTTCAGGAAGCACGGCACGGGTCAATATCGTCTATTCCGCCGGCACGCCCCGCAGTCATCCTGTAGTGCTGGTCGCGCCGTTCGAGCCAAGGCCCTACAAAGCCTATCGGCTGTGTCTGTGCGAAGAGCGGCACGTTTCGCACCTCAATGCGCACAAGACCAACAGCTATATGTTTTTTCATCTGGCCCACAAGCAGGCCAATGCTGCCGGATTTGATGATTCCGCGCTGTTCGATTTCGACAACAATCTGCTCGAAGCGACCACCGGTGCCATTCTGTTCAAAAAGAATGGTTCACTGTATGAGCCACAGTCGGACTTCAAGTTGCCATCCACGACGCTGGCGCAGGCCAAGACCATTCACGACATCACCACCCGCCCCATCAACCGCGATGAGTTAGGTGAGTTCCGTCACGCCTATCTGCTCAACTCGCTCATCGGCATGCGTCCCATCGTCGGCATAGGTGAGTACGCGTTCGCCCCGGACGAAGGGCCGTGCGAGCCGGTGACCAGTCTCGTTCTCGGTTGTTGAGACTGAAGAAAGATCAGAAGGGGAGCGCCGCGTAGCGGCGATATGTCGGAAAGACTTTGCCTCCGGCGGCCAAAGGGCGGGCCCCTTTGGAATCCTATTGCGCCTTCGGCGAGGGTGGGGCTTAAGTAAAATCAGCGATTACCTATATGCACCCCATGGCTCCACAGGAGCCAGACTGGGGATGCAAGGGCGGCAGTCCTTGCCCGCCGGAGGCGAAATCACCCGACAAATCCCGCCAAAGGCGGCTTCCTATCACAAATACTCTCTGGATCAGAAAGGTCTAGTCAGTCACTTCTTTTACCCGCAGCTCGATATCATCAAGAATCTCACCTGGCTCAATGGGCATGTTGCACTTCTGCGCGACCAGATGTGAAGCATACTTCTGTCCCCAGTCGAACAGGTTTTCGAGAGTCGGAATCAGCGTCTGCCCCAATGGGGTGAGCGAATACTCCACCTTGGGCGGTACTTGCTTGTACACTTCCCGATGGACTATCTGGTCAGCGGCAAGCTCCTTGAGCTGTTGGATGAGTACCTTTTCGGATATCCCGTAGATTGCGTCACGCAACTCGCCGAAACGCATGACCGAATTCTGGCTGAGATAGAATAGGATCTTGAATTTCCACTTCCCGCCGATCACCTGCTGTGAGAGCTCGAAAAAGCACCGGAAATCACGGTCACCGGCTCGCTTGAGATCACAGGATATACCTACTTTCATGCTATCCTCCAGCATAGGGCTTGATGCTTGCTTTTTAGAAGGTACTCACAGTGAAGTAGGTACCTGCCCAAAGTATAGGGCGTTTCAAAATACTGGTAAAGCGGAAGCGGCCAATGAACCCGGCTACTGGTCAAAAAAAGTAACTCACTTAACATCCTGAACTAAAGTGCAACTTACCTCCAAGTAAGTACCCGACTTTTTTGTCGGTACTTGTCATGGTCGGCAAATAGGCTATTCTTACTCAATAGCTCAGGAATGAATGAACCGCGTGAGCAGTGCGGTCAATCCCTAACAATATGAGGAATATATGATGAGCGACTTACAAAAACAATTGGAAGCGATGTCGCAAAGCGCCAAGGAAAACATCCCTGCCGACAAGATGGCTACAATGGCAAGTGAGACCGAAGCACTCAAGGCGTCGGGCATTGAAGGCAAAGCGGTTCAAAGCGGCGAAACGGCCCCGGATTTCACCCTTCCCAACCACCTGGGCAAGGAGATGAATCTCGGTGCCATGCTTTCGGAGGGACCGGTTGTCGTCAGTTTTTACCGGGGCGGCTGGTGACCTTACTGCAATCTGGAGCTGGCAGCTCTGCAACGTCGTCTTTCTGAAATCGAGTCCATGGGTGCAACCCTTGTCTGCATCAGTCCTGAAACCCCTGACAACTCGTTGTCTACCAAAGAAAAGAATGAACTCACATTCGAAGTCCTTTATGATGCAGGAAACAAGGTGGCCGAGTCCTACGGGCTGGTGTTCACAGTAAGTGACTCCCTCAAGGGTATATATAAACAGTTCGGCATTGACCTTGAAGCGTCCAATGGCGACGGCACATGGTCCCTGCCCGTGACAGCTACGTATGTCATCAAACAGGATGGAACCGTGGCGTATCATTTCGCCGATGCCGATTATACCAAGCGCCTCGAGCCTGACGAAGTGGTTAACGCATTGAAGGAATTGTAAGAGGTTTCCGCCATGAAGAACATTTTCATTATTAACGGACATGAACCGTACTCTTTTTCAGAGGGCAATCTGAACAGAGCGCTCGTTGCAATGGCTGAAGAGCATCTCAAGGCCAAGGGGTGTGAAGTTCAGATCACCACCATGCAGGATGAATGGGATGTGGACGCCGAAGTTGAAAAACACCGATGGGCGGATGCGATCATCCTCCAGACTCCGGTCAACTGGATGGGCGTTGCCTGGTCCTGCAAGAAGTACATGGACATGGTCTACACCAACGGCATGGATGGTCGCCTTTGCGACGGTGATGGCCGAACCCGCTCCGACCCGTCAAAGCAGTACGGCACTGGTGGTACATTATGCGGTAAAAAGTACATGCTTTCGCTGACGTTCAATGCGCCAGGTGTTGCCTTCGGAGACCCTGCCCAGACGTTTTTTGAAGGCCGGTCCATCGATGATCTGTTCTGGCCCATGCATCTCAACTTCCGCTTCTTCGGCATGGAACCGCTCAAGTCGTTTGCGTGTTTCGATGTGCTCAAGAACCCGGAGGTGGAGTCCGACTTCAAGCGGTTTGAAAAGCATCTGGCGGAAGTGTTTTAGGTAAAGACGAAAGCTGATGCCATGTGATGATTAAAAGAGCATCAGAATGTGCTGAGAAGTTTCCCCCTGCCATAATTGCAATATGACAGGGGGATTTTTTTAAAGTGGCAGCCCCTTTCTCTTCAAGTATGAAACGAGGTGAGTTGAAAAAAAGAGATTCCGGGCTATTTTACGGCAACCCAACTGCTGATCATGCAGACAAAGGTCACTGCGCCGACGAGTGCCGCCAGTTGCTGGAACGGCGGGAATTGTATCTGGAGCATGAATGGCGCGAAATTGAGAACGTCTGCGGTAAAGTGATGGACCAGGGCGAGAAATCCGATGCCGGACAGGGAGCCGATGATTCCCTGCAGGAAGCCGCCGGTGAGCAGCGGCCAGCGGATATAGCTGGGGCGTGCGCCGACCAGTGACAGGATTTCCACTTCATCCATGCGGGTCATGAGTGAGAGTTTGATGGTGTTGTGGACCACCAGCGAAACGATCAGGGCAAGGAAGCCCAGCACCGGCCAGATGACAGCGTGGGTGATGGTCATCCACCCCTGCGCGAGGTCGGCCTGAAAGGGCGTGTAGCTGACGGAATCCACACCCGGAAGGGACTGGAGGCGGGCAAGGAGCTTGGCTGTCCACCCTTCTTCCTGCGCTTCGGGCGGCACCTTGAAGGCGGCCAGTCCCGAGTAAGGCAGCGGGTTGCTGTCGGCCAGCCAGGAGAAGTCGCCGGATTCGCCAAGAGAGGTGCCCAGTTCCTGCAAGGCGTCGCTGGGAGTATAGGTCTTGAATTGATCAAGGTGTTGCATGCCCTTGATGGTTTTCCAGTCCTTGAGCACGGCTTCGGTTTGCAGATCGACCTTCCAGTAAATCTGGTACTCCACATCGCCACGCGACTTGAGTATTTCCTGATTGACGTTGTGCAGCCCCATGAGGATCAATCCGGTGAGGAGCGTCACCATGGTCACGGCCACCAGCGTCAGCAGTTGCGCTACGGGATGCAGGGCGAAGTCGGCAATGCCGCGCCAGGTCAGTCGGGCGAGTTGTCCTATCATGCGAACTCCTCCCCGTATGGGATGTCCTCGTCGTCTGCGCCCTCGGTGACGATGCGTCCGTCCTCAAGGTGGAGGATGCGCGCTTCGGGAACGCAATCCAGCACTTCACGGCTGTGGGTCGCCATGATGACGGTGGTCCCATAGGTGTTAAACTGCTTGAAGATATCCATGAGATGCATGGTCAGGTCGAAATCGAGGTTACCTGTGGGTTCGTCGGCCAGAATCAACTCGGGGTTGGCGACCATGGATCGCGCAATGGCGACCCGTTGCTGCTCGCCGCCGGAAAGACGCTCGCACTGGGAGTAGCTTTTACTCTCCAGACCCATGGCACGGACAATGGCGCGAACTCGCCGCTCAAGATGCGTACGGGGCATTCCCCGGACTTCGAGAGCCATGGCCACATTGTCGAAGACCGTGCGCTTGGGCAGAATCTTGAAATCCTGAAAAACCACGCCGACCTTGCGTCGCAGCATGGGGACATGGCGTTTCTTGAGCCTGTTGAGCTGCATCCCGGCCACCTGAACACGGCCGCGCTTGACGGGCAGTGCACCATACAGCAGCCGGAGCAGGGTGGTCTTTCCCGCGCCGGAATGACCGGTCAAAAAGAGAAACTCCCCTTTATCCAGAGAGAAGGAGATATCCTTGAGCGCCCAGTAGGAACCGAAATTATACGAAAGGTGGTCGACTTTCACCATCATGGGATCAGGTGTAACCGGACAACGGTTTTTTGTACAGAGTGTGCAAACAGTTGCTGCATCATTGGTCGTTATCTTCCCTGCATCAACTGTTTCCAGCGCTGCGCATCCTCCCAGTTGAATCCCCCGGGGACGCACGGCCAGATGGAATTGTTCTGGAAGAGCGGTTCGTCGGCGATGGGGTGCGGGCTGGCGGCAACGGCCTTGTGAAACATGGGACTGCCGGGGATCGGCGTGTAGTGGGCGAGGTGCGGACGGAATCCAAAGGCCCGGACATGGTCGATGGCTTGCTCCACGTTGTCGAGGTTCTGGTTGGGCAGCCCGAACAGTATGTAGACGCCGATGTCGTCCAGATCGAATCCCGCCTCAAGCAGATTGCGTGCGCCATCTTCCCACTCCCGGCGCGTGAGTTTAACATCATGCCGGTTGTCGAAATCTGTGGTCTCCAGTCCCAGTCGGACCGTATGCAACCCGGCCTCCCGGAGCCGTCCGCAGACTTCCTTGTTCAGCCGACGCACATGCATGGCGTTGGGCGTGTGCAGTCTGAGGTCAAGACCGTCGTGCACGATGCGGTCGAGCACGGGCCAGAGCCAGCGATCGGGGGTGACCAGCAGTGCGTCATCGTAAAAGGCGAAGTCGCGCACGCCGCGGTCGTACTCCTGCCTGATGGAGGCGTACACCGCATCGGGCGAGCCTTGGGTAAAATTGGGATACAGGGCGTGGCTGGCGCAGTAGTCGCAGGTGAATGGACAGCCGCGTGAGCCGAGTATGGGCGCGTATCGTGGCTCGGAGTAGAGGTCGAGGGCCAATCCGAGTCCGGCGTTTTCCGGCAAGGGTGGAACCGGTTGACCGAGGACGTTCCACACGCTGGCCCAGTTGGCTTCGGTCTCCATGGTTCCCTGCATGATGGCATCGGCCCGGGCATGTTCGCGGGCATGGTCGGTACACAGGGTGGCATAGTTGCCGCCGAGCATTCGGGGAACGTCCGGCCACACTTCCGCTGCCAGTTCGAGTGCGTCCAGTGCGCCGGGATACCAGTAGGTCATGATGGACGAGACCATGATCAGTTCCGGGGCCGGGTTTAGGGCGCCCAGCGCTTCCTTGACCTGTTCGCGAGGCAGTCCGTAGCGGGAGTAGCGCCTGTCCATGAAGAAAAGCTCGTCCGGCAGCGGCAGTTCTTCCTTGGGGTAGTGTCCGGTGCCGTATTTCCCGGCCTTGGGCCACGGGACGTCACTCCAGGTGCGGTCAAGGCAATCCATGAGCGCAACGGACGCACCGGCTGCCCGCAGCATATCGAGGCAGGCGAGCAGCCCCACGGGGCGCGACCAGACATTGAAGGCCGCAAAGTCGAAAATCCACGGGTTGATACCCAGTATTCGCGGACCTTCGCCGGACCACTGTATATTCGGAAACACCGGGCGCGTCATGGGAACTCTATCGGGTGATGAAGTTGGACAGTATGGACAGGGCGAGCATCACGATGAGAATGCCCAGCAGTATGTTGGTCCATCGATCGCGATTGGCCTGTCGCTTGGCCTTGGATTTGGTGAACTGGCTGATGATGAGGAAGATCAGTCCCAGTACGATGATCAGTTTGAGTAGCATGCCCATGGAGAACGTGTATCGGATTTGTTCGTGAATGTCTTGCTTTGCGGCACATCGGACGGATGTTCAGGCCTGTTACGGCTTGATCCAGATGATCCCTGCCTGACGGCCGGTGTCTCTCACCGGCGAGGCGCACGCCTTGCGGTAGGAGAAAAAGGTCTCGTCCATACCCATGGTGCAGAGATCGATGCCGAATATCTGCTTTTCGGGGACACCTGCGTCCATCAACTGGTCGCGGGTCATCTGCCACAGGTCGGCGCGGTTGGCTTCGGCGTTGAAATAGGCTTCAAACCCCGGGCCGAAGTCGCTTTCAAAATTGACGAATTCGGCAGCCGCAGGGCTCAGTGATGGTCCACGGACCGCAAAGACATCTTCGGGCTTCAGGTCGTAGGCGTCGCAAAAGGCGCGCACGCCGGAGCCGGGGAAATTGATCTTGTTGCCGCGCCATCCGGCGTGAAGCCCTGCCACATAGCGGCCGGACCGGTGGGCCAGCATGATCGGCTGGCAGTCGGCGGTCTTGACGATCAAGCCGTGTCCCGGGGTGGCTGTTGCCATGCCGTCGCCTTCTAGCGTGGCCGGTTCACTTGTGGAAATGGGGGACGGGTCCACGTGGAGGATGTCGCCGTGCACCTGCTTGCATTCGCACCAGCCTGTGAGTCCGAAGCGGTCGTTGATGTACCGGCGGTTCTCGGCCACCTTGGCGGGATCGTCGTTCACATCGAATGAAAGGTTGGCCGAATCGTGGGGCGGTTCGGAAACACCGCCCCGCCGGGAGGTAAAAGCGATGCCTACGTTGTGGATGCCGACGAATTCAAATGGGAAAAACGCTATGGACGCCATAGTTCCTCTTCAGTGCAGATGATATCCACGGGCATGTCCCACGGTTGCTGGGGAAGCTCCGGCACCAATTGGAACGTATAACTCATACCGATCTTGAGAGTCTTGGCCATGCTGTTTGTGGCCAACAGGCGATCGTAATAGCCGCCGCCAAATCCGAGGCGGTATCCCAGTCTGTCGAAACAGACGCCGGGGATGAAGGCAATATCGGGTCGGCAGTCGGTCACGGGCGGGCACTTGTCGGCGTCGGGTTCCATGATGGAAAACGGGCCGGGTACCAGTTCGTCCTCACAGGTTGCACAGGCGATGTCCATTTCGCCGTAGGCATCAGGACGGCATCGTGGCATCAGTACCGTGCAGCCGCGCTGCCACAGTTCGGTCACAAGCGGTCGCACATCCAGTTCGCCGCGGATGGGCCAATATATGAGGACTTCCTGCGCGTTTTTCCATTCGGCCAACGTGCGGATCATCTCAAGAGCGCACTCGCTCGCCTCCAGAATCTCTTCCTTGGGCAGCGCCTGCCGTTTTGCCAGCATTTCTTCTCGTAATATTTGCTTATCAGTTTCCATGCTCTCTCAATAGCACGTCAGCCGGTGGCAATCCAGTTCCGGCTCGATAAATAATCCGGTGACCATGGTCCCCTGATCCTCAGTCCATATGGGTAGTCGCGACTGCGGGCAACATCACTGCTTGGGTTTCAGCCCGTCTTGTTGTATCCTCCCGGACGGTCAGGCGCCCCACGCGCCTTGCATACCATACAAACCAAGGCTGGAACATATGCCCGCGAATATATTGATTCTCGACGACGAGAAAAACTACCTGCTCATTCTGGAATCCATTCTGGAGGACGAAGGGTACAACGTGACGACCCTTTCCGACCCGGAAATGGGACTGGCCTATCTCGAAGATTCCGAGGTGGATATCGTCCTGACCGACATGAAGATGCCCAAGCTCACCGGGCAGGATGTGTTGGCGCACTGCAAGAAGAACTATCCGCATATCCCTGTGTTGATCATGACCGCGTTCGGCTCCATTGAAGCGGCGGTCGAGGCCATGCGTATCGGGGCGTTTGACTACATTACCAAGCCCTTTGCCAACGAAGAGCTGCTTCTTTCCATTTCCAAGGCAAAGCAGTACGCCGCCACCCAGCAGGAAAATATTCGCCTGAAACAGGAAATCCGCGACCGCTACTCCAAGGGCAACATCATTGCCCGGGGCAAGGGCATGCAGCAGGTCATGGATATGGTGGACCGTGCCGCTCCGTCCAAATCCACGGTGCTCGTTCTCGGTGAATCCGGAACAGGTAAGGAGCTTATTGCCCGGGCGATCCATAATGCCTCGCCCCGACGCGACGAGCCGTTCGTGACGGTCAACTGCATGGCGCTGAATCCCGGTGTGCTCGAATCCGAACTGTTCGGTCATGAAAAAGGCTCGTTCACCGGTGCCACGGCCATGCGCAAGGGACGCTTTGAACAGGCCAACAAAGGCACGCTCTTTCTCGACGAGATCGGCGAGCTGACCCCGGAATTGCAGGTCAAGCTGCTGCGCGTGTTGCAGGAGCACCAGATCGAGCGCGTGGGTGGAGCCGAGACCTTTGATGTGGATATCCGTATCGTGGCCGCCACCAACAAGAATCTTCAGGAGGCCGTGAGCAAGGGCGAGTTCCGCGAAGACCTGTTCTACCGCCTCAATGTTGTCTCCATCTTCATGCCGCCACTGCGGGAACGGCGCGAGGACATCCCGCTGCTGGCCGCCCACTTTCTCGATAAGTATTCGCGAGAGAACCAGGTGGAAATATCCGGCTTTTCCTCTTCAGCCATGGACTACCTCACCGCCTATGAGTGGCCGGGTAATGTCCGTCAGCTCGAAAATGTCGTGGAGCGGTGTACCGTTTTGACTCGGGGTGATATCATCAAGGCCGATGACCTGCCTCCCGAGATCAAGGACGAGGAAGCACAGTTCAAGTCTGCCGTCGACCTGCTCCCATCCAAGCTCAATCTTGCCGAGACCATGGACAAGATCGAAGGGGCGCTGGTCAAGCGGGCTTTGGTCCAGTCCGAGTTCGTGCAGGTCAAGGCGGCTGAAATGCTGGGACTTTCCAAGTCCAACCTTCAGTATAAATTGAAAAAATATGAACTGGCAGGGAAGGCAAAGTAATGTTTCTGCTCGACGCACCCTATGTTTCCGATCTGATGCTCAAGACCGTTGAACGGCTCAAGCAGCCTGTTCTGGATATCCCCGGCGCCCGTAAATTCACCGAGGGAAGGGATATCGAACTTGTCGATAATATCGAGTTTGCCGCCCGTCTGGCCGTGGGGCAGCGGGTGCTTTCCAATTCGGAAAACGCCCTGGCCCATATCTTTGATTGTGGCTGTTACGACGAGCTGGTGAAGCAGATCGACATCTGCAAGGACAAGGCGTTGTTCCGCGAGACCGTTACCGACCTCCACCCCGAGTATGCTTTCAAGCGTGTTCGCCCCGAAGATATGGATACCATTGATATCAGCGACATGCCGGTGCCTTTCGTGGTCAAACCGGCGCGTGGCTTTTTCAGCCTCGGGGTGCATGTGGTCAACGACCATGCCCAGTGGCCGGAGGTCGTGCAGACCATTCGTGACGAGCGGGAAAAGATGAACGCCGAGTACCCCGAGGCCGTGGTCAATGCGGGCGAGTTCCTGATCGAAGAAGGGATTGAGGGCGACGAGTACGCCATTGATGTCTACTACGATGAGAACGGCGAGCCGGTGATCACCAATATCCTCTTCCACCACTTTGTGAGTGACGATGATATCTCGGACCGCCTGTACTATACGTCCACACGCATCATCCGTAACTGGCTGGAGCCGTTCACCGAATATACGGCGCAACTGGTCAAGGTCTGCGGATTCCGCAACTTCCCCATGCACCTTGAAGTGCGCGTAGACGAGCAGGGGCATATCCAGCCCATCGAAGCCAATCCGCTGCGCTTTGCCGGTTGGTGCGTGGCCGATATCACCATCCACGCCTGGGGCTTCAATCCGTATGAATATTTCTTTGAGAACAAACGCCCGGACTGGTCCACTCTGCTGGCCGAGCACAAGGGGGAAGTGACCGTCATGGTTATCGGTGACGTTCCTCCGGGTATGGACAAGTCGTCCATTGCCTCGGTTGATTACGATGGATTCCAATCGATGTTTTCCAACGTGTTGGAATTGCGTAAGATTGATTATTCTGAGTATCCGGTGTTCGGTTTTGCCTTTGCCCGGATGGATCAGGATTCGCTGCAGGAATTGAAGCAGACACTGACCACGGACTTCGCACGCTTCCTGACCACGAAATAGTCGCAGTCCTCAAGCGGAGAACCGGCGTCAGACCGTTGTGCCAAATGGGCTGTCGGGGCTTGGGTCCGGATCAACCGGCCTGCATGTGCGCCTGCTGTCTGCGCAGCCATTCCTTGGCCCGGTCAGCGGCTTCATCCCGTTGATCCTGCGTCATGAGCGGCGAGACCTGCCCTAACAGGTAGTTGCCCTTGGGGTGCCCCTGGCTCCCGGCAATGGCGAACCACTTGCACGCTTCCACGATATCCGGCTCGCGCCCGAGGCCGTTCAGGAGAATCTCGCCCAGCGTCACCTGTGCGTCGAGAAACCCGCCGTTGGCAGCGAGCTTCAACCAGTACATCCCTTCACCGGCATTTTGCGGCATGAATTTGCCGGTCAGGTTGGCTACGGCCAGATTGAACTGACTCATGGCATCCCCGTTGCTGGCAGCGCGGCGCATCCAGTAGAGGAAGAGTTGTGTGTCGGGCTGGACGCCGATGCCCTTGCCGTAAGCCATGGACATCACACCCTGGGCTTCGGCCAGTTCCTGCTCTGCGGCAGAACGGACCATGGCAAGGCCTTTGTCCATATCCTGCGGCACCTCCTGCCCGCCCATGAGCATGAGGCCATAGGTTAGTTGGGCGTATGGGTTGCCGCTATTGGCCGATTCCATCATCCAGTGGATACCCTGATCCGTGCTCTGTTCGACTCCATCACCTTCAAAATACATGCGGGCCAGCTCGTACTGGGCATCCGCATCACCGGCGTGGGCATCGTGTCGGAGTGCCGCGCCCAGCTCGGGCAGGGCAAAGGCGACGCAAAGAACCGGAACAGTCAGGAGAAAGACAACAGCGGCGAAGGATCGGGAGATGGACATCGGTTGTGCCTCCGGTGGTTAGTGCATGCCAACGGCAGGCAGGGCGAGACCGATGGAAAGGATCATGATGGAAAGAGGGAAAACAACGGCGAAAAATGAACGGGCAATAGTCATGCGTAACGTCTCCTCCGAGCTGGTTTATCCTGTTACCACTCTATGGGCAGCTTGACCTTCTGTCCTGCTTTGTTGGTGAAGAAGACGTGGCCGTGTTCCCGGCCATACAGGTAGACATCACGCGTGACCTCCACATCCTGACGACAATACTCGGTGATGAGATCGAGTCGTCCTTCCTTCCACCACTTCAGCGCCTGCAACCCATCTGCGGATTTTCCCACATCGAGTGTAGCCTGAGCTATATTATCCAGCTTAAGACGGTACCCCAAGCGGTTGTTTACTTCAACCAGCAGATCCAGATTGGGCAGTCCCCGGAAATTGAAAGGGTGCAGACCGCCCAGTACGGCATAGTCGAATTTGACATGATTGAATCCGATGACCAGATCGAACCGTTGCAGATGCGCGACCAGATCATCCATCTGATCCTGTTCGTAATCGTGCATGGTCCCGTCTTCGGAATCATACAGGCAGGCAATGGAAACGCCCATTCTGTCGGCCCGATTCCAACCGCCGACTTCATCTGCGGAGTAGCGGGTTTCGATGTCCAGCACCCCGTAACGCTTCGGGGCGGGCCTGCGCATGTCTATACCGGGAAGATTCACGTCAATATCCTTTGGTTCGATGGATTTGGGGTCGCCGCTGACAATGGCTTCCAACACGAATTGGGCGGCCCGCTTGTCAATGGGGCGGTTGCCGGACCCGCACTTGGGCGAATGGACGCATGACGGGCATCCGAATTCGCACTCGCACACTTCAATAGTTCGCAGTGTGGTCTTGACCAGCTCATCGGCCTTGTCAAAAGCCTGGCGGGTCAACCCTGCGCCGCCGGGCATGCCATCGTAAATGAAAACAGCGGGTCCATCCACCTGCGGATGCATGGGAGTGGATATGCCGCCCAGATCGTTGCGGTCGGTCATGACCAGCAGCGGCAGCATGCCGATGGCCGCATGTTCGAAGGCGTGGATACCGCCCATGAAGTGCATGAATTCATCTTCGCAGCGCCGCCGTACATCATGCCCGATTTCAAACCAGACGCCCTCGGTCTCAAAGACCAGCGGGGGGAGGTCCAGCGGCGTGATGCCCAGCAGTTTGCCGCCGCGCACCGAGCGTTTTTCATAGCCGGTGATCTGTTCGGTGACCTTGAGCCGGCCGAAATAGACCCGCGTGCCGAAGCACGTCTTTTGCCCGAGAACTTCGAGGATGTCGGTGTTCTTGTTGGCGCGGGGTTTGGTGTAATAGCCCACCCGCTGCTTCTGGCTCCGAACCGTCTTGCTGCCAAGATCAAGATCGGTGACCACGTACGTCTGGCCCCGGTGCAGATAAACGGCTCCGGGATGCGCTTCGCGAAAGGCGCGGTGTTCATCGATGGTGCCGATGACCGGTGCCTTGTCAGCGCCATTGGTGTTGTCTTCGATGTGCATGGATTGACCGGCGCCGCGCAGGTCCACGTCGCGGTGTGGCCGCTTGCGGTGGGAAACGATCTCCGTGGGATGGCCGGGCAGTTCGTTGACGACCTCAAAGAGATGGCCCAACCCGACCAGCTCTTCCACCCGGTGGGATACCGCTTCCTCCTGAAGAAATGTCTCGTTGCGTCGAAGGGTCAACTCGGCTGCCGCACAAATAAGATGGCGATCCATGATCACAGGGTTATGCGGATTGAGCATGGCCGATTCGGGCGGACGGGAAAAAAAATCGTCGGGATTGCGCATGAAATATTGGTCCAGCGCATCTTCCTGGGCAATGAGCGCGACCACCGATTCCTGCTGGCTGCGCCCCACGCGACCGCCCCGTTGCTGCGTGGCCATGACCGAGCCGGGGTAGCCGACCATGATGCAGACATCGAGGCCGCCGATATCGATACCCAGCTCCAGTGCGGAGGTGGAGATGACCGCGAGCAACTCGCCGTCCGCCATCTTCATTTCGATTTCCCGCCGTTCCTCCGGCAGAAATCCGGCACGGTATGCGGAGATTTTCGACTTGAACTGGCCGCTGCGCTCGGTGGCCCACATGGCAATGAGTTCGGTCAGCTTACGGGACTGGCAATAGACGATGGTTCGCAGGTTTCGGGCCAGCGCTGCCTGTAGCAACTGTATGGCTGCCTGAGCCGGTGATCCCTCGGGATTAAGAAAGACCATGTGCCGCCCGCCACGGGCTGCCCCGGATTCCAATATGGGGTGGACCTCAAGCCCGGTGAGCATGTGGCACAGCTCCACGGGGTTGCCGATGGTGGCCGAGCAGAAGATGAACGTGGGGCGTGCACCGTAATATTCGCACAGCCGGAGCAGACGTCGGAAAACCATGGCCATGTGCGATCCCATGACACCGCGGTATGTGTGTACTTCATCCACAACGATGTGTGTCAGCCCGGACAGAAATTCAGCCCACGAGGCATGGTGGGGCAGCATGGAAAGGTGCACCATCTCCGGGTTGGACATGATCACATTGGGCGGTGAATTGCGGATTTTCTTGCGGAAATGGGGGGTGGTGTCGCCGTCATAGATGGCAGCGGTGGGACGTCGCTCCTCCGGCAGCAGGGCGGCAAGCTCCTTGAACCCTTTAAGCTGATCCTGGGCCAGCGCTTTGAGCGGGAACAGATAGAGCGCCTTGGCCTCGGGGTCGGCCAGGCAGTGTTCCATGACCGGCAGGTTGTACGTGTACGTCTTGCCGCTGGCCGTGGGGGTTGCCACCACCACATGTCGACCTGCACGGATATAATCGGCTGCTTCGGCCTGATGGGCGTAGAGCGTTTCGACACCCATGAGCGACAGGGCGCCCGAAAGGGCGGCAGGCCATGGGCGACGGGGTTCGCCGAACCGGGAGTCGGCACCCTCAATAAGACGATGATGGGCCACCTGACGGCCCATGGTTTCGCTTTCGAGCAGGGCGTTTACGTATTGATCAACGGGATTGTCCACAGCGAGGCATGGTAGTACGGCGGCTTCCGGTAGGCAATATAATTGTCTTGTATGAAATCCACCCGCTATGTAAGGGGCAGGGAGAGACATAACCAAACAGGCAATCTCCGCATTGCAGAGAAAAATGGAAAAAAGACCGCATATACTTGTCGTAGATGACTCCAAATCCGTTCGGTTCGCATTGCAGACCCATCTGACCGAGGCCGGTTTCGACGTGACTTTGGCCGTTGATGGTGAAGACGGCATGTCCCGTGCCATTGATGACGACTTTGATCTGGTCATCACAGACATTGATATGCCGAAGATGGACGGCTTCGAGCTGTGCTCCCGACTCAAGAAGGAGTATAAAACAGCGGGTGTCCCCATCATCATTCTCTCTTCCAGGGATTCGGATGAAAGCGTTGAGCAGGGTTTTCGCGTCGGGGCTGATGCCTATCTGGCCAAAGGCGGGGACATAAAGGGCAATATTGAGCGCATCAAGGACATCCTCAATGCGCGCTCCTTCCTCACCGGAAGCCGGGTTCTTGTGGTGGACGATTCCTCCAGTGTACGCCTGTTCCTTTCATCAGGGCTGACCGAGGAAGGGTTCGTGGTCCGTACGGCCAATGATGGACAGGAAGCCCTTGCGATGGTCGAGGAGTTCGAGCCCCACCTGATCATCTCCGATCTGATGATGCCGAACATGGACGGAGCCGAGCTCTGCCGTCGGCTCAAGAAGGATGATCAGCACAAGAAGATCCCGATCATCATCATGTCATCACTGGGCGACAAGCCAATCATGCGGCGGTTGATACGTGAAGGTGCAGCCACTTTTCTGATCAAGCCGTTTACGGTGACGCAGCTTTCCATAGTTATTGAGGAAATATTTTCCTCTAATTTCCGCCTGCTCATGGAAGAGCAGGAACGGTTGCGCATGGAGCACCAGTTGACGCTGGCTGCAATCGCCAGTCTGGTGCAGGCATTGGAAGCTCGTGATCCGGTTACTCGCGGACACTCCGAGCGTGTGGCGCAGGTCGCTGTCGGCATTGGCGAGGAAATGGGCTTCGAGCCGAGTGAACTGGAAAGATTGCTACTTGTCGGCCGACTGCATGATCTCGGAAAGATCGGCGTGCGTGATGATGTGCTGCTCAAAAAAGGGTCGCTCGACGATGTGGAATACGCACACGTGAAGCTGCATTCCAATGTGGTGGCTGATATCCTGCGCCCAATCAAGAGCCTGCATGATGTTCTGGAAGTGATCTTGTTCCACCACGAGCGGTGGGACGGCAAAGGGTATCCGAAGGGACTCAAGGGCGAGGACATCCCACTCAAGGCCCGGATTGTCGCTGTTGCCGACGTCTATGAAGCCGTTACCTCCGAGCGCCCCTATCGGGACTCCGTACCCAGAGGCGTGGCCGTCGACATCATCACCGAGGAGCGCGGCCGCCAGTTGTGCCCGACCTGCGTGGATGCATTCCTGAAGTGGTTTGAGCGGACCGGCGGCGAGATCGTAGTCCCCGAGGAGTATCAGCAACGCCCCAGTGCGTAGTCACCCTCTATTGTTTACCGGATGAGGCAAAATAAGGCGTATGTCTGCTTGCGCAGGTATACCCCTTCCGATATCCTGTCCGGTATGCGTATACTCAAGTTCTTCAAATCCCACCATACCATGTCGTTTTTCATCTATGGCGGCGCGGCCTGTCTGCTGGCTGCGGCGCTCTGGCTTGCTTACCAATACGTGGAGCCAGCGCCGCCGAGCAAGGTGACCATCGCATCAGGTGGACCAACTGGCGCGTATTATGGATATGCTCGAGAATACGCCGCTTTTTTTGCCAAGCACGGCATCGAGCTTGAGGTGGTCGAGAGCAAAGGGTCCATAGACAACCTTGATCTATTGGCCGACCCGGACAATCCGGTGGATGCGGCGTTCGTTCAGGGTGGTGTCAGCACGCCGGAACAGTATCCTGACCTGCGCAGTCTCGGCTCGCTCTATTATGAGCCGCTGTGGATTTTCCATCGGAGCAATGTTTCCTTTACAATGCTCAATGACCTCAAAGGAATGCGGGTCGCCATCGGCGCAGAGGGAAGCGGCACCAACCATGTGGTCAAGAAGCTGCTGGCCCAGAACGGTATCACTGAAGACAACGCGACACTCATCGAAAAAGGGGCTGGCAGCGCGGTATCCGACATGCTCAACGATCAGGTGGATGTGGTCTTCTTTTTCTCCGGGGTGGGGTCCGGGGTTATCGATTCCCTGCGTGACTCCGGCGGGGTGATTCGGCTGTTCTCGGTGGAGCGAAGCCCAGCGTATGTTCGGTCCCACCGCTACTTGCAGCATCTGGTACTCCCTGAAGGAGCATTGGATATCGCCACCAATCTGCCGGATCGTGACGTGAACATGCTCGCGCCTTCGGCCAACCTCGTGGTGAACAAGGACCTCCATCCCGCCATCAGCTACCTGTTCTTGTTGGCTGCGAAGGAAATCCATAATGATGGTGATATCTTTGCCATGCCCGGCACTCAGCCGAACAATAAAAGCACCATCTTCCCGCTGACGGAAGAGGCCGAGAACTATTACAAGTCCGGGCCGCCGCTGCTCATGCGCTACATGCCGTACACCTGGGCCGTGAATTTTGAGCGCCTCAAGATCATGCTTATCCCGCTGCTGACCCTGCTGTTCCCGCTCTTCAAAATCACGCCCCCGGCGTATCGCTGGCAGATTCGCCGCCGCATCTTCAAGTGGTACAAGGACCTTAAGGAGTTTGACCTGAAAGCCTATGACATCGAGACAGCCGAGGAAGCGCTGGCCATGCGCGAGGAGCTTGATGAATTGGGCCGGGCGGTCATGGATACATCCGTTCCCCTCTCCTATCTCGATTACATCTACTCGCTGAAAATCCACATCAGGATGATTCAGGATCGGCTGGATGAAGTGATCAAGGCGCAGCTCCCATTGGAGCGTGCTGTCGGTGATTCGGTTTCCGAAACGAAGAGCAGCGCGTCCTAAGTTTTCCCCTACTGACCAGAACAGAAAAACGGCCCGTGCAATTGCTGCACGGGCCGTTCTTTTGTGATCGTTTGTGGTGGCTTAGATCTTGTTCTTGGTCACGTAATCCTTGACGAAAGTCTCGGCTTCGTCGAGGTCGTTGACCGAACCGGCAATCTGCGCCTTGAGCAACTCGTCGCGGATCATGCCGATAACCGGACCCGGCTTGAGCTGGGTCAGCTCCATGATCTGGTTGCCGTCGAGCAGTGGTTCGATTTCGTTGTCCGGGATGTTGGCGCGTTCAGCCATCTTGAGGTTGTGATTGAACTCACGCCAGGAGCCGTCGCGGGCCTTGATATCCGCTTTGACCATTTCCATGATGCGCGGGTACTCGTCCAGGGAGCGCAACCGGCGGATGCCCTTGTCGGTGAGCATGAAGTGCGGGCGCATGTGGTTCTGGACCAGTTCGCAGATCAGGTCGATATCCTGCTCCTCGAAGCGCAGACGCTTGAGGATGCGGCGTGTGGCTTTGGCGCCAACACGGTGGTGCTGCAGGAAGTTCCACTTGCCATCGTAATATTCGGCGGTGAGGAGCTTGCCGACATCGTGGAGCAGACAGGCGACGGTGCCTTTCCAGTCGTAGGGTAGCTCTTCAGGGTAGGCCTTCATGACGTCGAGGGTGTGCTGGAACACGGTCTCCTCTTCGTTGGTCTCGGGATTCTTGATCTGCTTGACCCGTGACAGCGCGGCAACCTCGGGGATGAGGCCGTGCAGCAGCATGGAGTCGAACAGCAGTTCAAAGAAGCGGTACATTGCTTCGGCCTCGACCTTGTGCCACTCGTCGAGAAATTCGGCCATGGGAACGAATTCCAGAATGTGACCGGCATTGCGAACAATGGCGGCCCAGGAGTTGGCGTCGATTTCCTTGTCGAAGTTGGCGGAAAAGCGCATGGCGCGGTAGGCGAGGGAGTAGTCTTTCTTGAGGGCCTGGTCCGGGTCGCCCTTGAAGCGGATCTTGCCTTCGGCGAAATCCGAGAAATCAGCGTAGGTTTCTTTTGCCTTGGGGATGAACGGGCAGACCGACGACAGCGGGATGTCGCCGCGCAGCTCAAGGCGTTTGAGCAGGCGGGGCGTCATGGTGGATACGGCTTCCGAAATGTAGGAGGCATCGTCCACATCGGCCGCATAGAAGTAGAAGGTGGTGCCGCTTTCGACCAGTGTGCCGATGGTACCCTTGTCGTTGGATGGTTCAAGGTTGGGGAAGTACTTCTGCAACTCGGTAAGACCGGCGTCCGTGCAGATATCAAGTTCCTTTTCATCACCGGATTCGTCCAACGTCAAAGCCTGAAGCCGGACATTGACCACGTAGGCGTCAAAGCCGTTTCGCATGATGGTTTTACAAAAACCGACAGCGTCTTTAAAGGGCTGGCTCATATCTCTCCTTAACTCTATGTAATACTAGCGCGATTGTTTTTATTCACATGCCGAGGCTCCCCCGGCACTGCAATGCCCGCTCTTATACAATCTTTTTCCCCTGAATGAAATGGGTTTTTACCCGTCCTTTCAGGTTGGAACCCTTGAGCGGGGTGTTTTTTCCCTTGGAGTGCATGGACTCCGAGCATACGGTCCACTCCTCGGACTCGTCAAACAGGAAGAAGTCGGCGGGATCGCCCGGCTGGAATGTGTTCACCGGCAGATTGAAAATCGAGCACGGCGCTGTGGTCCAGGCGCGGGTGAAGGCTTCCTTTTTCAGCTTGCCGTCGCGAACCAACTGCCATGTGACGGAAAGGGCGGTGTCCAGCCCGGAAATGCCGCAGGGAGCCACATCGAACTCTGTTTCCTTCTCGAATGCGGCGTGCGGGGCGTGGTCGGTGGCAAAGCAATCCATGGTCCCGTCATTGAGGGCGTCCAGCAGCGCCTGCTGATCGTCAGGGGTTCGCAGGGGCGGATTGACCTTGGCGTTGGTATCGTACTCGGTGGCCTCGTTTTCGAGGTAGTCTTCGGTCAGAATCAGATAGTGTGGCGCGGTTTCAGCCGTAACCTTGACGCCACGCTCCTTGGCGGCGCGGATGAAGTCCACGGACTTTCTGCATGAAATGTGGGCCAGATGGATGGGGATGTCGAGATATTCGGCCAGAAGGACATCGCGTGCCACCTGCAGTGCTTCGGCCATGTCGGGCTGGGCAGGAAGTCCCAGTCGGCTGGAAACAGCGCCCTCGTTCACTCCGGCAGCCACTCCCATGTAGGGGTCTTCGCAGTGGTCGATGACAACGCGATCCCAGTCGGAGGCGTACTCCATGGCGCGGCGGAACAGCTCGGTTGATTTGACCGGCACACCGTCGTTGGAAAAGGCGGCGCATCCGGCTTCGGCCAGCTCGGCCATGGGGGCCAGTTCTTCGCCTTTCAATCCCTTGGTCAGGGCGCCGATGGGGAAAAGACGGGGGCCGTCGGGCCAGAACTTCTCGGCCTGTTCGAGCATCAGTCGGGTCACGGCCGTGTCGTCATTGACCGGCTTGGTGTTGGCCATGCACAGGATATTGGAAAATCCGCCCCAGGCGGCAGCCCGCAGACCGGATTCCACATCTTCCTTGTACTCGAATCCCGGTTCGCGCAGATGAACGTGAACATCGGTCATGGAGGCCATCACGGTCAGCCCGAAAGCTTCTTCAACGGTGGCATCTCCTGCGTCCAGTTCCTTGGCGGCGGGTTTTACTTCTGCGATTTTTCCATCAGCAACGAAGATATCCACTTCCTTGCCGTCCAACTGTGCTCTGCGAACTATCAAATCCATCTTCGCCATGGTTTCCTCCATGTGTGGCCTTGGGCCATATTACGCCTTTGCTTGTGCATGGTGCCGGTTACGGGCGGGCGTGATTGTCAATGAGTAGTGTAACCCGGATGCGCTTGCGTCTTTATGATTTTTCGATCGTCAACGAAGTTATTCGTCGCCCTTCCGCGTCATGTACAGGAAGAGCAATGCCATACGGACGACAACGCCGCTGGCTACCTGATCGAGCACCAGCGAATCGGCGCAGTCGGCCAGATCGGACGAGATTTCCACGCCGCGGTTCATGGGACCGGGGTGCATGATCTTAACGTCGGGATTGGCAAGGTCGATATGGCGCGGGCCAAGTCCGTAAGTCCGTGCGTATTCGCGAAGATCCGGCAGCAGGCCGTCTTTTTGCCGCTCAAGCTGCAGGCGCAGACACATGATGGCGTCAACCCCTTTTGAGGCTTCGTTCAGGTCGGAGTAGACTTCGACCGGCCAGGTTTTGACACCGTGGGGCAGCAGGGTACGCGGTGCGCACAGGCGGACCTTGGCCCCGAGTTTGTTCAGCAGGATGACGTTGGAGCGGGCCACGCGGGAGTGGGCCACGTCGCCGAGAATGAGGATGGTCTTTCCGGCCAGATCGCCCCATTCCTGATGCAGGGTGAAGGAATCGAGAAGGGCCTGCGTGGGGTGAGCGTGGCGGCCGTCACCGGCGTTGATGATGGAACAGTCCAGTCGATCGGCAAGGAAGCGGGCTGCACCGGAACACCAATGGCGGATGACGATGGCATCCGGGGCCATGGCCTGGAGAGTCAGGGCCGTGTCCTTGAGCGTTTCCCCTTTGGTCAGGCTGGAGGAGCTTTTCGCCAGTGAAAAGGTGTCGGCCGAAAGCCGTTTTCCTGCAACGTCGAAACTCGTTTTCGTGCGCGTGCTCGGCTCGGCGAAAAAGAGGATGACGCTGCGTCCCTTGAGGGTTGGTACTTTTTTGACGGGGCGTTCCTGCAACTCCTGAAACCGTCCGGCAGTCTCGAAGATTGCCATAACCTCGGACTGGGAGAGCTGGGAAACGTCCAGCAAATCTTTGTGTAGCCATTTCATGTTGATGCTTCCTCCAACAAACTAGAAAAGCTGGGATATTGTATCAGGAACCGTGGCGAAAACAGCTCGCTTCCCCGGTTCCAGTGTGCCTAGATATTGCCCTGCGCCCAGAATGTTGGCCGGGTTTCGGGTCACCATGGCGAGCAGTTGCTCAAATGAAAGCTCGCCATCAAAATTCTTTTTAAGATACACCGCCTCGTTCCACAGGTCGAGGTCGTAGTTGGATGCCAGTGAGTCGGTGCCCAGACACAGGGGAGTGCCGGAGGCAAGCCACTTTTCCCAGGGCGCCCGTCCTACGCCGATGTATTCGTTGGAGCGCGGACAGAGGCAGACCGTGGCACCGGAGTCGCGCACGGTTTGAATGTCTTCATCCGTGACCTTCACGCAGTGGACGGCAAGGGTTGTTTCGTCGAGCAGCCCGAGTTCGGCTGCCTGCTCCACCGGCCGTTTTTGTGGGGCGACAAAGTCCAGCAGTCTGCCGCGGGCCTGTAGGAGGTCGAGAAACTCGCTTTCCCTGTCGGCCATGATCGCGACTTCTTCGTCATGTTCGGCAAGGTGGATGGAGAAGGGGATGGAGCGCTGGGTCGCCTCGGCCTTTGCAGCGCGCAGTACATCGCGGTGGGTCGTATACAGTGAATGCCCTGCAACTGAGAGCAGGCCGTTTTCATATTCACCTTTGGGGATGAATGTCTTTTTCGGGATGGTTTCGCCGATGGCCTCCACAAAGACCGCGAAAAAAAGGCCGGAAGCTTCAAGCACTCCGGCCATCTGTTTGGCGAATCGGGTGGCTATATCGCCAACCATTACGGTCCCGCTTCGTTTCAGCTCATCGACTGCCTTGTCCAACTCATCCTCGTCGAGATCAAAGATGGGTTGCTGGAGCAAATTCTCCACCCAGGTGACAAAGCCTGCCCCTTGGGGGCATTTGCCGCGTAGGTGAGCCAGTTCGAGGTGGGAGTGGGCGTTGATCAACCCCGGAGTGAGGGTGATATCGCCAAGGTCGGTGATGGTGCCGGAAAAAGAGGGGGCGAGGTCGCGGTAGGTGCCGACCTCCCGGATAATGCCCTGATGGGCGATGATGGCTGCGTCTTCGATAACGGGCGCATCGGGGGTCATGGTCGCGGCTTTGGCCGCACGAAACAATTCAGGCATTCGCTGTTCTCTGCTTCTCTCGTAGGAGACATATTTAGAGGTAACGTGTCCGCGCACGGACTGAGAGTGGTAAATAGCGGTTTTTCGGGTCACGGTCCAGCCCTTTTCCGGGGCAGAAAGAGGGGAAGCGACCACCATTGCTCGAAATGATGATCGCTTCCACATGGTTGGGGAGGAGTGTTGTTTTCAATTAATAGTCGCTTCCTGCCGGGAGGGCTTTGGGAGCTGCACAATCCATGGAGTTGAGTGAGTCACCGCAATTGAAGAACGCCATCATCTGATTCAGCGATTCGGCTTGGGCTGCCAATTCTTCTGATGTGGATGCGACTTCCTCTGAGGCCGACGCCGTGGTCTGCGTTGCGGTTTCCACCTGGGAAACGGCACTGCCGATCTGTTTGATGGCAATATCCTGTTCTTCGCACGTGGCGTTGATGGAATCGATCAGTTCCGAGGTCTTTTCTATTTCGAGACCTCTGCACGGCAAATCCCACACTTTTACTCTTTAACTATTTGATTTATTATGCTATTATTTCTCCATCCAAAGGAGGAAGGCATGGCTATTCGGCAGAAAGGACCTCGGTTGGGTGATTACTTCCTGGGGCACCGCAGAACCAAGACCACATTTCTGGATGAGATCAACGAACTCATCGACTGGCAGCCCATCAACGCCTTTCTGTGCAAGAAGATCAGGCGCAAGGCCAACGCCGTGGGCAATCCCGCCTATCCGCCTCTGGCGATGTTCAAGATTCTGCTCTTGCAGCGTTGGTACAACCTGAGTGATCCGGGCGTGGAGCAGGCGCTGCTCGACCGGCTCTCCTTTGTCAGATTTACCGGTTTTTCCATCGAGGACGACGTGCCGGACGAGACCACCATATGCCGTTTCCGTAACGGTTTGATCCGCCTGAAGGTGCTGGACTCCTTGCTCGACATGCTTAACCGCCAGCTTGAAGGACAAGGGCTTCTTGTCCGTGAGGGAGCCGTGGTGGACGCCTCGGTAGTCGAGTCGCAGCGGCGGCCGCGCAAGGTTATCGACGTGATGCCTGAGGACCGTTCCGAGGACGCCGAAGAACAGGATGGGCCGGTGGACTGCCGGGTCAGCTATTCGGATGACGAGGAGGCGGCCTGGCTCCGCAAGAGAAATCGGGCCTATTACGGCTACAAGCTCCATGCCGCGACGGACAGTCGAGACGGGTTTCTGCTCTGTGGTCACATCACTCCCGCGAACCATTCGGACACGGGCGAATTCGAGCGGCTCGTGAATGGCGTCGGCCTTGATCCCGGCGCACGGGTTTATGCGGACAAGGGCTATTGCAGCGGGAAGAACCGGGACATTCTGTTTGATCGCGATTTGGAGGACGGAACCATGGACAAGACGCCTCGTGGCGGCAGGCTGACAGACTTCGAAAAGACCCGCAACCGTGACATCAGCAGCATTCGGCAAATAGTCGAGCGGGCCTTCGGCACACTCAAACGTGGCTACGCATTCTTTCGGTCCCGATACGTGGGTCGTGAGAAGGTGGAGGGAGAGTTCCACATCCTCGCCATGGCGTTCAATTTGAAAAAAGCTGTTCGACTGGCGCGAGCCTGAAGGGAGAGGTGCGTCCAAAATCCGGCATTTCGGCCAGAAATGGCAGGAAAAGGCCGGGAATGAGCCCAAGCTGGGGTGCGGTCAGAACATCAAATTGGGTGCGGAGCGCAAGGCACGGACGCGAAAAGGGGATGCGCAGAGGTCTCATTTCAGGTACCAGCTCGTCGAGCATGGTCACTGCCCGGTCGGCCACGGTGACGGTGGAGGTGGAAAGCTCGCTGATCTCTGCTGCGGCTGTTCCGCTTCGTTCCGCCAGCTTGCGAACTTCGGCGGCGACAACGGCAAATCCCTTACCATGTTCTCCGGCACGAGCGGCTTCGATGGCTGCGTTCAGTGCCAGCAGGTTGGTCTGCCGTGCGATTTCTTCGATGATCGTGATCCTGTCGGCAATTTCCTTCATGGCACCCACGGCTTCGGTGACCGCCTTGCCACTGTCACTGGCCTTGCCGGCCACACCATTGGCGATATTGGCGGTTTCCTGCGAACTGTCGGCGTTGCGGGCAATGGAAGAGGTCACCTGCACGATGGAAGCTGAAAGCTCCTCAATGGATGCAGCCTGCTCGGTGGCCCCTTGCGAAAGGGATTCTGCCGATCCGGAAAGCTGTTCACTGCCCGAGGCAACATTGTCGATGACCCCGTTGATATTGAACACGACCTCGCGCAAGCGCAGGATCATCTCGCTCATGGCACCGAGCATCCTGCCTGTCTCATCGCTGCCCGGGCTGTCGATGTCTGAGCTGAGATCGCCGTCAGCCAGCTTGCGGGAAGCCTGTACGGCAACGTTGAGGGGCTTGGTTATGATCTTGGAAAGGAAAACGCCGATGACCAGAGCCAGAACAAGGGCAATACCAATGCTTGCATATAAAGCAATTCGTGACTGCTCCTTCATGGTGTTCATGTTTTCTCTGGCTGCCATTTCCACAGTCGTGATCCGATCTCCCAGCTCTCTGCCGCCTTCCTTGGTCTCGTTGTCGTTCACTTCGACTCGGTTCATGACATCTATATAGTTGCGGTGGGCCTTCATCACCCCGGAAGCACCGGTCTGGAATATCTCGTCGTGGGTGTCGTCGAGTCGTGTCATCAACTCCCGCAGTTCAGGGACATTGAGCGGCTGTACGACTTCGCTTTGAAACATGCCGCCCTTGTCCAGAGTTGTTATGATTTCATCGAACTCCTTGACGGTAGCGAGATAGCGTTCCTCCACTGCATCAGCGGTATCCATCGATTCTGCCTGGACGAACTCTTCGAGGGCAATGCGTGCCCGGTTGATGTTGAACCGGATATTGTTGACCATGTCGATCCAGGAAACTTCGACAGAAAGAATATCGAATGCATCCTCGCCGTTGTTGAGGCGCGTATCCATGCGTTGGTTGGTGGCTTCGTTGAATTCTTCCGTCAGGTTGATGACCGTCCTGAAGGCCTCTTCCATCGTTTGCATAGCTGATTCACGGTTCTTTTCAGACTCAAATGATTCCAGCTTGAGTTCGTGGACTCGACGAACCAATGCTTCGAAATCCGTTCCGTAGAACTTGTTTATTTCGGGAATGTCTTTTCGGATTGCCGGGTCTTCCGTTGCCACGATAGTTTTTTTATCATCGCTGAATCCGTTCATGATGGCGTCGGCCAGCATATCGAATTCTTTCACGGAACGAGCATGTTTAGCCCAGCCCTGATCTAGCTGATCTTTGTCTTCAGCTTCGGAAAGTTCGGTCACATACTGCATGTCTTTTCGCACGGACATGCCCATGTCCAATGCCGCTTCAACGACGGAAGAACTCCCCGACATCTTTCTTAGAGACAGGTCCACAAAGAAACCGGCAGCCAGAAAAATGATAATGATCAAGGCGAATCCGCTGACTATTTTGACTCCAATTGGAATGTCTGCCAATCGCATGGAAAATCCTCCCAGCAAAGTTGAAATACAGATTGCTTATAGTGGAAGGAAATATAGCTCCATTGAACTGTTACCTATATTATAATAATCAGATTCTGTAAGCGTATTGAGTTCCAGGCAGAAAACGTAAGAGGGTTGACTCTGGTTTGCGGCTGGACAAATGGGATATGGGGTGCCACCGTTTTGAGTCGGAGCCATGCCGCTGAGGACGTGGATGGCTTGGGTGGACAGGGTGATCCGATGTCGGATCAATGCTCTTTACGGAGTAAAAATCGTTCTGTTTCCACATAACGAATGCTTTGTCTGGTGATGCCCATTGCCGCGTAGGACGCCTTCAGTTCACCTGCATTACCAAATAATTCACCCTGATACCTGCGGGGTACTTCCATGTATCCAGGTGCGCCCCCTAAACAATCCAACTGGCTGCGGATGATTGACTGGAGCGCCAATGCGCGCGCGGATTGGCCGAGGGCCGGGTGCTGAGGACCGGCCAGAACATGTTCGGACAGGGCAGGCTCCGGTGGAAGTCCCAATCGGATGACCCGAACATGGTGCCCCCAGAAAGTGAGAAGCGCCTCGGCAAGCTCCTCCTTGGTTCTCTCCAGTTCCCATGGCGTGAAATCACCTCGTCGCCACATGGTTGCCAGCGGGGTGCCGTCGATGACCTGACAAGGGTAGACACGGGCTATTTCGGGTTTGAGGGTCGCAGCGATGTGCGCATCCTCTTGAAACACCCCTTCACGATCGCCCGGCAGTCCGGGCAGAAGCTGAATGCCGAGGGCCATGTTACCGGCCTTGACCAGTTCACATCCTTTGCGGGCCGTTTCGCCCGAATATCCCCGGCCGGAAGCCTGCAGTACAGCATCGTCAAATGACTGGACGCCCAGTTCGATCATGTCGAGACCGGCTTTTCGTAACGTGTGGATGGTCTTTTCGTCGATGCAGTCAGGCCGCGTGGAGCAGCGAACACGGGTGATCAGGCCGATGTTGCGGAAATGTGTGGCCGCCTCAAGAAAACGCATGGCCCACGGAGCAGGCAGGGCTGTGAATGTGCCACCGTAGAAGGCGAGTTCATATGGTCCCTTCCCTTGTTCCGCGGCCTCGGCCAGTTCGCGGTTCATGGACTCCAGCATCGCGCCAAGCTCTGTTTCCATCTGTCCGGTCTGCTTGTCCTGCGCACAAAAAACACAACGATACGGACATCCGGCAAACGGCAGGAAAACCGGCCAGATGCGAGTGGTCGCGGGTTTTGGCTCCGGGTGATGGAAAGTAACAGTATCGTGCATGGGCTCCTCGGGCGCTTGATGGAGTACATTTACCCCAAGGTCGCATTGTCGCCAAGTTCCGTTTGTTGTCGGTGCCAATCCTCAACTGGATTCTGCTTTACGTGAATAACGAGTGGAGAAACGAGTTGGTTAAATTAGTCCAAAGCGTGAGCCGGTATTATGTTCGCTCCATGTGACGTATCGTCTGCTCCGAACGTGCTAGTGCTTCCAGAAAGTTCGTGCACATCCTTTGAAGTTGCTCAAAGTAGTATCGATATCCCGCAGCCTGTTGGAGCGGATCGTCGGAGAATGCCATGGCGTGGAAGTGGTCATTACGAAATATTCTGGATCGCTCCAACAGGAAGGTGGTGTTGTTGGCATCCAGTTTTTCTCGGATTGCGGCCCCTTTGAGGGCCAGCCCCACGGTTTCATCCTGCAACAATTCCTTTGCGAAATGGTTGAGTCCAGCCCAGTGGGCGATTCCCTTTTTCACATAATCATCCACTGTGGTTCGATCGATACGGGGTGGTTCCGATTGGAACAGCGAGGCGATGACCTGATTGACCGGTTCGCCGTTGATGGCTGGTTTCGGGTCGTAGGTTATGCCTCTGCCGTAAAGGATGCTTTTCTTGGAAGTGTTGATGCATTCGATTCCCGACAGGCGTATCTCTTCGGTTAGCCACAGCGCTGCATCGCGGAAATTCAGGGTGGTATAGAGCGTGTGTCCGTGAGGAGTGGAGACAGGATACAGTTGCGGGCTTTTATGGATAAGAGGGCGGTTGCAGATGGAATCCGTGTGGTTAGTGGTTCCCTTGGCGTAAGCTAGTCTCCATGGGTCACGGGAGGCGAGCTGGGCTCCCACGATGACACAACACGTACACCCCATGTGTCGGGCCAGTGAAAAAGCCGTGGAGATCACGGAGCCATGGTTGTCCAGAGTGGGACGTTCGCCAAAAGTGTCGGGCTTGTGGTCGTCCATGATAAACTTCTTGCCAAAGAGTCCGCGCCCGAGGTCGGACAGGCAGTGTCCCACGAGGATGGTACCTGGAAGGGGCGGGACATGCTGGAAAACGTTCCCAGAATCGAGTGACGTATCATTGATGACCGTGAAGTGCGGGCGAATACCCGCTTCAGCCAGTGGCTTGAGGGCGTTGTTCACACAGATGACCACCGCCCGACTCCGGTTGGCGCGGATATAGTCGAATGCGTCGGGAAGCTCTGGTCCGGCTGCGACAAGGATGGCCGTTTGTCCGTCAAAGACGTTTTCCAGTGCCGAAATGTCAGGACTGGTGAGATAATCTGGGATATTTTCGTAAAGGTGCAACTGCTGGTCGTACGTCAGCCCCCGCTTGATGGTCCGTAAGGGGCGCGAGAAGAGGTACTTTTGGCCGCAGATGGGGTGGACTGCATGCCGAAAGTGAAGAATTTCGAGGTATTCTGTTAGTGATGTGGCCCACTGATCGTAGTGCGTGGCAATGCGTTTGGTCTGGAAAACAGCGGGTGGTCCCTGCTTGAACATGTTCGCAGGGAGGCTGTCCTGAAGGGAGGGGGAGAGAGTGAATGGATCACCGGAAAAAATGAACCCACTGTGTGCAGCCAGAAGAGCTGGTGGTACGGTCTCCAGAAATTTTGCCAGCACGACCTCGTCAGGTTCGAAGATCAGTGTGATCGTTTCTGGATTTTCAAGGCTGCGTCGAAGTTGCGGTGTATCTGAAGCGCCGAGCAGACAGATGCATCGGGTGCGGCCCATGGCTTCTTCCATGGTCATGGATTCAGGCAGCAACTCGTATGCGGGCAGGGTGCGGTCGGCAAATGGGTACTGGAAGTTGTGATTCTGGTACCGGAGAAGTTGGTGATGGGTCCGGTAGTCATGGGAGTCCGTAGTGGTGGCGCCGTCCGTTGATGCGGGGATGGAGTCACCCCGGCACAGGAGTCCGAGTTCGACCAGGGTGGAGAGTTTGCTGTTATCCATGTGGTTGTGTGGTGTTGGTTGCTCGATTGACGCCCGGGTTCGGAGGACTGTTCGTGAAAATGGCCTTCAACAACACGATTGTCAAGGTGGGCTGGGTAAATCCCGTTGTTTGGAGGTTGCCGGGGGGGCGGTATTGTCGTATTGAGACGCCATGAAAATCGGTGTTTTGCAACTCAACCCCACAGTGGGAGATCTCACAGGCAATGCGGCACGCATCCGGGCTGCCTATGAAGAGGCCGTGGATGGTGGTGCCGAGCTATGCGTCACCTCGGAACTGGCCCTGACAGGGTATCCGCCCAGAGACCTTCTGCTCTATGCGGGATTCGTGGAAAAGGCTGCCGAGACAGCAAAGGAACTGGCCGCATCCGTCGGTGATGTCCCGCTGCTGCTGGGCGGTGTGGTAAAAAATGAGACTGGCCACGGTAAGCCGGTTTTCAACTGCGCCTTTCTCTGTCGCAAAGGTGCAGTGGATCAGATCATACGAAAAAGCCTGCTGCCGACTTACGATGTCTTTGACGAAGCGCGATACTTTGAACCGGCTCCTGCGGGTGCTGCTGACACCAACCTCATCAAGGTGGGTGACAGGAAAATCGGAGTAACCATCTGCGAGGACGCCTGGAACGACAAGGACTATTGGGATACACGGGCGTATACGCACGATCCCCTTGAAGCCATTGCGGCACACAAACCGGATTATATCGTCAATTTGTCGGCTTCACCTCTTTTTCTGGGAAAACAGGGGTTGCGCGAGGACATGCTCGGTGCTGTAGCCAGAAAATATTCGACCCCGCTGGTGTACGTCAACCAGATGGGCGGTAACGATGACCTCGTCTTTGATGGGCGCTCCTGCGCTTTCGATTCTCGTGGTCAACTGACGGCCCGCGCCCCGGGATTTGACGAGGCGGTTGTGGTGGTCGATTGTGAAAGTCGCAATTCCGTGGCTGACGATGATTTTTCCCGCGAAGCGGAAACATGGCGGGCATTGGTGGTCGGTACCCGTGATTATGTCCACAAGTCGGGCTTTGAGAAAGCTGTCATCGGCTTGTCCGGCGGCATCGACTCGGCACTCACCGCTGTTGTCGCAGTGGAAGCGCTGGGGGCCGACAATGTGACCTGCGTGCTCATGCCTTCTCCGTATTCAAGTCAGGGGTCCATCGATGATTCCCTGCAACTGACGGAAAACCTTGGCATTGAAGCGATCACCCTGCCCATCGGGCCGATCATGGAGCAATTTTTCGAGACCTTGGCCGAGCCGTTTGCCGGTCTGGCCCCGGACACCACCGAGGAAAACATCCAGTCCCGTATTCGGGGCAATCTGCTCATGGCGCTTTCCAACAAGACCCGGGCCCTGCTGCTGACAACAGGGAACAAGAGTGAACTGGCCGTGGGGTATTGCACCATTTATGGTGACATGTCCGGTGGTTTTGCCGTGATTTCCGATGTTGACAAGACCGGCGTTTTTGCCCTGTCCCGCTGGTACAACGAGCATGTCGGGCCGAATATTCCCGAGGCGATCATCACCAAGCCGCCATCTGCTGAATTGCGTCCGGATCAGAAGGACGAGGATTCCCTGCCGCCGTACGAGGTGCTGGATGGCATCCTTGCCCTGCATATCGAGCGGCACATGTCCCAGCGCGAGATCGTGGCTGCCGGATATGACGCATCCACAGTGGAGTATGTGCTGGGACTGGTCCGGTTTGCCGAATTCAAGCGCCGTCAGGCCGCACCGGGCATCAAACTGACCCCCCGTTCCTTCGGCACTGGCTGGCGCATGCCCCTTGCCTGCAAACGAGACCTGTAGTCGCCGGTCATCAGACAAACAAGAAGAGAAGAATGAAAGCAAAGAACAGACGGCAGCAGGAAGTGGTGAAGAACATTGTCATCATCCTCATGGCCGTGGTCGTGGTTGTTATTTTTTTCAATCTCGATTTCATCCAGAAAGGTGAGTCGGTTTTCAGCCAAAAGGCCCAGAACAAAGTCTATTTTGAAGGGGCGCTCAAGAGTACCGAGTTTGAAGAGAAAGAAGTCGACCGACTCATTGACACGATCAGAAAACACAACGATTTGTTGGAGAAAGTTGTCATTATCACTTCTGTTGATGATGAATACCGCAAGGTCATCGGGAGTACGCAGGTGGTCTTTGAGGTGTTGATGACGGTGAAGAACAACGGAACGATCTCGACGCCCGGCAAGCGGGTGACGCGGGATCGTTTGGTTGATGCGGTTCTCTACAAGATGAACAAGGATATCAAAGTGTATCGGCGACTCAAGAAGGAAGGCAAAGATTTCAACTCGCTGATAAACTCCTAGGGGATATCCGCACGTTACGTCAAAAGGCGTGCTGTATTTTTCTTGCCCATGACAGTTGCTCCGGTGTACGAGATTCGTTCCATTGGAGAGATGCTATGTTAAGTGAACATGATGTCATTATTGTAGGTTGTGGCCCGGCCGGAACAGCCGCTGCTGTCACTCTGGCTCGTCGCGGGCTGGACGTTGTCATGGTTGATCGTGCCTGTTTTCCGCGCAAGAAGCTCTGTGGCGGACTGTTGACCTGGAAAGCAGTCAAGCTGCTGGAGGTCGCGTTTCAGGAGAGCGCTACGAGTCTGACCGAACAGGGTATCATCAATTACGCGTCCGACCTATACGCAATCAAATCATTTGATACCGTCCTTGCCGAAGGCGAATTGCCGTATCCGTTCCATTTTGTGGATCGCTCGGCCTTTGACGCCCATCTGCTGAAACTGGCCGAACAGGCTGGAGCCAAATCCATTCTCGGTACTGCTGTTACTGCTTGTGATCCCGAGGCGGGGGAGGTTGTTCTGAGCAATGGGGACACCCTGCGTGGCAAGCATGTAATCGGCGCTGATGGCGCCAATTCCACTTTGCGGGCATCGCATCCACGGCATGATAGAAAGCGCTTCAGAGAGGGGATGGCCCCGGCCATTGAGGTTGCTCTGCCAAAGGACGCCTTCCCTCGCGAGGTCTCGTTCCCCGAGTTGTATGTGGGATTTCTCGATGCCGGATACGGTTGGGTCTTCCCCAACAAGGACCGTGTGATTGTCGGAATTTGCGGGTTGCGTCGCAACAAGGAAAATTTTTCAGTCCTCTTCGAGGACTACTTAGCCAAACTTGGCGTAGATCGATCGCTTGTAGGAACGTTGCATGGGCATCCACTGCCGTATGGCAACTACATAAGTGACCCTGTCCACAAACGACTGATGCTGGCCGGTGATGCAGGCGGGTTTGTGGAGCCCCTGTTTGGTGAGGGCATATTTTTCGCCCTGTGCACCGGACTGTTCGCCGGAGAGAGTATTCTTGAGGCCGAAGCCAAGCGTATATCGCCTGGTCCTTTGTATTCCCGCCGCCTGCACAGGGAGATCGTCCCCGAACTCAAGGCGTCGGATCGCCTGCGCTGGGCCTTGTTTCTTTCCATGCGCTATACCGGAACCGCTGCCCTCGGGTGCTTTGTCAGGACCGGGGCCTCGCCTCTTGCCGAGATGGTCCATGGCATGCGGTCTTACTCGCTCCTTCGTCGCAAAGAGTGGGATTTTCTGCCGCAGCCCTCGGGCTAGATGTTCTTTCTTTTGTATACCCGATAGATCGACTTGTAGGTGGCGTAGTACATCTGCACGTTGGCGACGTACGTGGGTGTCTCTGCACCGATATCCCGGTACGCAGCCCATTCAACATTGTCGAACCACTGGTTCGGATCAAGCTGCATCCGTTTGGCCTTGTCGCGAAGGCGCTTTACCCGGTTGGGTCCGGCATTGTAGGCGGCCAGGGCAAAGTCGATACGGTTTTCCTCGGGTACATCCTGAAAATAGGTGTCCATGAGGTGACGCAGGTACTTGGTGCCTGCATGGATATTGCCCTCAAGGGTTTCATAATCTTTGACATTGACGTTCTTGCCGAGGGCCGTGGAGGGGCGGACCTGCATGATGCCCACGGCACCGGCATGGCTGCGCTGGTTCATGTCCAGTCTCGACTCCTGATAGGCAAGGGCTGCCAGCTTGAGCCAGTCAATGTTGTATTTCTTCCCGTATTTCATGAAGAGTTCGCGCAGCTCGAGCAGGCGCTCCATGTCCTGCTGATTGTTGGGATGCTTCACCCAGTCGGAATTCTTGTAATAACGGTTGAAAACCATATTGCCCAGCAAGGTGCCTTGGCGAACCGTGGCGGCAAAGCGGCTCAGGCTGCGATTGAACTCGGTATTGCCGGGACGAACACCCCACGCAAGGTTGCCTCGTGTGTGGATGGGAGCGGCCTTGTAGAGCTTGATATTGGGCAGGGCGGTTTTCCAAATGTCGGCAAGATGATCCTCAGCCGCCGTATAGGAGATATATCCACGCTCCGCCATTTCCAGTAGTTCTTCCGTGACAAGGTACGGATCGGCATCCATGATGCGGATGGGCTTCATGTCCCGGCTGCGCAGATTGTCGCTGATGCGCTTCAAGTGGGGAGCGTAGCTTGAGCCCGCCATGACATGAACGGTCTTTCCGGCAAGGTCGGCAATGCTGCGAATGGGTGGCGCCATCTGGGAACCGACGATAATTTCTGTCACCCCTTTTCTGTACGGAGCAGAAAAGTCGATTTGTTCTTTGCGCTTCTTGGTAACGGTCAGTCCGGCGGCAATGATGTCGCCCTTGCCTGCAAGCAGGCTGGGGATCAGCTCTTCAAAGGGGACGGCTACGTAAGCAATCAGGATGCGTTTGCCCGGATTTTCCTGGCGGAGATGTTTGCCGTAGGCTTCCATCAGTTCATATTCGAGACCGCGACGGGCACCGTCCACAAGAAAGAAATTGGTGCGGTTGTAGCTGACCAGAACGCGGATGGGGCGACCCTTTTTTATCAACTCGTCGAGGTCCCCTTTCCATGGATTTGAAAGGCGTTCCAGGCTGTTGGGTTGCGCCATGGCAGGCATCGAGGACAACAGTAGCACCAAAAGAATCAGAACCGCACGAGCAAGGGGCATTCTACCTCCGAAGTTTTCATTATGATAACGCAAACTATTGTGAAAACACAACCTCTCGAAATCACAATGATTCGAAGCCGTACTTGATGACAACCAGCGTGATGTCGTCGTCAGGTCGTGCGAACCCGGAATAGAGTTGGACGGCCTCGAAAACCGCATCAAGGATCTCCTGGGCTGTGCCGTGCGCATGCTTTCTGACAATGGCCTTGAACCGGTTCTTGCCGAACATCTCGCCATCGGGGTTGCGTGTTTCCCAAATGCCGTCCGTGCCGATGGCAATGATCTGTCCCGGGTGCAGTTCGTTCATTTCCTCAGAGTACTGGGACTCCCGAGTTACCCCGAGAGGAAGACCGGTCTCTTCGCCGCCCAGTTCCGTGAATGCATCGTGCACCGGACAATAAATCATGGCCGGGTCATGGCCTGCCCGAACCCAGTGCGCCAAATTCTCGCTCGGGTCGAGCTTGAGGTAGAAAAGGGTCATGAATCGCCCGGACCCATCCAGATCATCGGAGAGGTGGCGGTTCATCTCGGTGACAATTTGTGCGGGCGTTCCGGGTTGCGCCGCACGCATCCGCAAAAATGCTCTGGCCGTGGTCATGAGCAGGGCCGCGTCCACGCCGTGTCCGGAAATGTCGCCTACGGCCACGGCAACAGAGGGCTGCTCCCTATCGAATCCTTCAAGGTAATCGAAATAATCACCGCCGGCGATTTCACTCGCCAGGGAAGCGCCTGCCATGTCCAGCCCCGGGATTCGGGGGGGCGTGTCGGGTAGGAGGCTCTTCTGGACCTCTCCGGCCAGCATCACCGCCTTCTTCTGCTCGGTAATATCGGCAATGAAAGCCACGTTGCCGAGGACGTTTCCGTCACGATCCCGCAGAGTGTTGGCATTGACCAGAATGGGGATGACATGCCCATCCTTGTGATGGATGGACCCTTCGAATCGGCGATAATCCTTCTTGAGCAGGCTATCCATGTTGGAAAGAAGGAAACGTCGGTAGGCTGGCGTTGCCAGGTCCATGGGATTCTTGCCGAGCAATTCCTCCGCTGTATAGCCGGTCATGCGGCAATATGCTTCGTTGACTTCCACGATCCGCATTTCGTCATTAAGCAGAAAATAGCCTTCACCTGCGGTTTCAATGATGCGACGGAACTTGAACTCACTGGCAGCCAGGGCTTGATCCGCCTTCTTCCTGTCGGTGATATCCATGAGAACACCCTGATTGTACAGGCGGTTGCCCTCTTCATCGCGCAACACCGATGTTTCATCCGATATCCAGCGGACATCGCCGTCAGCGGTTCGGATGCGGTACTCCTGAGCGTATCCCCCGGCGTCCTTGTCGCGGTAGTCGTCTATCTCCTGAGAAAGTCGTTCCTGGTCGTCCTTTTCAACGATATCGGCAAACGAAAGCTCCTGACTGATGAACTGTTCAGGCGTATAGCCCCATTGCCGAATGTTGTCAGAAACATACACGAGCTTGGCTTCTTCGGTCGCTTCCCGGCGAAACAGTATGGCGGGTGAATTCTCCACGATGAGATTGGCAAGCCCCATGGTCTCGCGAGCCTGACGCAATTGTTCCACTTCATTCAGGCATTCAGCGGCACCTTGCCGGGCCTGTTGCTTGAAATCGTGAAGATCCTGCGCCTGCTTGTCCCTGTCTCTTCGTAGTCGAGCGATTTCGGCCAGAAGGGCTTCATATGACGGCTGTTCGTTTGTGGGCATGCCTTTCTCTGTATGGTCCTTGTCCTTAGGCGTGTGCCACGAAAAGGACGGGTTGAGCGGATTGATTTACTGCTGCAAATCTATTTTCCTCCATCATATAATGCCGTGAGCGAAAAATACAATTGAATGGAAATCATTTTTATGCATTTTTTTGTTGACCATATTCTTGATTTAGTATTGAATACTATTATCAATCAAGCACAATGTACATACACGAGGAAGAAATGAAAGATAGTGTTCTTAAAACGATGAAAGAAGCAGGTAAACCTGTCCGCCCCGGTGATGTAGCCAAAGCACTTGGCGTAGAGAGCAAGGACGTGTCCAAAGCGATCAAGGCACTGAGGGAAGAGGGTAAAGTCATCTCCCCCAAGCGGTGCTATTACGAACCGGCATAAAATTTTTTGCAAGACAACAGAGCCATAACACATCATACCTTCCAACCTCCAAGCCCTAGCAGCCCCGATCTCACGCCCCCTGAGATCGGGGCTTTGCTTTTTAGAAGTATCAACTTTCTCCATATGACTTGATCAGGCCGGAAAAGAAGAAAGGGCCAACCGACAACGTCGGCTGGCCCTTTGCTGATGAATAGTGCTCTTTCGCTACTTCATTGCGTAGCGTTCGATTTTGCTCTTGTAGGCCATGATGCCTTCAGTCAGACCGAGGGCAAGGTAATCCAGGTATTTGTCGCTCTTCAGTCGGCCGGCTTCGGTCTTGTTGGTGATGTAGCCAAGCTCGACGAGAACGGAAGGCATCTTGGCTCCCATCAGCACGTAAAACGGTGCTTCGCGGGTTCCCATGCTTTTGAGTTGCCAACGCTTGCTGACGCGCGAGATCGTGCTGGACTGGACATCATTTGCCAGGTCCCTGCTTTCCTTGATCTTGGAGTTGACCATCAGGTCGGTCAGGATGAATTGCAGGTCGGAAATAGAGCGCGGGTCAACGGCGTTTTCCCGAGCCGCGATGCGAACGGCATCCTTGGATTTCGCCAGGTTCAGGCTGTAGGTTTCCAGTCCGTGTACACGGCTGCTCCGGTTTGCGTTGCAGTGAACGGAGATGAAAAGGTCGGCTTTTTTGACATTGGCCATGGCCGTTCGTTGCTCAAGCGGGATGAAAACGTCTGTGGTTCGGGTGTAATGGACGTTGAATCCTTTGGCTTTGAGTTTCTGGCCGAGCATCTTGGCAAACCGCAGGTTGATATCCTTTTCTCGCAGGCCGTTGGCCACAGCGCCGGGGTCTTTGCCTCCATGGCCGGGATCGATCATGACCGTTCGTACGGTCAGTCCGAGCTGCTCAAGCAGTTCTCCTGCGTGGGATTTGCTCGCTTTGGGCGGGCGGTACTTGCTGTTTGCCGGTGTGCTTGCGGCAGCCGCTTTGGCTGCGGTCACCGTGGCCGGATCAGGAGAATAGACATCGATGACGATGCGGTAGGGGTTTTCCAGGGGGAAAACCTTGTACTCCTGCATTGCCAGAAAATCGAGGACCACGCGGGTGGTGTCCTTGTCGTATTGTCCGGTTCGGATGGACCGGAGGATACCGTCTGAAACCGTGGTGGCGGGGGTCACGTCGTGACCGAGGCGCGCACCGTTCAGGTCGATATACAAGCGATGGGGGCGATTGACTTTGGGGTTGGGGTCCAGAACCTGATACCGGTACTTTACACGGCTATCAAGTTCCAGCACCACACGGGTGTAGTTGTCGCTGGAGCGGTAGCGGACCATGTCCAGGTGGGCAAGGCCGGATGGGTCTTTGGCCGAGGTGCGTTTCACCTTGGGCGGTTGCTTCTTTTCCACCTGACGAGCAATGGCTTTGCGTGTGTCGCCCCCAGTGCTCTTCTGTTTGGCTTCCGCGATGAACTGATTGTATTTCCCCAGTGCCTTCAACCGGGACTTGGCCTTGGATCGCATGTCCGCCCGAGGGTAGTCGACAATGATCTTGGCAAGATCCCGGCGGGCGTTGTTGTATTCACGGAGTCGTTTGGAATAGATGTTTGCCCTGTGAAACAGGCAATCGTCGGTCCAGCCGTGACGAGGGTAACGACTGATGACGCGCCCGTAGTAATCCACAGCGCGGCGAAAGTCGGATTTGAGTCCGCTCTGGTTGCCCAGTTCTTCATTGACGCGGGCAATGTAGTAGAGAGCTTTGGGAGCGTAGGGTCCGTTCGGGTCCTGTTTCAGACTGCGAACAAATCGTTTTTCGATTTTTTCCCAATTGGAGCGGTATTTACGTTTTTTCTTGTCTTTGAGGAGGGAATGGAACTCGGAATGCCCTATAATAAAATAGGATTTGGCGTTCTGGGCCATACTTTCGCCCGTCCAGCCCAGAAAGAAGACCAGCGTGAGTAATACCAGGATAGTTGTATTGCAGCGTGCAATGATAGGCAATGATTTCATGGCTATATAGCTATGGTGCTCCCTTTGTCCGCAAGTCGTTGTCGCGTCGAACGGTGGTTATGGCACTGGTGTCGTTTCGAATGATTTGGGCCATCATCGGAAAAAATCTAAAAAAAGTCCAGAGAAGAGTGCAAGAAACAACGGGACATTGGCTTGCCCCCCTTGATCCTGCGGGTTCAGGACTGATTGCTGACGACTGTGGACAGCATGGTATAGAGGTCACTTCTGCGGACCGGTTTGGTCATGTACTCGTCACAGCCGCTGGCAAGGCATCGGGCCTTTTCTCCAATCATGGAATTGGCGGTCAGCGAGATGATCTTCATGGGGGGCCATTCGTTGGTGCGCTCCAGGTCGCGGATACGGGGTGTGGTCTCATATCCGTCCATCAGCGGCATCTGCATGTCCATGATGATTGCATCGTATCGCTGTTCCTCAACAGCGGCCAAGGCTTCGCGCCCATTGTTGGCAAAAGTGAGCGACAGGGGCGTGTCTTCGAGGAACAACTGCATCAGCATGCGGTTGCTTTCGTCGTCTTCAACGATAAGGACGTCGAGTGGCGGAAGCTTGTCAGGCTCGATGACTGGCTCTGTAGCCGGAACATACGCTTCGTATGTCGGATTAATGGACGGCTCTGCCTGAGATGGTTTGATGTCATGTCCACTGTGGACGGTCATGGGGAGCCGCAGCATGAAGGTCGACCCTTTGCCCAGGTCACTTTCAAGCTCAATGCTGCCGCCCATCAGCCGGGCCAGACTGTTGGCTATGGTCAGTCCAAGACCGCTCCCCTGTCCGACGCGGGAAGTAGAAGCGTCCGCCTGCACGAATCGCTCGAAAATGTTCTGCTGATCCTCTTTGTCGATTCCGACTCCCGTATCCTGAATGATGAAATCCATGTGCACGGTATTGTCGTGTTCGTACCGTTTGGCAATCCGCAAGGAGACCTCGCCTTCAGGCGTGTATTTGATGGCGTTGGCCAGCAGGTTGATGAGTATCTGCCGCAACCGCCTGGCGTCGCCGAAAACCTGTCCTGGCATGTCCGGTGGCAGGTTGATGTTGAAGTTCAGGCTTTTTTGCTCTGCTTCCACACGCATCATGCGGCCGACATCCATTACGGTCTGGTGGAGATCATACGGTTTATACTCAAGCTTGATGATGCCTGTTTCTATTTTGGAGATATCGATAATGTCGCTTATGAGATCAAGCAGGCGCAGGCCCGAAGTCTCCAGCAGGTTGACGCACTGCTGCTGTATGCTCGTCAGGTTGGTTTCCTGCAGGACCTGACCGATGCCGAGCATGACATTGATCGGCGTGCGGATTTCGTGGCTCATGTTGGTCAGAAATTCGGATTTTGCCACGTTTGCGTCTTCTGCTTCGATACACGCCTTGGCCAGGGCTGCCGTTCGTTCTTCCACATGGTTTTCCAGTTCCCTGTTGATCTGGGCCAGTTCGTGTTCCGCCTGTTTCTGTTCGGTGATGTCGAAAACGATGCCGTTTGAGTAGGCGCAGTGTCCCGCCTGCTGGCAGATTGCCCCCCAGGCTCGAACATGCAGCCAGCGCAGCCCCTTGATGGGATGCAGCAGGCGGAAGGTGGCACCGAAGTTGATCTCTTCGGCGTAGCATTGGGTATTGCTGTTCTGAACCAGCTCTTCCAGATCGTCGGGGTGTACGTTCTTGAAGTAACTGTCAAAGTCCATCTTGTCTTCAATGCCCACCAGATCGCATATGGAATCGCTGGCCATGACAACACGGGCATTGTGCAACTGGTCGGGTGCCACCTGCAATCGATACACACCGAAATCCTTCACAGAATAGAGCGCCAGCGAGTACTCGCCCAGATTCTTCAGTTCCGACAGCTCGTGCTGAAGACTGTCTTTGGCGCTCCGGAGGGAGTCCATGGTTTTTTGCAGATCCCGTATCTCGGCGCGAAGTGATTCTGTGGAGTCGGAATGTTCAGGCATGCTGCACCATGCTTGTTATATGGTGGTAATGGGTCAGCGATACATTAGCTCAGATTGTCCGCTCCCACAATGGTGTCGCTCACGATTGAGCGGTACCTGTCTTGAGCCACTCGGCCCAGTCTTCACGCCCGTTTTGTCGAGCCTGCGCCGCTGCCGCCTCCCAGTCATAAGCCACATCAATCCATTCAATATGCCACTCCCTTTCAGCGGGCGAGACAATGCAATATCGTGCGTGGGGCGAACCGGCTGCCATGGCGTGGGGTGGTGTGTCGTCCGCATAGGCCGGCAGACCAACACTGCCTGGATTGACGATGGTCCTGTCGCTGCATCGAGCCTGTCCCGGAAAGTGGCTGTGGCCGGTGAGAATGAGGGAACATTCCGTCGGAACGTCCTGCAGGTCCTGGTCGATGTCCGTGCATGGGCGGCGTTGTGGTGAACCGGAGGATACATCTTCCAACAGATAGGCTGTGTCGTCGTGCGGGGTGCCGTGGCAAAGGAAGGCGTTGCCCAGTGCCAGGGTGGTCGGAAGAGAACCAAGCCAGTGGAGGCCTTCTTCTCCGATGGCATCACGGACGGCAAGAATATGACTGCTGGCATCCGGACCGGCTTCCAGCAGAATGCGATCCTGATTGCCGAGAATGGTCGGCATGGGGTGCGAGCGCAGGATGTCCCATGTCCCCTTGGGGTCAAGGGGGCCGTAAAAGATATCGCCAAGGTTCAGGCATTGCTGAATACCGCGATCCGAGGCGTCCTTGAGCACGGCTTCGAGCGCAAGGGTGTTGCCGTGGATGTCGGTCAGTATGGCTGTTGGAGCGTCTATTCTTTTCATCATTTGCCGAGTATTTTACAAACAGAGCTATTTGGCAAGCACGACCTGCGACAGGTGGCGCAACTCCTGTCAGGTTTTGCTGTGTCATTTATAAATGGGTTGGCAAGGAGGTAGAGCGTCATGTAGTGATACAAGTGGCCTGAATTCCTTTTTCGAGTCGCCTGCAGGTGGAGCGCGAATGCATCAAATAGTTGTCAATATATCGGATATGAAGATGTCCACCAAGCCCGAAGACGTCATAGTGACGTACTCGCTTGGTTCCTGCCTGGGAGTGACGGCATATGATCCGAAAGCAGGGGTCGGCGGCATGGTCCACTGCCTGTTGCCATCGGCTGCTGCTGCCAGGGAAAAGGCCAAGATGAACCCGTACATGTTCGTCAGTACCGGCGTGGCTTCCATGGTCCGCTGTCTTATTGAGGCGGGAGCAGAAAGAAAGCGGTTGATATTCAAGGCCGCAGGCTGCGCCAACATGCGAAACGACACTCTTTTCAGCACAGGTAAACGTAACTTTGAAGCGTTGCAGACGCTGCTGGACAAAAACAACGTACAACTCACATCGTACGAAGTTGGGGGAACCATCCCGCGAACCCTGTTTCTTTATATGGATACAGGGCGTGTGGTGGTCCGCTCTTTTGGGGAGGAGACGGAATTATGACCATCCGTAATGATATACTGGATAAACTGTCACACGTTGTGGCCATCCCGTCTTGTGCTCACAAGGCAGCGGCCATGCTGGACGATCCTGATGCCGATTTTGATGAGTTGGCCCGGTTGATCGAATTCGATCCGGGGCTGACAGCCAACTTGCTCAAGGTGGTCAATGCGTCATTTTTCAGCTCGAAACGGCCCATACTCACGGCCACCGAGGCCATTGGCAAGCTGGGCGATACGCAGATGCTGCAATTCGTCATTTCCACAGGTGTTGCTCCCACCTTTGTCCAGAAAGTGGAAGGGTACGATCTATCTCCTCTCGACCACTTGCAGCATTCGGTCACCGTGGCGCTGCTCTCGCAGGAGCTGGGCAATGTGCTGGGCATTGATTACCCCGACTATACCTTTACGGCCGGACTGCTTGCCGGCATCGGCAAAATCGTTCTCGGTCATTATGTGGCCGTCAATGTCCAGCCAATGCTTGATCTGGCAAGCCGCAAGGGGTTGAGTTTCGATCAGGCCGAAGACGAAGTGCTCGGCATCAATCATGCCGAGGTCGCCGGGATACTCCTTGATTCATGGGGCTTGCCCAAGCCTTTGGTGGATGTGGTCCGTCACCATCTGCGCCCGGATGAATTCGAGGGCCGGGACGTTGCTCTTGATCTGGTCCACTTCGGCAATGTCATGGCCAAGATGGTCGGTGTGGGACTTGGCGTCGATGGATTGAACTACATTCCCTCGCAAAAGGTGGCGGAACGCCTCGGCCTGGGGCCGGAACACCTTGATTTGACTTCTGCCAACGTGGTTTTTGAACTGCAAAGTGTCCGGGACATCTATATGGAATGTGTCCTGTAGTTCCTATGAAAACAGTAAACCGCCGGTAACACAGTGTGCTGCCGGCGGTTTTTTTGTTGATTTGTTGCCAATAATCTAGTTGGCGAGATAGGCGCGCTTGAGGATCACGGTCTGTTTGGGAACATCTTCAAACATTCCCCTGCGTGAGGTGGGGACCTTGTTGATCTCCTCCACGACCTGCATGCCGCGAATGACCTTGCCGAACACCGCGTAGCCGTGGCGTTGAATCTTGTTTCCGTAGCCCGCTTTCACAGCATCCAGCGCCAGGTTGTCCTTGACGTTGAAGAAGAACTGGCTCGTGGCCGAGTTGGGATTGCCGGTTCGGGCCATGGCGATGGTCCCCTCAACATTGCTGAGTCCGTTGGTGTCTTCGATCTTGATGGGCGGAGCCAGTGCGCGCTTGTTCTGCATGGGTGGGGCAAAGCCGCCTCCCTGGACAATGTTCATTCCCTGCTTGGAGCGGATGACCCGATGGAAGATGGTATTGTCGTAAAACCCGGCCTTCACATAGGTCAGGAAGTTGGTCACGGAAATCGGTGCGGCCTTGGCGTCCAGCATCACGAAAATGGTGCCTTTGGTGGTTTCCATGATCACGACGGGGTTGGTCGGAGCAGCCGAAGCTGTCGTCGCATTCAGTCCACCCACGGTCAGCAGGCAGCCCAGTATCAGGAGACAAAGAGAGCGGCTTATGATTTGTTTCATGATCTTTATTCTCACGATTGACGGTGGTTAATTGCGCAGGGCGTCCAGCAGAAGCTGGCGTGCTGCGGTTGGGTTCATATCCTGCCCGGTCCAGAGCTTGAACTGTGCCAGTCCCTGATGGAGGAACATCTCAAGACCGGAAATGGTCGAGCATCCGGCTTCTTCGGCTTCGGAAAGAAAGCGCGTTCGGAGCGGGTTGTATACGATGTCGTACGCCACGCACTCTTCTGGGAAACGGCTGGCATCCCAAGGCGTATGTGATTGAAAATCACCGGACATGCCAAGTGGCGTGGTGTTGCAAATCAACTGGGGCGATTCGTCCATGCGCTTTTCCCAGGGAATGACCTTGACCGAGAACTCGTCGGCCAGTGCTGCGGCCTTGGCTTCCGTTCGGTTGGAAATGCAAATACGGGGTATCCCCAGTTCCTTGAATCCGGCCAGCGCAGCACGAGCCGCACCGCCAGCACCCAGTACCATGGCGGATTGCGGCAGATCGGCAAGGTCGTTGAGCGGGGCGATAATACCGATGACGTCGGTATTCTCACCGCACAGCATGTCGCCGTCCCAGTACAGGGTGTTGACCGCTCCCACGGCCTGCGCCCGATCGGTGATGTGATCGAGGTATGCCATGACAGTCTGCTTGTGCGGGATGGTGACCGACAATCCCTGAATGGGAGTTGAACGGACGGTCTCCATGAATGACGCTAGACCTGTCGGTTCAACCGGATACGGCTGATATTTGCCGTCGATACCCAACTGGTTGAATCCCCAATTGTGCAGGGTCGGACTCATGGTGTGGCCCAGCGGCCAGCCTATGATGCCGTAGCTATCCATAGTTTATGCGCTCTGCGCCTGTTCGTAATTGCCCACGGCACTCCCGCTCCAATCATCGCCAGAAGACTTGAGATTGGGCTTGAGCATTTTGAACAGCACGCCCTTGGGACCGACTTCGGTGAATGAACGGATACCAGTTCCGTACATGGCCTGCATGGTCTGAATCCAGAGAACCGAAGAGGTCATCTGGCGCTGCATGATCTGCATGGTGCTTGCTGCATCCGGCTCGGGCAGGGCCGTGGCATTGTGGAAAATGGGGAAGGCCGGCGCATTCCACTTCAGTGCGCCAAGGAAAGTGGCAAACTCGTTGGCAGCCTCCTGGATGAGAGGGCTGTGAAACGCGCCGGATACGGCCAGAGGAATGGCGCGGCCCTTGGCGGCCTTGACCGCTTCGGATGCGATATCGAGGGCGTCTTTTTCTCCGCTGATCACGAACTGAGCCGGAGTGTTGTAGTTGGCGATCTTGAGTTCCTTGGCTGCGGACTGGGCGGCATCTTCCACGATGGATTCCACCTTGTCCTGGGCCATTTTTACGATGGCGGCCATGCCGTGGCCTTCCTGGCCGGCTTCGGCCATCAGTTTGCCGCGAAGGGTCACGGCCTTGATGGTGTCTTCGATGCTCAAGGCACCGGCTGCGGCCAGAGAGGCGAACTCACCCAGGCTGTGTCCGGCGGTTGCGGCCGGTTGGACTTTGTCCTTAACGGCCAGCCACAGGGAAAGATTGGTCACGGTCAGGGCGGGCTGAAGGGCGCGAGTGTCGGCCATGTCTTCGGCTTCGCCGTCCCAGTATATTTCGCGCAAAGGGAGTCCGGCTTCGTGTTCAGCCAGTTTCCAGAGGGCAAGTGCCTCGGGCATGGCCTCGGCCACGTCCCTGCCCATGCCTTTTTCCTGGGACCCTTGCCCCGGGAAGAGAATCGCGAGTTTTGTCATTGTGTGCTCCTTGATATGAGAGTGGCGTTGTTTAAAACGCGCTCGGAAGGTACCGCGTATCCGCCTCCCGCGCAAGGGAACCGGTGTCGCATGGCGTCTGAGTGACCGGGGCTGGACATGTCCGTGTATAGTCCCTATAAGCCGACGAAATAATGTGATTTTTGAAAAAGTGAAAATTTCTCATTCGGGAGTAGGGTGACCAACTCCCCGATTTTCAAGAATCTTTCTAGAGTTTTTCTTTTGGCGGCAAATGTGAATAATCAATAAAAATTGTCCAACTGACTTGATTTAACTGGATTTCCCGGTTATCTATGTCGGTAATGGTCGAAAAGCTGTTGCTTGTTCGGCCTGAATGCAAGTGGGTAAAACCACTTTGTATTCAGTCAATAAGTATGAGGAGTTTTCTGTGATGAAACCCAAGGATCCGGATTGTATCTTCTGCAAGATCGTGGATGGGGAAATCCCCTCTGCCAAGGTCTATGAATCAGATTCAGTCCTGGCCTTTCTCGACATTGCCCCGGTGAATCAGGGTCACGCCCTGGTCCTTCCGAAAGGTCACTATCCAACGATGATGGATATCCCTTCGGAGCTGGGAGTGGAGTTGATGGAAGCCCTGTCCAAGGTTGGCAAGGCGGTGATGGAAGCAACTGGTGCTGATGGTCTCAACCTCATGCAGAACAACTATGAGGCAGCCGGACAGTTGGTTCACCATGTGCATTTTCACTTGATTCCGAGGCATTCGGACGACGGACTGAAGTTGTGGCCCCAGTCGGGCTACGACAACCCTGAAGAGATGAGCGAACTGGCGAGTACCATCGCCGGTCTGTTGAAATAACGACAAGTATTTCCCCAGGTTTTGAACACCTGATTCGGTAACCCAAAGTGGAGGCGATCAATGAGCACCCTCACCAAAGCTGGTATTGTGGATTACATCTACGAGCGCACTGACAAAAACCGCGCTGAAATCAAGGATCTGGTAGAAAGCATTCTTGATATCATGAAAACCGCCGTCAAAAAGGATCATGCCCTTCTGATCAGTGGTTTCGGTAAGTTCGAAGCGTACGACAAGCGCGCCCGCAAAGGCCGCAATCCCCAGACAAGCCAGACCATTACCCTGCCCCCGCGCAAGGTGGTCGTCTTCCGCCTGTCTCGCAAGTTCCGCGCTGAACTGAATCCTTCCTAGGAAGGAAGAGCCTCCTCCCTTCCCATTGCTTTTGCACTGCCTTTGCAGTGTGAATGACGATGGGGTGTGAACGAGACAATCCTCATCGCCGCACGCACCACGCGTGCGGCGAGTGTGGGATTGTGTCGTGTCTACTTGCATCCACACATTCACATGGGTCGAAATACCTCGACCCTTTTTTTGTGCCGTAGTTTCCGGATTATATTTTCTTACGGTTGCATAGTGTTACTTATTGTGATTAAGTAACAACTATTGCATCATAATCTCGAACTAGTATCTATTGAGGGTGTGCGAATGTATTCTTTGATCTGGTCTTGCGTGTTGTTGCTGTTTCTTGTCCTGTCCGCTCCCATAGGCGCAGAGGCTCGGGAAGTAGTGGATTCATCACAGCGTTCCGTTGATGTGCCTGAGAGTGTCGAGCAGGTTATTTGTTCCGGGTCGGGCTGCCTGCGACTTTTAACGTACCTTCAGGCACACCCCATGGCTGTGGCCGTTGACGACATTGAATCGCGCAGGCGGAAGTTTGATGCGAGGCCGTACGCAATTGCCAATCCTCAGTTCAAGTGCATGCCGATTTTTGGCGAATTTCGGGGCCATGACAACCCGGAGCTGATACTGACCCTTGAACCGCAGCCGCAGGTCATCCTGAAGACATACTCATCAAGCATGGGATATGACCCTGTCGAATTGCAGGAGAAAACCGGCATCCCGGTGGTGGTGCTCAATTATGGTGATCTCGCCAGGTTGAAACCGGAACTCTACAAGTCACTGCGCATCATGGGCGAGGTCGTGGGCAAGCAGCAGCGGGCTGAGGATGTCATCACCTTCATCGAAGCACAAATCAATGACCTCAAGCAACGCACGGCCGATATTCCAGCACAGGACCGCCCTTCGGTTTTTGTCGGTGGCGTAGCGTTCAAAGGGCCGCACGGGTATCAATCGACTGAGCCGACCTATCCGCCTTTTTCTTTCGTCAATGCCAACAATCTGGCGTACGATACCGCTCTTTCCGGCAAGGAACTCCGTCACTCCAACGTGTCCAAGGAAAAAATCGTGGAGTGGAACCCTGATTACCTGTTCCTTGATCTGTCTTCCCTGCAACTGGGAGACAAGGCTGGCGGCCTTTTCGAGTTGCGCAGTGACCCTGCCTACCGGACGCTGACCGCGGTGAAAGAGGGCAGGGTGTATGGTTTGCTGCCATACAATTGGTACACCAAGAACTATGGTTCCATCCTTGCCAATGCCTATTTCATAGGCAAGGTCCTATATCCTGAGCGGTTTGCCGATGTTGATCCGGCAGCCAAGGCTGATGAAATCTACCGTTTTCTCGTGGGCAAGCCGGTGTTCAAGGATATGAATGCCATATTTGACGGTCTTGCCTACCAGCCTGTTTCGGTCAATTAGCATGCACTTCTCCGACGGACAGGTGCCTGACGAGTACAGGCGATACATCGGTTGGAAGGTGACGCTGATCTGCGTTGTAGCTGCAGCCTTGGTCCTGACTCTTGTGGTTGCCATTTCCATGGGCGCGGCACGCATTCCTTTCACGGATGTCGTTAGCAGCCTGATAGGCGGGGCGGTCTCCAAGCGTTTCGAGATTATTGTCTGGAATATCAGGCTTCCCCAGGCACTCACTGCCATCGTGGCAGGTGCCGGTCTGGCCGTGGCCGGAACAGCCATGCAATCCATTTTGCGCAATCCGCTGGGTTCCCCCTTCACGCTGGGCATCTCCCACGCGGCCGCCTTTGGTGCAGCGCTCTCTGTCATGGTGCTGGATGGCGGGATCATGACTTCCAGCCAGGCAGATACCGTGAACATCACAAGTCCGTATGTGACCACCGGGATCGCTTTTGTCTTCAGTCTGGCCGCTGCCGGAGTGATTGTTGCCGTATCGCGCCTGCGGGGGAGTACGCCCGAGATCATGGTCCTCACCGGTGTTGCCCTTGGCGCACTCTTCACGGCCGGGACCATGTTTCTCCAATTCTTTGCCGACGATGTACAACTGGCTGCCATGGTCTTCTGGACCTTTGGCGATACGGCCCGGGCATCATGGTCGGAGCTTGGCGTGGTGTCGGTTGTTACCGTGATATGCTCGGCTTACTTTTTTGCCAATGGCTGGAATTACAATGCCATCGATGCGGGTGACGAGACCGCCAAAGGGCTGGGCGTTCGTGTGGAGCGGGTCCGCATGATCGGGATGCTGCTCGCCTCCATGCTGACAGCGGTGATCATCGCTTTTCTTGGCATCATCGGATTTGTCGGGCTGGTGGTGCCACACATGGCCCGTCGGGTCATCGGTTCGGACCATCGTTTCCTGCTTCCCGCATCGATTCTTTCCGGCGGGTTGCTGTTGCTGGTCTCGGATACGGCGGCTCGGCTGATTCTGGCGCCGCATGTCCTGCCGGTCTCGGTCCTCACCGCCTTCATGGGAGCGCCGGTGTTCATTTATCTCATTATCAGGGGGCAACGCCGATGATTCTATCAGTCTCTGATCTCGATTTTACCTACGGCGGTCATTCCGTGCTTTCCGATGTGGAGTTCAACCTCCGGGGCGGAGAGCTTCTAGCAATTCTCGGCCCCAACGGTGTCGGAAAGACAACCCTTCTCAAGTGTATCAATGCCATTCATTCGCCATCATCAGGCAAGGTCATGGTCGAGGATCGGGATGTGCTCGCAATGACGCCCGACGAGATCGCACTGGGGATCGGGTACGTTGCCCAGAAGTGCGAAGCGGCGCGACTCACTGTCTTTGATGCCGTGCTCATGGGGCGCAAGCCCCACATCAGATGGCGCGTTGGTGAACACGACCTCAAGATAGTGGAGTCAGCCATCAGGCGACTGCATCTGGATTCGCTCTCATTGCGGTATATCGACCAGCTCAGTGGTGGAGAGCTGCAAAAGGTCGCCATTGCCCGTGCCATGGTTCAGGAGCCCAAACTGATGCTGCTTGATGAACCAACCAGTTCCCTTGATCTCAAAAACCAGATCGACATCCTTACCATGCTCAGGCGCGTGGTGGACGAGCACAGAATCAGCGCTGTCATGACCATGCATGATCTGAACACCGCGTTACGTTACGCGGATAAGGTACTTTTTCTCAAAAATGGACGGATTCATTCTGCAGGCCCAGCCTGTAGCGTGACGCCCACGATGGTCGAGGAGGTCTATGGATTGCCCGTGCATATCCATACCGTACAGGGACATCCCATAGTTGTCCCCATGGCTTGAAATCAATAAAGGAGAATACTCTATGTCCTGCAATATCCCTAAAGAATTGATCGACCAGACCATAGCTTTTCACGGCCACAGTTGCCCGGGGCTGGCCATTGGCATTCGAGCCGCCGAACTCGCCATGCGTGAGCTGGGCAGTCCTGCGGAAGTTGACATGGTGGCCATTTCCGAAACCGATATGTGCGGTGTCGACGCCATTCAGTTCCTGACGGACTGCACCTACGGCAAGGGCAATTTTCTACATCGTGACTACGGTAAGAAGGCCTTTTCCTTTTTTGACAGGAAAACAGGCAAGGGATTTCGTGCCGTGCTCAGCCAGGACGTTTTCTCCGGAGTCGATCAAGGGCAACGAGAAATGATGCTTGAGCTGTTCATGACCCTTGATCTCGACGATATGTTTTCCATTACCAGGCTGGAGTGCGACCCGCCCAGGCCGGCCAAAATTCTCGAAAGCCTGACCTGCGAGCAGTGCGGCGAATACGTAATGGAATCGCGCACCCGTCGGTTTGCAGGCAAGACATATTGCATCCCCTGCTTCGGAGATGTTGAGCAAAAAATCTGATGACGGCTGTTGAGCCGTGCCCGATGGCGAAGCTCGAAGGGATGACGAGTTTCATTGTCGATGGTCAATGGCATGTTGCCAAGGGGTGCCGTGTGCCCTGCTTGCACCATAATCACGCTTTTGGCAGATAAAAAAGGGCCTTCCGATTATCGGAAGGCCCTTTTGGATAGGTTCATATTCGTCGTTTATTGTGCCGGTGCTTTCAGAATGAATGCCTTGGGGAACATGTCCTGCATGGCTTCCACAGCGGTTTCAGCCTCTGGTGTGCCGGAGAACGTTCCGGCCTGTACCTTGAATAATCCTCCAGCGGATTCCACGATGCGGGATTCGTCGTAACCACGGGCGACAAGGTCAGCCAGCACATTCTCGGCGTTGGATTGCTCGGAAAAAGCGCCCACCTGCACGTAGTAGACATCACCTATCGGTGCGGGAGTATTATTGGCAGGGTCCACGGTCTCCATCGGTTCGGAAAGCTTTTCGGCAGGTGCTTCGACTACAGGTTCCGCAGCCGGGGCTGTTGTGGCCACTTCCGGTGCAGCAGGCTCGGGGGCCGGGGTTGCTGCCGTATCCACTGCTTCCGGTTCGGGAAGCGGTTCTTCGCCCAGGTCAGTCTCGCCCACCTCATTGGTGATAGCTTCCTTCTTGGGCGCATTGATTTCGTATGTCTCTTCAATGACCATCGGCTCTTCCTCGATCTGCTTCACCTCGGGCTTGGGCTCGGGAGCCGCGGTCGTGGTGGTCGTGCGTGTCGGAGCCTTGGAAGGTGGCGTCGAAACGATGTGTTTGCGAAAACAGCCGGCTGTTACGAGCGTGCTCATCAGCAGGAGCAACGCCAGCAGCGTGGAAATAGAAAACCGTTTTGTCATTGAAATATCCCCCTTGCGATCATTTCATGGGTGGCAGTGGAGGTACCACGCATGGGACTGCAAAGTCTAGAGTTAATCTAAAGTACAGGAGGTTGCGACCGTTTGGCAAGAGGCGGTGAAGTGTCCTGTTCACATCTGCTCGATGAGCGCCATTTTTTCAAGGATATCCTTCTCCAACAGCGCCAGTTCATTGTGCATGGCAACTCGCAGTTCTTCCCGTGTGTGCATAGTCTGCATCTTGTACTTGTTGCCCAGCGCATTGCCCTCTTCCTGACTTGAAGTATGCGACGCCGTGCCGGTGCGTTTCCTGTGCCGGATGGTCAGATGCCCCTGATAGACCGGAAAGCGATCACTCAGACACAAACGCAGATCGTGCTCCATGTCATCATATTGGGTGGGCGAGAGATGGATGGCGAAATCGCCTGAGTCGAGAAGCGTGTTGGTTCGGAAAAGGTGACAACACCCGGTAACCGATGCGCAGGGGCGCACAAAGTCGAATTGGCCCTGATCCGTTGTCTGGATGTGGAGGTCGGAAAGCTTGAACGGATTGGGCGTCGGGCTCGAGAGGTCCGGTGAAAGCGGCTCATCCGGAACCATGAGGTGATTGTCCCCGCTTTGGATCAGAATGGGGTTGTGGTGATCAACGACCTTGCATCCCCACACACCGGCTTCGGGATAGCGGTGCACGGCTGCGCCCAGTCGATGCAGCCAGTCAGCAGGCATGATCACGTCATCGTCCAGATAACAGATGAAATCATGGGCCGACACCCGCTCGTCGTGCATGAGCCAGTTGCGGGCAGCCGGAGCACCGATATTGACGGGCAGGGTGATGACGGTGAAGCGATTGTGTCCCAGTCGATTCTCAAATCGCGTCTGCCACGACTCCAGCACTGAGGCGGTGGAGTCTGTTGAGCCGTTATCAAGAACAACGATGGAAGCGCCGGTTAGATTGGAATCGAAGAGGGAGCGAAGGGTGGCGTCAATCTCTATATCCTTGTTCCAGGTATAGAGCAGTATTGCCACGGAACCGTCCAGCGGCCGGGCTTCCCGGTTGCGCCCCGTGAGAGAGTCGTGCAGGCCAAGCAACAGGTTGGCGTTCCAGGGCGACTGCCCAAGACAGTCGATCAGAAGCAGATTGCCTGCGGCGTGGTCTCCCTGACGGATCAGGGAAAGGCCGGACTGCATGGCGGGAAAGACCGGACCAAAGCCGGGGCCGAGTGACTGGAAATGACGAACAGCGGTATCGTGGTCGCCAGCCATTACGGCTATGCGGCCCTGAATTATCGTGTTTGCCTCGTCCGGTAGCGCATCCGATTGGATCGAAAGAACGGACGCAACCCATGCGGGGTCGTTGTCGATAAGTCCGTAGGTGACCGCCTGTTGCGCCCAGAATAGATTATCGGGTTCTTTTTCAGCGGAGCCGGTCAGGTACCGTTTGAGCTTATCCATGTCGCGCTGGGCCAGCAACCGTTCCAGATAGCCGGTATTCGCCGGTTGGGTCCATGAGGAGGCAACCGCATGCATAAGGGTGACAGTAGGGGCAGGCAGGATGCCTCGAATGACGTCGTGGCTCAACAGTTCCCTGAGCATCTCGCCATCGAGGGGGTTCTCAGCAAAGGCTGTCAGGAGTGCGTCCGTAGCGATGGGCACCAGACCATTGTTGCCGGACCCCAGACACCACCCAGCTATATCAAGCAGGTGCCGCTTGCCGGTAAAGCCAAGCAGCAGGCGCTCACGAAGTTCTTTGGGAAGCTGTGTCCACAGGGCGGTCAGCGTATCAGTCGGGCGATCCTTCATAGGGGTTCTCCGGCAGGTCCAGTGTGTCGGTCAGTTGTGCCACGGGCAGCGGTTCGTTGAGTTGCTCTCCCATGTAAACGCGCATCAGGTTGCGTCCCTTGAGCGCTGGAGTGAGCAGATTGCGGACCACGGCGCGGCCCACCAGACCCATGGTGTACCGTTTTTCGGGATCGTCGGCCAGCAGACGCATTTTTTCGGCCAGGCAGTCGGCGTCCTCGCTGGCACACAGGTAGCCGTTCAGCCCATCGTGCAACACTTCGGGGATGCCGCCTACATCGGTGCACAGTCCCGGCAGACCGAGATTGAACCCTTCGGTCAGGGTGTTGGGGAAGCTTTCCAGCCGCGAGGTCACGCAAATGACATCGCTGAACCGCATCTCCTCCAGCACATCGGCATGGGGGATGACGTCGGTCAGGTGCAGTCGCTGCTCCACTTCAGGAGTCAGCACGTCCTTGAAGCGATTCATGTAGCGTTTTTCAACGCCCACACCCACAAACTCCACATCCTGTGCAGAGCCGGATTCACAGAAACGGGCTGCCGCCTTGAGGAAAACATCGAACCCTTTGATCTGGGCGGCATTGCCGACATAAATGAACCGGACGCCCCGTTTCTTGCGCGGTTTCGGGTCGCCGAAATCCGGGCCGTTGTAGGCGTTGTAGACCACGTTCAGCCGTTTTTCGCTGACCCGGTGCTTGCGAAGCACATCGGCGCACTGCATGGAGTTGCAGATCACCCCGTTGGACAGGGCGGTCCACAGGAAGAAAATATCGTTGGGCCGGGAGATGACGCCGCGGTTGATGAACAGTTTGAACCCGCCGCCCATGAGTCGGGCGATGACGCCCATCTTGTAGGCACGATTGTGGAAAGTATGGACCACGTCCACATGGGTCTCCCGGGCGATCTTCTTGAGGAATCGTCCGGCGGCCATATATTTTTTGAACCGGTCAAAGGTATGTACGGTGACACCCAGAGCTTCCAGTTCTGCCACCAGAGGCGACTCGGGGTGGAGAATGGCCGAGCAGCGGATGCCCATATCCGTCAAGGCGTGGGCGTTGTTGATGAGCTGGCGACTGCCGCCTGAGCCTTTTTTGGAATCCGTGGCGAGCAGAACGTGCTTCACTTCCGGTTTTTTCCGGTAAAATTTAAAGAAAACGCGGGCAGTGGGATCGTAGCCGTACATGCGCAGACGCGATTGCACCCACTTACCACTTTTGCTTCTGGCAACACCAACGCGGTTGAGTCGGTAGGGATCGGTTCCCTTGGTGTTCACCCAGCGCTCCAGCGTGAATGCCCCGGCAAATCCGGCCTTCTTGAGTTCTCCTTCGGCATCATTGTCGAATTGTCCCCAGGGCCAGCAAAAGAGTTGCTCGTCATAGCCGTTGAGGTCACGTATCCACTCGAAGCTCTTGCGGAAATCCTCCCGGCAGAAGCGGATTCGCTCTTCGGGCGAGCGGGTGACGAAATTGAGAGCGCCGTCTTCGGAAATACGGGGCCAGAATCCGTCATGAACATAGGCGCTGCCCGCTTTGAACGTGGGCCAGGGCTTGCTTTGATCAGGGTAGACGGTGTGTGAGACCCAGTGAGCCCAGTGGGGCGAAAGATCGACAAAGGTCCCCTGATGACGGCCCCCGTGGGAGAATATTTCCATGCCCTTGTCGAGCATGGCCCTCAGTTCCGATTCATTGATGAATTGACTATAGTCCCCATCGTGGGCGGCACGGAATACATCCGGCATGATGCGCATTCCCGGTGCGTCATCCCATGTACGGATGGCCCCGGGTACCGTGAAGTCGGTGAGCGCGAAAAAGGTGCCGGTCATATCCCGTTTTTCCAGTTCAGGTACGACCGTGAGCCAGTTGGAGATATGGCAGTCGTCAAAGGTGAGAACCACGGCCTTGCGGGGGGCTTTCATTTCGCCACGAACCACCGAGAGCAGTTCGCGGGATGATATGGTGCGGTATCCGGCGTCCTGAATGGCGTCGAGATGCTCACGGAACAGATCGGGCGAGTGGCTGTCCACCTCGCTGACGTTGTGGTAGCAGAAAACGGGAATTGCGTTGCGTATCATGATAGTGTTGTTGACCTCAGCCTTTGAGAAATAGCAGACGGCTCAGGGTAGGGCAAGAAAAGCAACGATTAAAGAAACGATTTGAAACAGTATATATATTGGGAGGTTATTTGCTGTTATCTATTCCAAAGTATGACGCGGAACTGTGTCGATATCGACTGTGTACGGCTCCAGACCCGGTAAATCCACGGTCAGGAGAGCGTAAACGACACAAAAGAGCGAACCCCTTGTAAACATCTCAACTTACCGGTAATAGGGATGAATCATGTCGGCTCAAACAGTACTCTTCATCGCGGAACCACAATCCGTCACCGCCATCTTCCCTACTCTCAAGGAGGCAGGGTTGCAGGCGGGCTTGGCCGACAATCTGACCGGTGCCCTTGGTTTTATCAAGAAATCAAACCCTTGCATTGTCTTTTGCCGACCAAAGTTACAGGGTTTTGATGCCCGGGCGTTACTGGAGCAGGCCCAGACCATTGAAGGATTTCCCCCGATAGTTGTCTTTTCCGCCACAGGAAGCGCAGAAGAAGCCACGCAGTTTCTGGAGTTGGGCGCTCGCGATTTCTGGCTCGAACCGCTGGTCTGGGATAAAATCAAGCTCATTTTGCCTGAGCCGCAGCCGGAACCGGCACCGGAACCCGAGCCGGCAGCCAAGCCTGTTGCCCAGGCTGTTCCTTCCTCCATGACAACGCCGGGCGCTGCCTCTAAATTTCAGATAATTGGTCGGCACCCCGCCGTACTTCGGGTGCTCGCCCTTGCCAAACAGGTGGCCAAATCCAAGGCCACGGTACTTATCTCCGGAGAGTCCGGTACGGGTAAGGAAATGTTTGCCCGGTACCTGCACCACAATTCGGATCGTGCAGACAAGGCGTTTGTCGCCATCAACTGCGCCGCTCTGCCTGAGCATCTGCTGGAATCGGAACTGTTCGGCCATGAAAAAGGGGCGTTCACCGGTGCCATCAATCGCAAGCTCGGCAAATTCGAGCTGGCCGATGGCGGCACCATCCTGCTCGATGAAATAACCGAGATGGATCTCGGCCTCCAGGCCAAGCTCTTGCGCGTGTTGCAGGAGTCAGAATTCGACCGCGTGGGCGGAGTGGAGACCGTCAATGTGGATGTGCGCGTGCTCGCCACCACCAACCGCGACATTGAAGGCACGGTCAACGAAGGCAAGTTCCGTCAGGATCTGTTCTACCGCCTTAACGTCATCCCGCTGAAGCTGCCTGCTCTCAAGGAACGTGGTGAAGATGTGGTGCTGCTGGCCGATTTTTTTGTTGCCAAGTTTTCGGCGACCTATGGGCTCGGACAGCTCGCTTTCACTGCTGAAGCCAAAAAATGGCTCATGTCCTACGAGTGGCCCGGAAACGTGCGCGAATTGCAGAACCTCATGGAGCGCGCTGTCCTCCTTGCCGGAGCCGGCCCCATCCAGCCCAGGCACTTTCTCATGGGCGATGAGCAGTGGACGCCTGACGATCTGGCCTCGGTTGATGCGGATCAGCAGGCTGCCAGTGCTGCACCGCCGCCCTCCACTCCGGCCGAAGCCATGTCGGTCATGCCCATCCATGAAATGGAGAAGCGGCTTATCCTCAAGAGCCTGCAGGAGACCACAGGCAACCGTACTCGCGCCGCCGAACTCCTCGGTATTTCGGTTCGCACCCTGCGCAACAAGCTCAATGAGTACAAGAAGCAGGGCGTTGAGGTTTAGGTCTGCCCTGTCTGCCGAATGGCTGATCTTTAGTCCTTTCTCCCGCGTATCGTCGTTATTATCCGTACCCGCCTTTGACAAATGAACCACGTGTGTGGAAGATGGTGCCATGTTCAACTATTCTCAGATTGTTGCCGAGGACCACATCCGAAGGGCCATCAAAGAGGGAAAACTCGACGACTATGAAGGCAAGGGCGAGCCGCTCAAGCCAGACGGTACAGAAAATCTCCCGGCTGAATTGCGCATGGCCTATCGCATCCTCAAGAATTCCGGCTATATCCCGGCGGAGATTGCCGAAGAGCGGGAAATCGTCCGAGCTATTGATCTGCTGGAACACATGGAGTCCGAGAAGGAACGGTATCAGCAGATGCGCAAGCTCGACGTCATGATACTGAAGATGAATGAACGGCGGAAAAGACCGGTGAATCTTGATCCCACGGATGAGTATTACCGGCTGATTGTCGAGAAGGTCCGGCTGGCTGAAGAGCGATTCGGACAGAGTGAAAGCAAGGATGAAACGGTCAGATGATCGTTGGTAAATACGGGCTAGAGGCAGCAGTGGTGTTGCCTTTTGTCGCAAAGGGGGCTAGGCGTTGCGTCGCGGTCCCGCAGGACCGTCCAATTATCGGGGTACGCCCCACAAGCGAGGCATAATATGCACAAATTCGGAACCGTCGCGCTCATCGGCCCGCCCAATGCGGGCAAGAGCACGCTCATGAATCAATATATCGGACAGAAGGTGGCCATTGTCTCCCCTCGTCCGCAGACAACGCGAAATCGCATCAGTGGTATCTACACCGATGATGAATCGCAGATCGTTTTTCTTGATACCCCGGGCATTCACCAGTTGCGCGGCAAGATGAACCGCTTTCTGCTGGAGTCCGCATGGAATGCCCTGGCCTCGGCCGATGCCGTGGTCGTGCTGATTGATGCTGCCCTCTACGCAGCCAAGCCGCACCTCCTGGACAAGGAAATCAAGCCGCTGGTTAAGCCGGTAAAAGAAACGGGCCGTCCCGTGCTGGTGGCCGTGAACAAGGTCGATCGGGTCAAGGACAAGCCGACCATGCTGCCCGTCATGGCCAAGCTGGGCGAGCTGTGGCCCGAGGCCGAGTTCATCCCCATTTCCGCCCTGCGCGGACAGGGAACCGATGAACTCAAGGCCAAGATTCTGGACATCATCCCCGAGGGACCGCCCATGTTCCCCGAGGACCAGATCTCAACCGCGCCCGTACGGTTCATGGCTTCCGAGATCATTCGCGAGAAACTGTTCTACTCCCTTCGTCAGGAACTGCCCTATACCACCGCTGTTGAGATCGAAGTGTGGGATGAGGAGTCCCGACCGGACATGATTCTGGTCAATGCGGTCATCTACACGGCTCAGAAAAACCACAAGGGCATGATCATCGGCAAGCAGGGCGCCAACCTGAAGAAGGTCGGTTCCGAGGCGCGCAAGGAAATCTCGGAACTGCTGGATTCCAAGGTGCACCTGGAATTATGGGTGAAGGTCCGCTCCGGCTGGACCGAGGACCCGGGATTCCTGCGGGCCATGGGCCTTGGCGAGTAAGCTGTAATTATTGTTTATAGACGCAAAAAAGCGGTGCCTTGGTTCAAGGCACCGCTTTTTCTGTGGACCGCTGAAAGGCTCGCTTTATGCGTCGCCTTCCTCAAAACCCTTACCGGCCTTGAATTCTTCCCATTCCTCATGGGTGACGTCACCATCTTCGTTACCGTCGGCTTCGTCGAAGAGCCCCATGTCGCCATCAGAGAAGGCTATGAGAAATTCGCTTTTTGAAATGGAGCCGTTCCCGTCGATATCAAGGGAGCTGAAGCAAACGTCGTAGTTGGTGTCCGCCATTGCAGGCATGGCCAAGGCTGCCATCAGGCAGATGGTCATCAGTAGGTGTTTCATATTCTATATCCGTTGTGGTCTGCTGATAGTTTCCTATCCGTCAAGGAATCCGGTCAGGACCTTGATGAATTTTTCGAGGGACTCATCGTGGGATTCGCCGTTTTCCAGCGAATCGGCGTGGCACTTCAGAAGATAGCGCTTCAGGATGAGTTTGTTGGCCGATTGCAGGGCCGAGCGAACAGCCCGAACCTGAACAAGGATATCTTCGCATTCCTTGCCGCTTTCGATCATGCCCTGGATGCCACGAACCTGCCCTTCAATGCGCTTCATGCGCGAGAGCACGTTTTTCTTTATCGCTTCCTGTTCCATTTTACTCGCTGCAGTGTTCATCGCCATCTCCTCACAGCTATGGCATGTTGCGGGCGGTATAGTGTTGCCGAAAACATGGCTTTACCGTACCCTCGCAGGGTATTAATATCAGAGGACAAAGGAGGCATCCCATGCCCGTCAATCAACTCGTCGATCGCGACAAGCGGCTCTATATACTCAATGTCATCGAACTGTTGGCCGCCATATTCCGTGGTCCTGATTCCAGCGGATGGACAATGCTGTCCGAAAAGGCGGTTCCCGAACTGGCCGCACGGCCTCCGAAAACCACCGGGCACCTTACGGCTCATATTGAAAAACTGCAAGCCGCTATTTTGCCCATGTCTGATTCGCCTGAAATCATTGAGGATGTTCAGTCCGAGTACGTTCGCCTTTTCGTCGCAGGCCGGGGCGGCGTTGTCGCACCGCTTTATGAATCCTGTTACGAAGGCGATACTCCGGCCGTCATGGGCGACGCAGCCCTTGCCATGCAGCATCGTCTAAGCGAGGCCGGACTCGAAGTGGACCTTCCGTCCAACGAACCGCCGGATCACCTCTCCCTTGAGCTGGAATATCTCTACCATCTCCTCGCCCATGGTTGGGCGGAAGACCGTTCCGATCTGGAAGCGCAGGGCCGAGTCTTCGCAGGCGATATGCTAGCCTGGGTGCGCCGTTTCGATGCCAGACTTGCCGACGGTCATCCCCATGCGGTCTTTGCGGCTGCCACGCGGTGCATGGTCGCCGTCCTTGAGACCGTCAGGACTTAATCGGCGGTTATCGGCGTTTCAATGGCGCCCCGCAGCGTATCAAGGAACGTGTCGTCCGGTTCGAAGTATCCTCGTTTCACCAATTCAATGATCCATGTGCCATCGCCCTGGGATCGCACCAGATAGGCCAGGGGCAGTTCTGCCTGTCCGAGGCATTCGAATATCTGTCCGTGACTGTCCGAAAAGAGCGGATACAGTACGTTATAGTGTTTCTTGAAGCGCACCACATCCCGGTTGGTGTCGTACACGCCGAGGCCGATGATTTTGAGATTGTCAGCCAGAAACGCGTCAGCCTGCACCTTGCGGAAGAAGCGGGTGAGCATTTTTGTTTCGGCCACACAGTCGCTGCACAGGGTGTTGTAGAGTTGGATAAGAACAAACTTTGCCTTGAGGTCCGAGAGAGACAGCCAGCGTGTTCCCGGCGGCAGGCCGAGATATTCTCGGTCATCCTCGCCGTTGAGCACCGCCACTCGACAGTCGGGGAACAGATCGCCCACTGCCAGAACCTTCTTGGCTGAATCATCACCTACCACCTGTTCGGGATGCGTTTCCTGCCAGCGGTGAAACCCGCCGGGATACCGATAGACTTCGGTGTATCCGAGACGCACTGCCCAGTGCGCCGCAATGCTGGAGCGCAGTCACCTGAAGCTCCGGCAGTAGATGATCACCCGACGCTGTTTGTCGCCACCTATCAACTCCGTGAAAGCGGTTCGCTTCTCGTCGGAAAGTCCCATCCGGTCACCGAGGTCGAACTCCATATTCTCGGCATCGGGGATGTGGCCGGCCATGAATTCATAATCCGCACGTACATCAACAATGATGGCGGTGGAGTCTGAATCGAGAATTTCGGCCAGTTCCTTGGTGTTGATGAGCTTGTACCCTTCTTTATCGGCTTCCTCCCGCGCCGATTCCCACCATATCTCTTCGTCCGCACATCGGGCTGCATTCGGAAGAAAAAGACACAGGACAAGAAGCACAACTACAATGGAGGAAGTAGTTTTCATCATGCGTGCTCCTTGCCCTGTCTTGTGCAACAGGATGCGGGATCGGAGGGTGGGAGATGAACCGGAGTCCGACCTCCAATCCCGCGGTTAATGGTCAATCCCTACTTGTTGGGATGTACTTCATAGGTATTGTCTTCGTTGAAGTCGTTGGTGGCTTCAAGGTAGTAGACGTTCTTGGCATCAGGCACCAGATCCATGAACAGGTAGTAGGCTTCGCCAGCTCGTGCACCGGTGGCGCAGGAGAAGACGATGGGCTTGTCCGTGGGGATTTCCTTGGCCTTCTTTTCCACCATGTCGACAGGCATGTTGATGGCGGACGGGAAGTGACCGGCTGCGTATTCTTCCGGGTCGCGAACGTCGATCAATGTGATGGCGTCCGGGTTGCTCTTGATGGTTGCCAGGAACCACTCGGTATCCACGGCTCCTTCCATTGCGCCAGCCTTGACCTGCACGGCGTCAGCACCGCCGAACATTTCCTTCCAGCCGGGGTAGCCGGCTTCGGCGACCATGACCTTCTTGTAGCCAAGGTAGCGGGCCTTGATGGCGGACTTGTGGGACAGAGCGCACTTGTAACCGCCGCAGTAGTAGACCAGTGCGGTTCCGGCCTTGTCCACGGGCAGCATGCCGCGCTTGTCGGCAAATTCGCGCTCGGGAATACCGATGGCGGACGGGATGGCACCGGACAGATACTTTTTGTACGGACGAGCGTCGACCAGTGCGTACTGATCACCGTTGGCGATCATGTCGTTAAGGGTCTCCAGACCGATGGAGTAGTACGGATGATGCTTCTTGAAATCCGGGAAACCGGCGGCGTAAACCTTGACGTTGGTGTAGCCGAGCTTCTCTGCTTTCCATGCCGCCTTGTGGGAGAGAGCGCACTTGAAACCGCCGCAATAGAAGATGAGCAGGTCATCCTTGTTTGCGGGCAGCAGGTCGGTCATCTTGTCAAACTGGCTGGTCGGAATGGACACGGCAGTCGGGATGTAACCGGCAACGAATTTCGGTTTGTAGGGGCGCGAGTCAACGATCATGACCCCGTTGGGCTTTGGCATCTTGGCGTATTTCGCCACGTATTTGTAGTCAACGATGGAATGGAATTCCTTGAACGTCGGCTGTTTGCCTTCTTCAGCCGCGGCCGCCCCGGCCATGACTGTCATTGTCAGTGCCATCATCATGAAGACGGCAAGTAATCGCTTGTGCATAACACACTCCCTTCCTAAGATTGTTGCTGTTTTTCACGGCCAGCCCCTCGCCGCCGCTCAAAACCCATTCAATAGAACCATATTTCTCCGGTGGGCTACTTGCCCCCGGCTTTGACCTTGTTCCACCACAGGCGGTGGTGATGCTTGGCATAATCGTCCGGCACGACACCGGTGAACATGGACTTGAATCCAGGGCGTTCCTCCTTGGATATGGCAGCCATGTAGACGTGTACCAGCAGACCGGCAAAGACCAGCCCCACTGCGATGAAGTGGATGAATATGGACCAACTGACCAGACCGGTGGCTTCCGTCCCGAAAGAGCGGTCGGACAGGTACATGATCACGCCGGTAACAGCGATAACCACACCACCGACCACACTGGCCTGGGCAAAGGCTTTCTGTCCCATGTTGTAAAATCCCTGATCCGGCAGTTCCGGGTCCACGCCCATCTTCTTGAGGACGTTGGGCCCCAGTGTCATCAGGACCATCTTCTTGAACATCCAGGTCATGTCCCGTCCGATGGAGACAGGAAAGACCTCGGAAAGAAAGAACATGGCGCCCTTGAAGTTGATGATCAGATAGATGATGAACCCGGCGATCCAGGCCAGGCCGATGCCCTCATGGATGCGTAGCAGGTTGCCCCCGCCGCCGACCATGTTGCGCAATGCCTCGGGATAGCCGGACCCGAACGGGTCGATGGCCTGGTGCTGGATAAGCCCCACGCCGGTGACCAGCAGGAGAATCCAGCAAACCGCGTTGTACCAGTGGATGAAGATATCTGACTTGTCGTGTCGTTTGTGCATGATTTTAGGCATCGGAGTCCTCCTTGCCGCTCGTTTCTTCAGGCGAATCGACGAACAGTTGGCGGGCCAGCATGGCCAGAACACCAAGGCCCGAAAGGCCGACGATACCCTTGATGAACGGCGCGCTCTCCTTCATGGCGAGCATGGAAGCGGGCATGACCGCTTCGCCAGCCCAGTCCGTCACGCCGGGATCACCGAGGTAGTACATGTTGGGCATGGTCTCGGTTTTGGCGATGATACGCTTCAGGCTGTCCTTGTTTTTTTGATACAGACGTCCGGCTTCGCTCTCCGGGTCGTTGATGTCGCCGAATACCCGTGCCTTGGTCGGGCAGGTGTCTACGCATGCCGGAGGGATGCCCTGTGCGCGGCGTTCCGGGCAGTAGTTGCACTTGTCGGCTTTGCGCTTCTGCTCATTGCGGAAGCGCGCCCCGTATGGGCAGGCCGGAATGCAGTTGCCGCAGCCGATGCACAGGTCCTCGTTGATGATGACTTCGCCGGTGTCGATATTCTTGTAGGTTGCGCCGGTCGGACAGGCGTCAACGCAGGACGGAATATCGCAATGCATGCAGGCTCCGGGCTGGAAGCGTGCCTTGCGCTTGGGAAGGAGGCCTGGAGCCGGTATGGTTTCGTCCACCTTGATCCAGTTGCGCCACTGCCCTTCGGGTACGTCGTTTGCCACCTTGCAGGCGGCGACGCATCCCTTGCAGTCGATGCATTTGGTCGCATCGATGACCATTGCCAGTTGATGTGCCATTACGCCACCTTCCTTGTTACGGTGACAAACGTGGTGTGCATGGAGGCGTTGCCCGTCACGGTGTCATAGTCATCGACCAGAAGCTCGTTGATGGACGCCCCGTTGCCGTGAGCGAGATGTTGCATGGTGGACAGGGTGTTGTAGCCGGTGAGCATGTAGACGGCATCCTCGCGGATACGGTCCGTGACCTCGGCCTGCAGCTCCTGCGTTCCCACCGGGCTGGAAACAACCACGGTTTCGCCATTGGCGATGCCCAGTTGCTGGGCCTTGGCCGTGTTGATCCACAGCGTGTTGGTGGGGTTGAACTCGTTGAGCAGTGAATTGTTGGCCGTGGACGACTGCGTCGTCATGGCGTCGCGGCCGATGATCAGCCGGAACTGGTTTTTCGGGACCTTGACCGGCGGTGTGTAGCTCGGCAGCGGGTCGATGCCCATCTTCTCGTATCGCTGGTTGTACAGCTCGATCTTCTTGGACAGGGTCTTGTACACCTTGCCCTCATAGATGCCGTAGACCTTGGACGGGTTGTAGTAGACGCCGTCGCGGTCGAGAATTTCCTCGGCGTGCGGCAGTTCTTCCAATTGCTTCTCACGGTACTCGGGGATGGTGAAGTCGAAGTATTCGCCAAGCTCCATCCGGTTGGCCAGGTCTTTCATGATATCAAAACAGGGCCGCGATTCGTACAGCGGATCGACAACGGGGTCGCGTTTGACCACGCAGGCGCAGGCGCTTGAGCCCTGCAATCCCGAACAGGGATCGTAGCGCTCCAGATAGGACTGGGACGGCAGCACGAGATCGGCAAACCATGCCGTGTCGGACATGGCGATATCGATGACCGTGATGAAGTCCATTTTGTTCATCATCTCGATGGTTTTCTGCCGGTTGGGGGCCGTACCCATGGGGTTGGTCTTGTAGACCAGCCAGCCGCGGATTTCGTACGGATCGTCGGCGAGAATGGCGTCACGGGTGATGAGGAACGAGCCTTCATGCTCGAACATCATGGGTACCTTGTTGCCGTCCACGCGCTCGAAATGGTTGTCGTCATACCAGGGGGCATCATAGGGAACGCCCTTGAGTCCCACTGCTCGGGCGGCCAGCAGGCCACCGGGACGGTCCCAGTTGCCGAGCAGGCCGTTGACGATGGCAAAAGCGCGCCTGATCTGGGTGGAGTCTTCGTAGTCGGAGCTGCGTCGACCCGGGTAGATCATGGCCGACGGTGCCGCGGCCGCCAATTCTCTGGCGATGCGGGCGATATCTTCCGCCGGAATATTGCATTCTTCCGCGGCAAATTGCGGGGTGTACTGTTTGACGTGTTCGGCAAGCTGCTCGATGCCGTAGGTCTTTTCCGCAATCCACTGCGGGTCATACAGCTTCTCATGGATGATGACGTGGGCCAGGGCGAGCATGAAGGCCATGTCGGTTCCCGGCTTGATGGGATGCCATTCATCGGACAGGGCCGCGGTCTTGGTGTAACGCGGATCAAGGGTGACCAGCTTGCAGCCGTGCTCGCGCATGGCGGTCATCAGGTCCATGGAGTCCGGTGTGACCAACGCTTCAAAGCGGTTGGCACCACACATGATGACGTATTTCGAATGGAGCACGTCGGCAAAGGGCACCTCGCCGAATGTGTCGAGGAAGGCGCGGTTGTTGGAGACCAGACACAGGGATTCGTGGGATGTCACATTGAATGAGCCGTATACTTCGGCGAAGCGGCCCACGAACTGTGTATGGAGGTCGGTTCCGGCAGAGAACAGATGGCCGCAGGGGAGGTACTTTTCGCGTACTTCCTGCATCTTTTGCGCAGCCATATCCAGGGCTTCGTCCCATGGAATGCGCTGCCATTTGCCTTCACCCCGGGCACCTTTTCGGAGCATGGGGTATTTCAGGCGGTCCGGGTCATAGACCTGACGGATGCCCGCATTGCCGCGGGCGCATAACATGCCGCGTGATTTGAGGAACTTCGGATTCGGGTCAAGTTTCTTGACCACCCCGTCTTCCACGCGGGCGATGAGACCGCATTTGTTGAAGCACATATCACAGGCGGAAAACCTGGATTCCCAGGGGGCAGCCTGTACAGGAGCCGCCTGTGCTTTTTTCAGGCCACCCAGCACTGCCGGGCCACCTACGGCTGAAGCCGCAAAAAGACTCGAAGCCTTGAAGAAGTCGCGGCGGGAAATTTTGTGATCGGACACTGTTTGCCTCCGGCGTTCAAAAGTCTCGAAGGTGATCCTTTTGAGAATAGCCAGACCGGTGCGGCAGCATATCGTCCTGCGATGGGAGTATTCTTCTCCCGGCGATATGGAGAGTCGTGCCTGTTGGTCTGGTTATGGTTTGGTGAGTTGCTATTGCTGGCGGCAACTCTTCGCTGTTGCTCCTTCCTCTGGACAGTTCAGTCAGACGCTGCCGATGGGAAGGTGGTCAAATACCGGGAGAGACCCACAACAGACTCTCCCGGCATCAGGCCGATGGTTAGCTGCACTTGGCCGGGGACGGAGAGTCCGAAGCGTAGTCGTGCAGGTAGGTGAAGATGTCGTTGAGATCCTGTTCGGAAATGGTCCAGTCGCCGGAACACTGAATCTTGCCTGTGTCGGCGAAGGTGGCGGTCCACTGGGCCTGTGTCTTGGAAGAGGGGCTGAGGTCGGAAGCGCTGGTTCCGTGGCAGGAACGACAGTTCTTCCGGTACAGGAACTTACCCTTGCGGGCGTTGCCGCCGCCCATGGCAAAGGCTGCGGAAAAAGCGAAAATGGAAATAAGCAGGGTCGATACGATCAGCATCAGTTTGCGTGACATGGTTTCCTCCATTGATGGTTATTCCTTGTGGGTGCGGCTTCCTAACCGTGAAGTGCACATCCACTTGTTGCCAATATACCGATACGGGGTATCCGCATAAGTGAGTCAACAATACCTATAGGGGGTATTCGTGTCAACGGAGGTATCGAAAATTCTAATCCTTCGCTCGCAATGCGATAGATTGAGTAAAAACAGGTATAAAGTGCATATTCCCTACCTTTATGGTCGGAATCATGCGTTATTATTTTTGAAGCGATGGGGAATTTTGAGCTGAAAACAGGTGAACTCGATGCGTTTGAATTACAGCCCACAAAGAGAATAAAGGGAGGAGAACAGAACCAGAATATACCCCCGTATGGTATATGGCGCTGTGGCCTTTTTCGCTGCCTACCAGAGGCGGTCGGCAAAACCCCGGTGCAGACCGCAAGCGAGAATACGGTCTACGGTTTTCTGGATATCGTACTGAATGAAACGCACAGTCAGCTTCAGGGTCTCGGTGTCGAACAGGACATACTTGGCAGCGTTATTGCCATCCCTGGGCTGCCCCACTGCGCCGACGTTGACGAGATGACGCAGGGTTGGGTCGAGTTGCAGTTCGCCTTCGGGCAAAGGCAGGCGCTCCGAGCATACCCCCTTGCCGTACGTGAAGCGCATCAGGTCGTGGGTGTGTCCCACAAAACAAACCTGTTCGGGGTATGTGGGGAAGACCTGCTCCAGACTATGCTCATGTTTCCAAAGGTATTCGGTCACGGAATCCGGCGGCAATCCGTGGACGAACCGGCAGCCGTATCGAACCAGCGATTTGGGGTGGGATACCAGCCAGGTGTATGTTTCGTCCGAGATCATGGCCCGGGTTTTGCGCAGGGCATCCTTGGCTGGCTGGTTGAAGCCTTGCAGGTGGTAGATGTTGATCAACCCCTGCTCATGGTTGCCTTGCAGTACGGTAATTTCCCGTTCACGGGCCAGATCGCAGCATTCCTGGGGTTGTGGGCCGTATCCGATGAGGTCGCCGGTGCAGATGATTTCATCAACGGAGTGATCCTCGATATCGTCGAGGACCCGTATCAGGGCCTCAAGGTTGGCGTGCGGGTCGGAAATAATGGCTATTTTGGACATAGTGTGAAGATATACCGTTGGGATACCAAGGGCAACCGTGCTCTCTACAGCGCCCGGACGAGCAATGAAATGCCCAGCCAGACGCCCGAGGATGCCACGCCGATCCAGGCAAACCGTGCCCACGGGGGCGAAAGCCACCGCTTCTGCACGATGAGGCCGACGAAGATGACGTGAAGGGGGACGGGAAGGGCCAGAAGTAGCCCGGCAAAATGGAATCCCGGTGTGGGCTCTTTATCAGGAAAAAAACGAGTGGCGAGATCGCCGGCCATCCAGTCGACAACAGTGCTCACCAGTATCAGGCAGCCGACAATCGATACGGCAGAGGCGATCAGGCGGAAGAAATTCACGGGCATTGCAGCAGTCCGGGTTACGAGGTTGAACGGTCACAATGCCCCAAATCGTGGGACGTGGCAACGGGATTGCTTGACCACCCGACCACACTCTGTCATCAAATTGGTATGACGCCATGAAAACATCAGGAGGATGGATATGAGCAGGAAAGTGCGCTCCGTGCGTGTGCCAAGGGAACTGGAAACCCTGAATATCTCCGGCTTGATTCATGAATGTGAAAAGCATCTGCGCGACATCGAGTCTGCCACGCTGCTCAAGCAGCAGGGCAATGTCGAAGCAGCCGAAGCCCTCATCCGCGCCCGACAGGGAGACCTGGGCAGGAAGGTCGGCAAACTGGTGTGGGAAGCGCGCGTCGAATATGGAAAGCATAAGGGAGAATAACGTGGAACCGAAATCCGCCAAGGAATCCGAAGTGATCATGACCCATCTGGTGTTGCCCCAGGATGCCAATCCTGCAGGGAACCTCCACGGTGGCGTGATCCTCAAACATATTGATACAGCCGGCGGCGTTGTTGCCAAGAAACACTGCCGCATGAATATCGTCACCGCCTCCATTGACCGGATGGCCTTCAAGCTGCCTGCCTACATGGGAGAACTGCTGACCTTCAAGGCGTCGCTGAACCATGTGGGTAAAACATCCATGGAAGTCGGTGTTCGCGTTGAGGCCGAAGACCTCAAGACGGGCGAAATCCGCCATACCAACTCGGCCTATCTGACATTCGTGGCACTGGATGACGATGGACGTCCGGCCCAGGTGCCGCCACTGCTGCTGGAGACCGAAACCGCCAGACGTCGATACAAGGAAGCGGAACTGCGCCGCTCTCTCAGACAAAAAGAGCGTGCACTGGAAGAAGGGCAGACCGTCTGCCTCGGCAAGGAGAGTTAGGGGATATTTGATGGTTAAATATACCGGCATCAACCATCTCGCCATGGTCACGGGCGATATGGATACGACAATTCGGTTTTGGCGTGACCTGCTGGGGATGCGCATGGTCGTGGGACTTGGTCACCCCGGGTACCGCCATTATTTTTTTGAGATCGCAGAGCACGACATGATCGCCTTTTTCGAGTGGCCGGGTGTGGAGCCTCTGGATGAAAAGGACCACGGTTTCCCGGTCAAAGGCAAGGCTGCCTTCGATCACTTGTCGTTCGAGGTCTCCTGCGAACAGGATTTGTGGGAACTGAAGGACAAGTTCGAAGCTGCGGACATCTGGTGCTCCGAGGTGGTGGATCATGGATTCATTCACTCCATTTACACCTTTGACCCCAACAATATCGCCATCGAGTTCAGCGCGCCCGTTCCCGGTGTTGATATCCGCAAGACCCCGGTCATGACGGATTCATCTCCCTGTGAGGAAGCGCAAAAGGGACCCGAACCACAGCCGGGCGTCTGGCCCGAAGTGACGGAGCCGACCCCTATTGAGGACAGGGCTGTCTATGACGGGGAAGGCGAAAAGATTCTCGAAGCGGTTCGGGAAAAGGAAAAAGCAAAGTAGCTAGGGGGCAGTTCTGACTGCCCCTACTCCATTTGTCCGAAGAAAGCGGTCATCACGTCGTGGGCCTGTCGCTCGGCCTTGCGGGTAATGGGCTTGATGGCGCTTTCGGGAAGACCAAGCTGCATCCATGCCTCGGCGTTGAGAACCGGGACCAGTGAGCATCCGCTGGAACCGATGCCGATGCCGTGGGTGATGAAATCCGCCACGTGGATCACTGCCGCTTCTCTTGGGGTGGAGGAAGCCATGGGCGAATGGTGGTTGGCGACCATGGCCTGAAGCCGGACAGGAAGACGCCACGACTGGAGCAGCTTCCCTGCGATGTCGGCGTGTGTGCAGCCCCATATGGTTCGTTCCACTTCCACCAGTGCACGGCGGCCGGTCTTTGCCGGACGAAGGACATTGGTAGATGCCTCCGGGTGATTCTTGAGCATGACCAGTCGTCCGATGTCGTGCAGCAGGCCTCCCACAAAGAATGTTTCCCCTCCTTCCAGGCCGGCTTCATCAGCCAGCAGGCGGGCCACGATTCCGCAGGTGATCGAGTGCAGCCAGAACTCCTTGAGCGTGAAAAATTCTTCAGGAATGTCCGCAAAGGAATTGATGACAGAGATACCGAGAGCAAGATTGGTCAGTTGGCGGGTGCCGACGATGGTCACGGCACGAGAGAGGGTGTCGATCTTGCTGGCAAAGCCGTAGAACGGGGTGTTGACCACCTTGAGCAGCTTGGCGGAGAGGGCGACGTCGCGGCTGATGATTTCTGAAATGTAGGCGGCTGAACTGCTGGGGTTGTCGATGTTCTCGACGATTTTGGTGACGACATCGGGCAGGGTGGCGAGTTTAAGCTCTTCCTTGACGACTTCATCAGGGCGAATTCTGACGCGCTCTTCTTCTTCCTCACCATAGAATGCGAACGAATCGTCATGGGGCGTTGCCGTGAGCATCCAGCGGGCCTGATCGGCATCCAGCCCGCGTGATTGATGGAGCACATACAGCTTGGCCATTTGCTTGACCGCCGGATGGGTCGAGGGGTTCAGCACGAAACGTTGGGCAGCCATGATCTTGCATGCGTCGAGCACTTCGGGGTCGATCTGGTCGAATGAATCGGGATACCCGTCATTCTCCTCTTCTTCTCCCTGAATGACAGCATCGGGGATTCCCCAGACACGGCATGTTCGAATGTGCCCACTGGTGAGCATGGCTCCTCTGGGTAGCAGCAGGCGTCCTTCTTCCGTGGTCAGGTCTTCGCCGAGGATCATTCCCGGCTCAAGTTTATCTATGGCAATTCTTTGCATGACATACCTCTACATACTTTTCGGCTGAATCATAGTATTATTCGATATTTTGATCGGCGGCAACCGTAATACGTCTTGATAAACCGGTTGAATGGTGCCAAAGCAGTTTGGAACAGCCCACCTACAGGAGCAGAAGTGCCAAAATCCACATGTATGATTCCCTTTCACGATCGGTGTCGGGAAGCCGCTTTCATTCGCCGCTACAAGCGGTTTACCGTCGAAGCCACAGCGCTGGACGGTGACGACAAGGGCGAGGTTCTGCTGGCCCATACCAACAACACCGGCTCCATGCTCGGGCTGCTCCGTGCCGGTTCCACGGCTCTCCTTTCTCCTGCGGCCAATCCCAATCGCAAGCTCAAGTATACACTGGAAGCGTTGTCTCTTGACGATGGCTTTGTGGGGGTGAACACGCTGACGCCCAACAGGATGCTCTACAAGGCATGGGAAACGGGCGCTCTCCCGGAACTGGCCGGGTACGATCATTTCAAAAAGGAAGCCAAGGTCGGCAACAGCCGGCTGGATGCCTACCTGTCCGGTGAGCGGGGCGAGCTGTGGGTGGAGTGTAAGAACGTGACCATGGTCGAGGATGATGTGGCCTGTTTCCCCGATGCCGTCACCGAGCGGGGGCAGAAGCATTTGCGAGAGCTCATGGAGCTGGCTGATACCGGCGTACGGGTGGCCCTGTTCTTTCTGGTGCAGCGACCGGACGGGCGGTGTTTCGGTCCGGCGGATGTCGTTGATCCCGTGTATGCGGAACTGTTCTATCAGGCGCTGGAGTGTGGCGTGGAGGCGTGGCCGTATGTGGCCCATACCGATCACACCGGTATTACGCTGGGCGAGCGCCTTTCGGTGGTAGGATCATGACCGGATTCATCATAGGGGCCGTGATCATCAGCTTTTCGTCGGTGATGGTCATGCTGGCCGATGTGCCGCCGGATGTGGTCGGGTTCTATCGACTGGTCATCGGTGGGCTGGGGATGTTCGTCATTTTGTGGCGACTCGGCAAGCTGCGCCATATGACCCTGCACATCTGGAAGTGGTCGTTTCTGGGCGCGCTGTTTTTTGCTGCGGATTTCTTTTTCTGGCATCGCTCCATCGGCGCCATCGGGCCGGGCATGTCTACCATGCTCGCCAATTTCCAGGTCATCATTCTGGCAAGTGTTTCTATCCTATTTCTCAAGGAGCGGGTAACCCGCCTTTTCCTGTTGGCTATCCCGTTGGCCCTGAGCGGGCTGTACTGCATGGTCGGTGTGGGCTGGGCATCCTTTACACCGGAATTTCAGGTCGGGGTTGCCTTTGGTCTGCTGACGGCGCTGGCATACGCTTTGTACCTTTTGGCTCTCAAATATTCCTTGAGTAAGGCTGAGGCCGACCCGTTGGCCATGGCTTGTGCCGTGGCTCTGCAAACCGGTCTCATTCTTGGCGGTCTGGCCCTTGTCCAACAGGAGTCGTTCGTCATTCCGAACACCCAATCTCTGCTGGCGCTCGGAACCCTTGCCCTCGTCTGTCACGCGGGCGGCTGGTATCTGATCACCCGTGGCATCCAGCAGGTGCGTACCTCACTGGTCGGACTGATCCTGCTGCTCCAGCCCACGCTCTCCTATGTCTGGGACATTCTGTTTTTCGACAAGCCCACCACGCCGGTGGAACTACTGGGAGTCGGCATGGCCCTGGTTGGCATTTACCTCGGGTCGTTACCGGACAAACCGAAAAAGGTGCGGAAGGTTTTGGCAGAAGGTGAGTAGGGAAGGTGTTTCATGAAGAGAAGGAATGGGACCTTGTTTTGGTTTCTATAAAATAAAGGCCGCCTGATGCAGGCGGCCTTTATCGGTTAGTTAAGACTCATCTTCTTCTTTATCCTCGATGGGACGGGTGTAGCCGCAGCCCTTCTTGGGGCAGGCGATGTGCTCGCCCTTGTCCTTGGTGGTCTTGCGCGTGAGTATCGGGTGCTCGCATTTGGGACACGCCTCGGCGATGGGCCAGTTCCAGACCGCGTAATCGCACTTGGGGTACGTGGAGCAGGAGTAGAACAGCTTGCCGCGGCGCGATGATTTCTCGACCAGTTCGCCTTCGCATCCTTCCTTCGGGCAGGCGACGCCAGTGGAAAACGGTTGGGCAAAGGTGCAGTCCGGGTAGTTGGAACAGGCAATGAACCGTGAGCCGGTGCGGGCCTTCTTGAGCAGCAGTTCGCCGCCGCATTCAGGGCAGGTGCCGACAACTTTGGGCTTCTCGGATTCGATGACCTTGATCTTGCCGTTCTCATCCCGCTCGAAATTGACGATGCTCTTGCAGTCCGGGTAGCCTGTGCAGCCGAGGAATTCGCCTCGTCTGGACTGTTTGATAGCCATGGGGCGTCCGCACTTCTCGCATTTGACGCCTGTTTCCTCGGGCTTTTCCCGTTCCAGAACCTGAATGTTGCCCTGCTCGTCGCGGGTGAAGTTCTTGATGGTCCGGCAGGAGGGGAACCCGGTGCAGCCCAGGAACTCGCCGGTCTTGCCGAATTTGATGGCCATGGGCTTGCCGCAGTTCTCGCAGACAATGTCAGTCACCTGCTGGGAGCGCGCCATTTCGGTCCGTGCCTTGTCCAGCGTGGGATAGAAATCGCCACCAAAGTCGTTGAGCAGGCGGACCCAGTCCTGATTGCCTGCTGCGACATCATCAAGCAGGTTCTCCATCTGCGCGGTGAATCCGACATCCATCAGTGCCTGGAAGTGCTCGGAAAGTTGATCCGAAACAGTGAAGCCCAGTTCCGTGGGAATGAAACGCTTCTCTTCCTGTCGAGCGTATTCGCGATCGAGCAGGGTGGAAATAATGGCGGCGTAAGTGGACGGACGACCGATACCCAGCTCTTCCAGCGTCTTGACAAGGGATGCTTCCGAATAACGCGGCGGCGGCTGGGTGAACTTCTGTTCCTTTTTCAGTTCATTGAGCTGCAACACCTCACCTTCGGCCAGCTTGGGCAGTTCGGTGTCGCCGTCGCTCTTGGCCTTGTCCATGGCGGCAAGGAAGCCCGGGAAGAGCAAACGCTCGCCTTTGGCGCGCCACTGGGTGCGCGGCGCTTTGACTAGAACCGTGGTGTCCCAGAACGTTGCCGGGGCCATCTGCGAGGCCACAAAGCGCTGCCAGATCAGCCGGTACAGCTTGTACTGTTCGGATGGCAGGTAGGACTTGATGTCTTCCGGGGTGATGGAAACGTCAACAGGGCGGATCGCTTCGTGCGCATCCTGAGCCCCGCCCTTGGTCTTGAAATTACGGGTCTTGGATGGGTAGTAATCGCCGCCGAACTTATCGAGGATCAGCTTCTTGGCGGCCTGCTGCGCATCCTTGGCGATACGGACGGAGTCGGTACGCATATAGGTGATCAGCGCCGTGGTTCCCTGCTTGCCGAGCTCGACACCCTCGTAGAGGCGCTGGGCAACGGACATGGTCCGTTTGGCCGAATATCCCATGCGACGGTTGGCGTCCTGCTGCAGGGTCGAGGTGATGTACGGCGGCAAGGGAGAACGCTTGCGCTGTTTCTCCTGCACCGAATCAACAACGAATTCGCCGTTTTCCAGTGCTTCATGCAAGGCCGCGGCATCTTCCCCGTTGGAAATGTGATTGACGCCGGGTTTGACCGCTTTCTCTTCCAGCTTGTGTAAATCCATCCAGAAAGGAGGCGGATTTTCTCCGGCGAGCAGTACCTTGAATGGCCAGTACTCATCAGGGCGGAATGCGCGGCGTTCTTTTTCCCGTTCCACAAGAATCTTCAGTGCAACGGACTGGACACGGCCAGCGGAGATGCCCCGCTTTACGTTTTTCCAGAGAATGGGAGAAATCTTGTACCCCACCAGACGGTCGAGGATGCGGCGCGCCTGTTGTGAGTCGAAGAGGTCTTCGTTGAGTTCCTGCGCCTCTTCCAGTGCGTTCTTGACGGCTTTGGCCGTAATTTCGTTGAACTGGATGCGGCGGATATTGTCGTTGACCGGACGGATGAGTTCGGCAACGTGCCATGCAATGGCCTCTCCCTCGCGGTCGGGGTCAGGTGCGAGGAAGACAGTTTGTGCCTTCTTTGCTGCGGCTTTCAGGCGTTTGACCACGTCTTCCTTGCCCTTGATCACCTCGTATTGCGGGGCGAAGTCGTTTTCTTCGTCCACGCCGAGATCACGGGTGGGCAGGTCGCGGACGTGACCTACGGAAGCGTCCACGATGTAGTCCTTTCCAAGAAACTTGGAAATGGTTTTCACTTTGGCAGGGGACTCAACAATGATGAGATCTTTCGGCATAGTGTACTCTGGGCCGCGCTGTTGGGGGGAACACAACCGCCTCAGCGACCGCTTTGTTGTAGCTCATACTCCTGAAGATCGGCGTATGACGCGGGGTTTGAGGGGGACGTATGCACGTTTAGCGTCCATGTAGTCAACCCTCTATATATAGATTATGGGTGAAATATTACTTTTTATCACGCGGAATCAAGAAAAAATCGTCTGGCTCCTTGGTTTCATCCAGTGGCAGTCATGTTTTTGCCCATTGTGCGCAGTGGTGCTCTGGTTTCGGTGCTCGATGACCAGATGGATAAGGGCATTGCGTACCGCGACGCCGTGTGTTCTGATATCCAATGCAAAAAGCGGGCGCGTGCTTGCTGTCACGATGTTGCACAGAACTGAAGGGGGACCAGCAAGAAAGACTAGATTCTTTCTAGACTTAATAATCTGAAAAAATTGCCGTTTTTCAGTCTTTGTTCTTTTTCCGCAAAATCGGGTAGTTACAACGGTGTTGGTCGTGATATACGTGGTGTCGTGTGTTATTGCGACGCTTTTTTTCATTAATTCATTAAACTAAATATAAAACAGGCCGATAATGCAATTGTAGATTAAGGCCTGAACTTGTTTGATTATTATGAGCAATAGAAAGAACGAACTGGCTGAACGCACACAACAGGTCAAGGAAGCTCTGGCTGAAGCGGCTCGTGCCGCGGGTCGAAAAACCGAGGATGTCTCCCTTGTGGCGGTATCCAAGCTGCATCCGGCAAGTGATATCCGGGCGTTGGCAGAGACCGGTCAGGTGGATTTTGGCGAAAACTATGTGCAGGAAGCCGTGGGCAAGCAGGAAGAACTGGCCGATCTGGATGTGCGATGGCACTTCATCGGCGGCCTGCAATCCAACAAGGCGAAGTTCGTGGCGGGCAATTTTGCGCTGGTCCACAGCGTCGATTCCCGCAAGCTGGCGAACACATTGAGCAACAAGGCCCTTGCGCGGGATGCCGTGCAGGATATTCTTCTTCAGGTGAACATAGCCGGAGAGGAACAAAAGTCGGGTATTTCGGTGGAGAATCTGCCTGAGCTGGCGGACGCGGTCATGGAAATGGACGGAGTTCGACTGCGCGGGCTGATGACAATGCCGCCGTTTTTTGATGAACCGGAGCGGGCGCGACCCGTTTTTGCCAGACTGCGCCAGCTCAGGGACGAGCTGGAAGGACAGTTGGGAATATCCCTGCCTCATCTATCCATGGGCATGACCGGTGACTTTGTACCGGCCGTGGAAGAAGGGGCAACGCTGGTTCGAATCGGAACAAGGATTTTCGGGGCGCGGCCCCCAAGAGCATAAACGCCGAAAGCACTACTGACGCAAGGAAGCGATAGGTATGGATCTCGGAACCGTAATTGGCATAGTTCTCTCTTTCGGACTGGTATTGGCAGCTATTCTGACCGGCTCCAGTCTGATCATTTTTATTTCTGTCCCTTCATTCCTGATCGTTGTCGGTGGAACCCTTGGCGCAGCCATGGTCAACTATCCTGTCAGCTATGTCATCGGGGTCATCGGGGTTATCAAGAATACGTTCTTTTCCAACCTGGAATCCCCTGTGGACGTCATCGAGCGTTTCAAGGACTACGCCAACCGCGCTCGTCGTGAAGGTATTCTCTCTCTGGAACCGCTGATCAAGGATATCGATGACGAATACATGCGCAAAGGGTTGCAGTTGACGGTCGACGGCCTGGAGCCCCAGACCATTCAGGAGATTCTGGAGACCGAGATTTCCTATCTGTCCGAACGGCATCAGACCGGCGCTGACGTTGTCGCGGTGCTTGGCACCCTGGCTCCGGCCATGGGCATGATCGGTACGGTTGTCGGGCTGGTTCAGATGCTCCAGACCATGTCCGATCCTTCGACCATTGGTCCGGCCATGGCGGTGGCGTTGCTGACGACCCTGTACGGGGCGATCCTCGCCAACCTCGTGTTCAACCCCATGTCGGGTAAGCTCAAGGCGCGAAGCAAAGAGGAAATCCTGCTCCGTGAAATGATCATGGAAGGGATACTGTCCATTTCCAAAGGGGAGAACCCGCGTATTATCGAGGAGAAGCTGAACAGTTACCTGCCGCCCAAGGACAGGGTCGTTTCCGAGTAACGCTCAACCCTCTTCCCGGGGGAAGTCATGGCGAAAAAAGAGAAAAAGCAGATATGTGATGAGATGCCGCCGTGGATGATCACGTTCTCGGACGTCATGACACTGATGCTGACTTTTTTCGTCCTGCTGGTGTCCATGTCGCAGATCGATGCGCGTCGAAAACTGGTCGCTCTCGGGTCCATCATCGGTACGTTCGGCTTCAATCAGGCCAGCTACGAGGTGTTTTCCAAGAAGGACACCCGGCGCACTGTCGAGCCCGGTCCCATTGATACCGGCGACCTGGAGCCGCTCAAGGAACTCAAATGGGAGAACGTGGACGACGATATCAACTTCCGGTCCAACCGCTTCGTCCAGATCCTGTCCATCAATTCGTCCCTGTTGTTCGGTCCTGACGGCACCACGTTGTCTCAGGAAGGTGAAGCCACGCTGGATCGTTTCATGCCGGTACTGATCCAGGTTCAATATCCGTTGCTTCTGGCCGGACACACGGCTGAACTTCGGGATGAACTTGGGCTGAACTATCAGCCGGGTGACGATGAACAAAACCCTGATATTTCGTGGAAGATTTCACTTGGACGGTCGCTGGCGGTCTATCGCTTCCTGCTGGATCGCGGTATGCGGCCGGATCAACTTCGGGTAGAAGCGTTCGGCAAATTCATGCCGTACTATCCCCAGAATACTGCCGAAAATCGGGCGAAAAACCGTCGCGTGGATATCGTGCTCGATAAGCGGAACACCGACGCCACCGAACGCATCCGCGAGCTGACACCGTCCATTCGCCAGCCGGTGGAGACTCTTGATGTCAATGGGTTCGAGTTCCGAATCGGTCCTACCGACGGGGAGCAGTAGCCATGGCCAGAAAGAAGAAAGAACGATGTCCACCTCTCGCGTTGTGGTTGGTCACCTTTTCCGATCTGGTGACCCTGCTGCTGACATTTTTTGTTCTGTTGCTGACCATGTCGTCCATGGATAACGCCATTTTGACGAAGGTGACGCTGCACACCGCTGATCTCGGGCTGCTGGACAAGCGCGGTTCCGGGCGGGTGAACGTGAAGGAACGGCTGATAGTGGAACTGATCGAAAAGCCGTGGGAAGTGCTAGACAAGAAACAGCGCATCAAGGACCTGCTTTTCCCTGATGACACGCTGCCCGAGGAAATGGAAAAATCAGAATTGGACAAAAATATCGAGGTGCTGCAAAAGGAGAATGGCGTGGCACTGGTGTTTACGGACAATCTGCTCTTTGCTCCGGGGGCTAGTGAATTGTCGACTCGCGGACAGTTCCTCATGGACAGGCTGATTCCCATGATGACGCAGACCGATGCCCCCATCAATGTGGCGGGCTACACGGACGTTGCCGAGGATGTTCAGGACCCGCTTGCGTTGTCGGGCGATCGTGCCTTGTCTGTGCTGACCTATCTGGTAGGGGAAGGGGTGCCCAACAAGCGCTTTTCCCTGTCAGCGTATGGCGGCGATTTTCCGGTTCTCGATGAAATGGGGCGCCCTGTGGATTCGGATATGAATCGCCGGGTCGAAATTTATCTCAAGACCGCTCGTCCCATCGGCGGGTATCAATAGGCGGCTCGTGGGCGGTCGCAACTGAAAAGCAGCAGCCGGCAAGCAAGGCGCTGTCTAAACTTTGTCTGGAAAACCCGAGCGAATCGGGCTATGGATATAAAAGTAAACAACAAAGAAGGTATTCGCCATGGCTGACGAAGATCTTGGACAAGAAGAAAAGAAAAAAGGCGGAATCCTCAAATGGATCATCATTCTGGTGGTCCTGATCGCTCTGGGTGTGGGCGGTTATTTCGCGTATACAATGTTTTTCGCTGCACCAGAGGATGGGGCGGCCACTGAAGAAGTGGTCGATGGAGAACAGGAGGCACTGGAGTCCCTTGAGGGAACGCTGGTTCCTCTGCCTGTGTTTCTCGTCAACCTCGCTGATCCGCTGGGTCGACGCTACCTGAAGCTCGGCCTTGAGGTCGAGGTCCGTGATGCCGACGTTGTGGCAGCCATGACCAAGTATGAAGCCAGGATCAAGGATTCCTTGCTGCTCTATCTGTCGAGCCTGACATACGATTCGCTGGCGACCATGCAGGCCAAGATGGAACTCAAGCAGGAGGTGGCTGACCGGCTGACCCAGATACTGGGCAGAGGCAGCGTCCTTCGTGTGTACATTACGGAAATGGTCATCCAGTAGCACGCATCTTGCACTGCTTCGGGCAAACCGTCCTTTTTTTGGCGGTGAATGCTTGAAACAACGTTTTTTACGAGGGAAACGATTATGGCCGATGATCAAGATAAACTGGCGCAGGAATGGGCCGATGCCCTGTTGGATGGCGGTGGTGACAACGACGATCCCCTGGGGGGACTCGACGACGTGACCGATCCGGCTGACGCAGGCAGTGCCGATATCTCCGACGATGAAGCGCTGGCTGATGAGTGGGCCGCTGCACTGGCCGACACCGAGCAGGACGAGGTCAAGCACGAGAAGGAACAGGCGTTCCTCTCCACCCAGACCCACGATTACGATCTGGCCGACATGGGTGCCGATGCCAAGGCCGGTTCATCCAGCGGTAAGCGCGATCTCGACTTTATTCTGGATATCCCCCTTGAGGTGTCCGCTGAACTCGGACGCACCAAGCTGCTCATCAACGAGTTGCTCCAGTTGGGTCAGGGATCGGTTGTCGAGCTGAACAAGCTGGCTGGCGAGCCCATGGAAATTTATGTCAACGGCAAGCTGGTGGCACGTGGTGAAGCGGTTGTCATCAACGAGAAATTCGGTATCCGCCTGACGGATATCATCAGTCCCATTGAGCGGGTGAAACAGCTTGGATAGCAAGGCGGCACAGGATGTGGCTGCGACCATGCAGCTTCCGGCGGTGGATACGGGCAGTACCATACTCGTCACCCTCGGATACCTGTGTCTGTTGCTCGGGGTCATTTTTTTCGCGTACTGGCTGCTCAAGCGGCTTGGTTTCGGCGGCATGGGAGTGCATCGCGGTAAGGGCGCTCCACAGCTTCTGACCCGATTGATGCTCGGGAACAGACAGTCCGTGGCCGTCATTCGTTACCGTGATAAAGACATGGTGTTGGGCGTGACTGAAGACAATATCACACTGCTCAAGGAATTTGAGGCCGATGATGACGATCTGGAAGCGGATACGTCCAGCGGCTTTGCGGCGATGCTGAAGAGGAATAGGGAAAATGAAGGGTAACGGACGTCTTGTCGCGATACTTTTGTGCGCATTGACCGCCATCCTTCTGTTGCCTGCGCTTGCGTCGGCACAGTCTCCGACCATTCCCAAGCTGAGCATGGAGTTGGCCGCCGGTCAGGCCGAGCCAGGTGATGTCTCCACCCTGCTTGAAATTCTCTTTCTATTCACTGTGCTCAGCATGGCCCCGGCCATTTTGCTGACCATGACGTCATTCACCCGTATCATCATTGTATTTCACTTTCTTCGTCAGGCCATGGGCACTCAGCAGATGCCGCCTAACCAGATACTGGCATCGTTGGCGATTTTCATGACACTGGTCATCATGTACCCTGTTGGCAAAGCCGTCAACGACACGGCCTTCCAGCCCTATATCAATGAGGAAATCCGTTTTGAGGAGGCGTTGGATCGAGCACAGGTACCGATTCGCGAGTTCATGTTCAAACATACCCGCGAAAAGGATTTGTCCATATTCTACTCGATCACCAAGGAAGAACGTCCAAAAAACTGGGACGAGGTCAACACCCTGATGCTGGTGGCGGCCTTTGCCATTTCCGAGCTTAAAACCGGTTTCACCATCGGCTTCCTGATCTACATTCCGTTCCTGATTCTTGATATGGTGGTTGCCTCCATCCTGCTGGCCATGGGTATGATGATGCTGCCGCCGGTCATGATTTCGTTGCCGTTCAAAATTTTGCTGTTTATTCTTATTGACGGGTGGAACCTGCTGATCGGTTCACTGGTCAATACATTCCAGTGACGCGGCAAACAGTGTTACCCAGGGAGAAGTGCGTACAGTGACCCCCGAATTTGTCGTAGGATTTGCCAGACAGGCTATTGAGATGACCCTGGTCATCGCTTTGCCCATGCTTGCGGTGGGCATGGTGGTGGGTATTTTTATCTCCATCCTTCAGGCAGCTACCCAGATTCAGGAGATGACGCTGACCATGGTCCCCAAGATCGTGGCCATATTCGTTGCGCTACTATTGGCGTTTCCATGGATTATGGACAAGATGATTACGTATACGACTAATCTTTTTCTCAATCTTCCCAATTACATACGATAGTATTTGTCTCTTCTTGCGTTCAATGTCTTCCGGATGGGTGTCACCATCTTGCTGACAAGTGCGCAGAAAACCCCTATCTTTCCTCTACGGTGATCGTGCCGCTAATATTTTGCCTCTGATGAGTTGTTGATGACCAAGACTGCTGTTCATATGACCAAGGCCCTCCCCGCGAGCAAGTTGCGCGCTACCCTTGACCCTGATCGTATCCCCTATGAGGACAGTTCGGCTATCCCGAACCGCAATGTGTATCCCAAGTTTCAGCCGCGAGCCATTCAGGCTCTGTCTCTGGCCCTTGAGATCAAGGGAAATGAGCACAACGTCTATGTTTCGGGCGAGCCGAACATGGGGCGGACCTATTTTGTCAAATCGTTCCTCAAGCCGGCCGCAGCCAAGGCAACCGTGCCATGTGACTGGATTTACCTGTACAATTTCGAGGACCACGACAAACCCATCAGTGTTTCGCTTCCTGCCGGGCAGGGGCGCAAGCTCAAACAGGTCCAGCATAAGGCCATGAGCCATGTCAAAGTGGAAATTCCAGCTCGTCTTGAAAAGGACGCATTCCAGAAGAAACATGAAGCCATGGTCAAAAAGTACAATGCCAAACGAGAGGAGCTTTTCTCTCAGATGGATGCCACGGCAGAGAAGGAAAACTTCTCTCTGAGCCTTGATGAAGACGGCGTGCTGACACTTTCTCCCATCGTGGATGGCGAAGTCGTTTCCGACAAGGATTTCGACAAGTTCAAACCTGCAGAGCGAAAAAAGCTCAAGGCGAAGGGTGAGGAATTGTTGACGCGGGTTTCCTCGCTGCTGCGACGCCTCAATCAGAACGAAACAGACATGCGCGAGTCCGAAACCGCCCTGTATCAGGAAACGGCTAAAACCGTGATCGAGGAATCCTTTGCGCCGGTCGTCGAGAAGTTCGGACACGAGGAAGTGCTGGATGAATATTTCAAGGCGCTGCATGACGAGGTGGTGGAGAACGTCGAGCAGTTCATGCCCAAGGATTCGACGTTTGCCGGACTGATTCCCGACGGCCTGCCCACGGGCGAGGACTACTTCAACCGTTTCGAGGTCAACCTGTTCGTGGACAACGGCAAGACAAAGGGTGCACCGGTCATCCTCGAAGGCCACCCCACGGCATTCAATCTCCTCGGCTCCATTGAGCGTGAGGCGGAAATGGGCGCCTTGTACACGGATTTCATGTTGATCAAGGCCGGAGCCATTCATGTGGCCAACGGCGGCTTTCTGATTCTGAACATCGAAGACCTGCTGTCCAATCCCAACTCCTGGGAAGGGCTGCTGCGCGCATTGCGTTCAGGGCAGTCCCAGATAGAAGACCCGGTGGACCCGGATCAGGTTCGGGCCAGGACACTGCAGCCCGCCCCCATTGATCTCGATATCAAGATCATCCTCATTGGCACGGACGAGCATTATGAAATGCTGCTGTACAATGACGATCGATTTGAAAAGTATTTCAAGCTCAAAGCTCACTTGCAGCATGCTGCCGAGCGCAACGCCGCAAATATCAAGACCTACCTGTCCGTCATCGGGCAGACAGCACGTGCAGCCGATACCCTGCCCTTTACCCGAAAGGCCATAGCCGGACTGGTGGATTTCGCTTCTCGTCTGGTTGAGGATCAGAAACGGCTCTCCCTGTATATCCCGCTGATTCGCGAGCGCATGATCGAGGCCTCGGCCATGGCGCGCATGGCCGGAAAAACCAAGGTTGGACTGGCAGAGCTGGGCGAAGCCGTGGCTGCCAAGGATTACCGGGTCAACCTGTATGAACAGGAGTTCATGACCGATTACGACCGGCAGGTTATCAAGGTGGAGACATCGGGCGAAGCCATCGGTCGGGCCAACGGGTTGTCCGTTACCCAATTCGGCGATTACGAGTTCGGTCTGCCCCATCAGATTTCGTGTACCGTGGGTGTCGGCCACGGCGGGATTCTCGATTTGGAGCGTGAGGCGCAACTCGGCGGGCCCATCCACACCAAGGGCATGATGATCATCAAGTCCTATCTGGTGCGACTGTTTGCCCAGGACAAACCCATCGTGTTGACCGGTTCCCTCTGCTTTGAGCAGTCCTACGCGGGCATTGAAGGCGATTCCGCCTCCGGTGCAGAGCTGGCGTCGTTGCTTTCGGCTCTGTCCGGCGTGCCGATCAATCTTTCCTACGCCTTTACCGGGGCTGTGTCCCAGACCGGTGCGGTCATGGCTGTGGGCGGCGTCAATCGCAAGATCGAAGGCTTTTTCGAGGTTTGCCGTCGCCGCAAACTGACCGGCAAGCAGGGCGTGATCCTGCCTGCGGACAACGTGGTCAATCTGATGCTCAAGGATGATGTTGTGCAGGCCGTGGAAGATGGCTTGTTTAATATCTATCCGGTCAAGACCATTGAAGAAGCCATGTTCATACTCACGGGAATGCGCTGCGGCAGGCTTGGCAAAAACGGGAAATTCCCGACCGATTCCCTGTACCACCGTGTCAATTCACGACTGGCAGAGCTGGCTCGTCTGGCCAAGCTCATGGGCTGTGACAGCAAGTAGGGTTTGACGGTCAACCGGAGGGGCGGGCAGTCCTGATACGGGCTGTTAGGTCATCTCCGGTTGCGACTTCCAGGCAAAGAGCGGGTTCATGGGCTTCATGTTCACGAAGTCCACGCGAACCGCGGTGAATGCCCCGATGAACGGCGGGCAGAGGCAGCAGTTGATATGGCGACTGACGCCGGTCTGCTTCCATGTTTTCATGGGACCGGGCAGCACCGAGCGGGCCAGTGTCGGACGAAAATCCGTGGCATCCTTGACCAGATCCTGCATCTCGCACCAGGTGAACCACTGTGCCTTGTCCAGCCTGGAGTTGGTCCCCCGGACATTCATGGAATAATAGAGCGAATTCTTGTTCAGGAAGCCGATGAGGATACCCTTCTCCGCCACACGCGCCGCCTCGCGCAGCATGGCCTCGGGATTTTCCGTAAATTCGAGCACCGACCAGAGCAGGGCATAGTCGAATTCATTGTCGGAATATGGGGAGAGTTCGGCGTCGCCAAGGTGCAGGTCGGCGCGGTTTTCTATGCGCTGACGAGCGGCAAGAATCATCTCCGGGCTGGAGTCGATACCGGTGATGTCAAAGCCCATCTGGTAAAGGATTTCCAAAAACAGACCGGTGCCGCACCCTATGTCCAGCAGCTTGTGTCCACGCCGCGGCCAGCCGGCCAGCACGGCTTGCAGCAACTGGATTTCACGATCCAGCGCAAACTGTCCTTCCGGGGAGTTGAACCACCGTTCATATTGATCCGGGTCCCAACCCATGTCTGCCTCCGTAGCTGGGGCGTGTTTCACCCCTTTGGGGAAGTATGACTATCTTGCTTCTCGCTGTAAATAGCCAATTGCTAAAGACTGCCTTCGTATCCGGTTACAGAAAGAAGGGGCGTAGCAACCGACTGTGCTGATTCGTGCTAATCTGTCTGAATTTTATATGCTTTCAGCTTGCGGTACAGGGAACTTCGCTCCAGCCCGATGGCCTTGGCAAGTTGGGTGATGTTGCCATCAAACTCGCTCAGCTTGGCCTCAAGGAAACGGGCTTCAAAGTCGGCCCGTGCCTGTTTCAGATCGTTGGGGCCACCGGCTATCAGAGCGCCGAAATCCACACCTTCGCTGCTTTCCCCATTGGCTTCGGTATTGACTGACGGGCGGGCCGGAGTGGCTGTTTTTTTGAATTCCGGCGGCAATTTGTCTGGAGAGACCGCATCTCCGGCGTACATGATGAACATGCGCTCCACGAAATTCTTGAGTTCGCGGACGTTGCCGGGCCACGGGTAGGCCTGAAGAATATCCATGGACGCCGGGGTGAAGGAAATGGGCTTGAATCCGTGCTGCTTGATAAGCGAATCCATGAAGTCACTGATCAAAAGCGGGATATCCTCAATACGTTCACGCAGGGGCGGCAGTTCCAGTGGGAAAACCTTGAGCCGATAGTAGAGATCCTCTCGAAAATTCCCGGCTTCGATTTCGTGCAGCAGATTCTTGTTGGTGGCAGCAACCACGCGCACATCAACGGTGATGGTTTTGCGACCGCCAACGTGTTCGAACGATTGCTCCTGCAAAATACGTAAAATCTTTGCCTGTGTTTTCAGGCTCATGTCACCAATTTCATCAAGGAAGAGAATGCCGCCGTCAGCCAGCTCAAATTTACCTTCCTGCGCTTTTTCCGCACCGGTGAAGGCCCCTTTCTCATGACCGAACAGTTCGGATTCGATCAGTTCCTCGGGAATGGCTGCACAGTTCACGGCCACCAGTGGTTTGTCGCTGCGATTGGAATGATTATGGATGGAGCGGGCCACGATTTCCTTACCGGTGCCGTTCTCGCCGGTAATCAGGACCCATGCGTCTGTGGGGGCAACGCGGCAGATGACATCGTTGAGATTGCGGATGGACTCGGACTGGCCGGTCAGCGATGTGGGCTGCTCGGAATTGATCCGCGTTTTGAGGGCCATGTTCTCCTGGCGCAGTCGGGAAAACTCCAGCGCATTGCGGGTGGCGACCACGACCTTTTCCAGTGAGAGAGGTTTTTCGATGAAATCGAAGGCCCCGCGTTTGAGCGCCTGAACAGCGGTCTCGATGGTACCATGCCCGGAGATCATGATCACCGGCAATTCCTTGTGCTGCTTGGCAATGGCGTCGAGTACCTCAAGGCCATCAATCCCCGGCAGCCAGATATCGAGAAAGACCATGTCCGGGATGTCGGTGCCGATCAGCTCCAGCCCCTCTTCGCCACTCTCGGCTTCAACTACATTATGCCCCTCGTCTTCCAGAATGCCGCGCAGGGAAAAGCGGATGTCCTCTTCGTCGTCTATGATCAGAATATGTCCGGCCATGGGTCTTCCAGGTTGCAGTTGTTCACGGTTCGGTGTCCGCCGATGGATTGCTTACTCATAAATGACGGAAGCATGGGATTCAAGTGGGTTAGCCCAAAATATCCTTGAGCGCGTCTTCCAGGGTGGCGAACCGGAATTCATAGCCCGCTTCCTGCAACCGTTTGGGTAATGCCAGTTGGCCGCTGAGCAAGACTTCATCAGCCATTTCGCCGAACAGGAGCCGCAATGCGAATGGCGGAACCTTGAGCTTGTAGGGCCGGTCCAGTGTTTCGCCGAGGATGCGGGAAAACTTGCGCATGCGAACCGGCGTCGGTGCAGTGAGGTTGAACGCGCCGCTGGCAGCCGTGTTTTCCATGAGGAACCGGATGGCGCCGACTTCATCTGCCATGTGAATCCATGACGCGCCCTGAAATCCATCTCCGGGAGGGCCGCCCAGATAATTGCGAAATGGCGGGAGCATCTTTTCCAGTGCGCCACCATCCCCAAGGACCATGCCCGTGCGGATCACGCAGCGTCGCACGCCCATGCTCTTCAGTTCCTGTGTGGACGCCTCCCACTGTCGGCAGACTTCGGCCAGAAAACCACTCCCTGAAGGAGTTGATTCATCGATGAGCTTGTCGCCGTGCGGACCGTAGTAACCGACGGCTGAAGCCTGAATGAGGGCGGCAGGGGTGACCCCGGATTGCTTGACCACTTCAACCAGCCGCTGTCCGGCCTTGATGCGACTGGTGAGGATGCGCTCCTTTTTGCTGGCGGTCCAGCGTCCGTCAGCGATGTTCTCTCCGGCAAGGTTGACCACTACGGTTTCTGGGCCGAGCATGTCGGGCCAATCGCCGTTGTCCCAGCGCATGCCGATGACACCGCTGTCGAAGATGTCGGCCACTTTGCCGGGCGATCTGGACAAGACCACGATCTCCCAGTCGCTTCCCTTGAGGTTATCAACCAGATTCTTGCCAATGAAGCCGGTCCCGCCGGCAATTATCGCACGCATGGAATCCTCGTTTGCTGTGTGTATCCTGATAGTTGACCCGAGAATACCACGGTCAATGGGAATAGGCCAGATGGTCGTTCGTTTTTGTCGTGTCTATAAAGGGAAAATCACGCGCCATAGCTCCTGTCTCGGAAAGAAGCAGGAGCAGAGTGTGAATGACGGCAGGACGAAATAGTGACACTCGTCCCCGGCTGAGGGCTACATGCCGGAAATGGCGTCTGTTCTATTGGGGTAAAGCGGGAAAATCTTGTCGTAGCCGGACACTTCAAAGACTTCCTGAATGTAGTCCTTGATTCCGCAGATGGCCACGCTGCCCTGATTTTTCTTGAGGCGCTGGTAAGCCAATACCAGAACGCGAAGCCCCGAGCTGTTGATGTAGTCGAGGTCCGAGAAATCAAACAACAGCGAGCGCTCACCGTTTTCCAACAGACCAATGACCCGTTCTTCCATGTCCTGTGTACCTTCGGCATCCAGGTTGCCGTTCACGGTGATGATGGTGATGCCGTTTTCTTTGGTTTCGTTGAGAGCCATGCTTTTCCCCTATTTTTTGCTGTCGATGCAGCATTTCTTACTGAGGTCCTTGATCAGTGTCAGTATGTTTTTGTCGTCTTTTCGTTCGTATTGGACAAGGTGGACCATGGACTTCACCAGATGGACCCCCATGCCGCCCACAGGTCGGACCCGTTCATCCAGCGGGATATCCAGTTCAGGCGGTGGGGCTGTCAGAATATTGAAGGGCTTGCCGTCATCCTCGATACGGATGGTGACGACCGTTCCTTCAAGGGAGAGGGAAACGTCGATGGGATGGATGTTGAAATCGGCGTACCCGTAACTGATGATATTGGTGACAAGTTCATCGATGACCAGAGAGAGGTGGAAAATGACCTTGTCCGGCAGACCGTGCTGTTCTCCGAACGTTACCAGCAGGGGCCGGAAACGCCTGAAGCAGTTTTCCTTGTTGGTCATGCGGAAGGATACGGTGTTCTCAGTCACGATTGAACCCTCTTGATGACGACGACGGCGATATCATCTTCCTGTCCGTTGCCTTGAAACTCTTCAACGGCCTGAACTATCGCCTTTCGTACAGTTTCAATGGAATTGTGCGCATTCTCCCTGATTATGGCAAGCATTCTTTCTTTGCCAAACATTTCGCCCTCTTGGTTGCGTGCTTCCCATACCCCATCCGTGGCAAGCAGCAGGATTTCTCCGGCGTGAAGCTTGGTGCTGTATTCTTCGAAGGTATATTCTTCGAGCACGCCAAGGGGCAGCCCTTCACCGCTGAGTTGTGAAAACTCGTCGGTTTCCGGATTGTAGCGGATGGCCGGATCGTGTCCCGCTCGTACCCATATTACCTCGGAATCATTGGCACACAGTCGCAGGTAAAAGAGAGTGAGGAACCGGCCGGTCCCGTCGAGGTCGCGGCTCAACACGGTGTTGATGGCCTGAATGCGCCGACAGGGACGAAGGGGAGCCTTGGACAGGGAGTGCAGTTGTCCTCTGACCGTCGCCATCATCAGTGCCGAGGGTACGCCGTGCCCGGAAACATCGCCCAGCACGACGCCAAGACATCGTGTGTCACCCTGGGTCATGGGAATGAAGTCGTAATAGTCGCCGCCGGTCTCGTCACAGAATTCGATGCCGCCGGATATCTCCCAGCCTTCGAGGGCCGGAACGTCTGCGGGAAGCAGCAGTTGCTGGACCTGTTGGGCCAGTTCCATGTCGCGACGCAGGTGAAGGTGCTCCTGCAGCTTCGGTCCCATTTCATTGAATGCGTTGATGAGCTGATCGCGCTCGTCACCGGTGTGCATGTCGATACGGGTCGAGAAGTCGCCACGGGCCAACCGTTTGGCAGCCGAGGCCATTTGGAGCAAGGGTTTGGTGACCTTGCGGGAACCGAACCATGCGATGAGGCCGACCACCACGAAGACCAACCCGGAAACATACAGCGAGATAGTGCGGATGCGCTCGAAAATCGACGTGATCGATCCAGCCACCTGATCGGGCAACTGGGTAGCCACGGCTTCGGGGATGATCAGCAGGAAACTGAAGTCCTTGTTGGATGCATAAGCCCAGACGCAATCTTCGCCTTTGTAGGGCAGGCGGATGACACCGCTCTTCGATTCCGTCATGGCCTGAATCAGGCGAGTCGTGTTTTCGCCGTCATCTGCCACCATGTATTCGGCCTCGATGCCGGACATCCATGATCGGCGGTTGGTATCATCATATGCTTGCTGCGCAAGTATGAGCAGGTAGCCGTCTTCGGGTTTGTCTCCAGGGTGGAGCTTGACCAGAAAAGACTGGATTTTATCGCTCCAGCGCGATTTGAGGCTGGCTTCTTCCAGAATGCTGGAGAGCGGGATATCCATGCCAACGGCACCGACGAAGTTGCCCTCGGGGTCGTGAATGGCCGTTGAGAGTGAGGTGATGGCGAGCCGGGTGACCGGGTCGATCTCGGGCATGGTCCAGGCGACCTTGTTCTTGTGTCCCTTGAAGGAGTGGTACCAGGCTTGATCGCGATGATCCCAACGCATGGGGTACTGGCCGTGGCCGGGGTAGGTCATGAAGAGGCCGGAATTCAGGCCCACGTTATACCAGTAGGGACCAAAACCGTGCTCGCGGTGAATGTCCTTGATGGTTTCGACCACGCTGTTGAGACGATACATGGTCTCATCCGCGTCAGTAACGGCTTCGTGCATGGGCAGTTTGAAAGCGGCATGGTCCATGCTGACGCGCACGGGCTTGATCTCGCCTCGACGTACCTTTCGCAGGTAGACCGGTGAGTCGACCTGATCGGCGGGACCCTGGTCGCTCTTGCCGAATGATGTGGTCATGTAGGTCGGGAGGTCGTGCACGGGACGTTCCCAGAACAAGGCGTGTTCGACTGATTTTGCCAACAACTGAACACCTATGGAGAACATTTGTCCGCGAGCCTCCAGATACTGCATGAGGCTGACAGCATTGGTTTCCAGTTCGGCATTGATGATCTGGTGCATCTCCTGCCGCGTCGTGCTTGCCATTTCCTGGGCGGCCTGAGTGGCCTCCCTGCCCATGAGCGTACGGGAAAACAGCATCGGCCCCAGACTGAAGGCGATGAGAATGATGAAGAATTTTATGCGAATGGACATTTTCATGAGACTGCCTCGGGGCGATAAGAGCATAATCCAGACGAAAATGCCAGACTACCGGTAAAAAACATAATAAACTTGGAAAACAGAGGCGTTCCGTTTATGTATCAGGGAGCACCGCCATCTATGGAGAGGAACGAGACAGATTATGCCGCATCCCAATGAAACCAAACGAGTGACGAAAACATCATTATATTCCTGGGTGCTATTCAGGAATCTTCACTTGCAGCTGCTTGTTGTGGGAGTCATTGTCATCACCGTGGTCATGCGTGTCCTTCCACTGGAGATGCAGAAGCGGATCATCAACGAGGCCATTGGTTTGCGCGATCTGAATGCCTTGTACCTGTACTGCGGCCTGTATATAGGTGCCGTGACTCTGGCTGGCATACTGAAATTCATCATCAACCTGCTACAGGTCTACATCGGGGAGCGAACACTCAGGACTGTCCGTGAGCGACTCTACGAACATCTGCTCTCCCTGCCCATTCAGTTCTATCGCCGTACTTCTCCCGGCAACGTCATTTCCTACATCATCACCGAATTCATCCCGGTTGCCACATTCATCGGACAGGCTGTTGCCGTGCCTGCGGTCAACATCCTGACGTTCTTTGCCATGGCCGGTTACATGATCTATCTGAATCCGACCATCGGACTCATTTCCATTTCCATCTATCCCATCGAGTTGTTCGTGCTGCCGCGGCTCCAGAAGCGGTTCCGCCGAGCCAATCGACGGCGTATGAAACACACGCAGAAACTGTCCGGTCTGGTGGGCGAGGCCGTGTCAGGTGTGCACGAGGTACACTCCAACGCATCGATCCCGCTTGAATCCCGCCGGTTCAAATCGGTACTTGATGAGTTGTATAAGGCCACGGTTCTGCAAAACGGGCTCAAGTTCGCCATCAAGTTCGTCAACAATTTTTTCATGAGCCTCGGGCCGTTCATCCTGTTCCTGATCGGTGGTTACTATGCCATTCAGGGTCGCTTCGACGTTGGTGCCATCGTGGCGTTTCTTTCCGCCTACGAAAAGCTGTATGATCCGTGGAAGGAGCTCATGGAGTTTTGGCAGGTCTACCAGGACAGCTCTGTCCGCTACAAGCAGATCATGCGTGCCTTTGACCAGAGCCCGGAATTTCTCCAGGCCGTGGAAGGCCGTTCCCCGTATGCTCTCGACAATGATCTGGAAGTCAAAGACCTCACCTTTGTTGTCGGTGGCAACATCAAGCTGCTGGATCGTATTTCCCTCAAGGTCAAAGGGGGCGAACATGTGGCGCTGGTCGGCTTTTCCGGTTCAGGTAAATCCACATTGGCGCTCTGTGTGGCCCAGCTGTACAAGTATACCGGTGGGTCGGTGCTCATCGGCGGCAGGGAAGTCAGTGAACTGACCAAGCAGGATATGAGTTACAATCTGGGCATGGTCGCCCAGCATCCGTTCATTTTTGACGGGACCGTCAAGGAGAACCTTCTGTACTCCTGCAAGTCGCTGACCATGCAGGGTGGCTCCTGTACGTCCAGAGGCGACGAGCCTGACCTCGACACACTGATCAAGGTTACCCAACAGGTCGGGCTCTATACCGATGTACTCGCTTTTGCCCTGCGCGCCCGCCTTGAGCCCGGAGCGCATATCCAGTTGCGCGATGATATCGTCGAGGTTCGTCGCGACTTCCAGGAAGGTGAAGAGGGCATGTATGCAGATGTGGCTGAATCCATTGAGTTCTTTGATATGGAACACTACTCCCGTTACATGACCGTTGCCGAAAACATTGCTTTCGGCTCGGCCGTGGACGAAAAGTATGACCAGGAGCATCTGCATCTCCATCCGCGGTTCCTCGAATTTCTGGAGAGTCATGGACTCATGGCGCATCTGACCGTGCTTGGTGAAACACTGGCCCGTGTTGTCACGGATGAGCTGGGTCCCGAACCCGAGCCGCAGATGTTTGAAAACAGTCCCATCCCCGAAGAGCTGTACGGCGAATATCAGAAGGTGGCCAACCGACTCGATTCAGGCAACCCCCTCAGTGAAGAGGAAACCGCGTTGGTCCACAAGCTGGCATTGGCGTTTATCCCCGGTATCCATCGTCAGGTGGACCTGGACAGAGGCTTTGCCAACCGCGTGGTCAATTCTCGCCAGGACTTCATGAAGATGGTCGAAGAAGAGTTCCCGGGAGCCTTCGCCTTCTTTATCGGCGATCACTATATCGATTCCATCAATATCAAGGATAATATCCTGTTCGGCCGTGTTCGTTCGGATGATCCGGATGCCGAAGACGAGATCAACCATCGCATCATGCAGGCCCTGATCATGCAAGGCGCACTGGAGCCGGTCATTGAGATCGGGCTTGAATTTGAGGTCGGTTCCATGGGAGATCGTCTTTCCGGTGGACAGCGACAGAAAATCGCCCTTGCCCGGACATTCCTCAAGAATCCGCCCATCCTCATTCTGGATGAAGCAACGGCTGCGCTGGATAACAAGTCGCAGGCCCGGGTGCAGAATATCATTACTTCCAATCTGAAAGGACGCTCCACTGTGTTGGCGGTCATTCATCGCCTGGATATGCTGCCGCATTACGACAAGGTCGTGGTGCTCAAGGCGGGTAAAATCGTGGAACAGGGTGGCTACGAGGAATTGATCGAGCGCAAGGGAGCGCTCTACACGTTGGTTCGCGGCACTCAGGATTAACAGCTTAGCCCTGAAGAAAAGGATGGAAACCAGCGTGATAAGCCGTCTTTTGTGTCATTTTTTTGCGGATGTGCAAAAAAATGTTCACAAAAGAAAGAAAAATAACATTGTTTTTTCGCTTTACACGCTATTTTTTTGCATGTAGGCCTGATTTACCCAAATCGGGACTCTCTCTCTCATAGGGCTTCGGCCTCGGGGTTCGCTCCGGGGCCGAAGACCAGTCTTCCTTCCCCAAGCCACCAGTTCCAATAGAGTTGAAAAAAACGCAATTGATGCGTAGTTTCCTGTGGATTCAAAGGAAACGCATGGCACATGGTGCCGACACATATTTCAAGGAGACAAATATGGAACCCGCAGAGAAAGCAACGGAACTCTTCCGTCAGATGAACAAAAACCGTCGCGATGTGTTCAAAGCATATCAGAGCTTCACCTCATCCATCAAAAAGGGCAGCTCCATCGAGGACAAATACCAGTCGCTGATCCTCATCGCCTGTTCCATTCTCTCGCAGTGCGACATGTGTATTTCCCTGCATGTCCAGAACGCGGCAACCCACGGTGCAACCAAGGATGAAATCATCGATGCCGGTCTTTTGGCTGTTGCCATGGGTGGCTCCCCGCGCATGATGTATATGCGCCACATTTACGAAGAAGTGGACAAACTCTTCGATTAGAACGAATTGAAACCGATAGAAAAGGCCGTACAAGCATGCTTGTACGGCCTTTTTTGTGGCTTCTGGCGATGAAGTCTTCAGAGGAGTCGATTCTACAGGCCGAGTTCCTGATCAATGAGCACGACCCGGATTCGTCCTTCGGGCCAGCTCTTTTCCATGATCGTCCACACATTGCAGATGCGCTCCGGGCTTTTGCACTGCTGGCATTTGCCGGTCTTGGCGCATGGAGTCGCCGTGTTGTGACGTTTGGCATTGAGCGGGGCTGCCTGTTCACGGATGCGCTTTACCGCTTCATCCGTGTTCTTGACGATCTTGTTGGTTCCCACGGTCACGATGACGTCGGTGGGACCGAAGACCAGTCCGGCCACGCGATTGCCGACCATGTCGAGATTCACGAGCTTGCCGTCCATGGTCAGGGCGTTGGTTCCGGTCAGGAACAGGTCGGCAAGCAGCGCCTCCCGCCGTCGTTGCAGAATGGTGGCTCGATCCACCCCCGGCTCAAAGGTGTCGATGAACCGAATGGCGGGATCGTGTCTGAAAGTTTCCAGCACACCGGTTTCCATGAGGGTCATCGAGTCGCCGTAAGAGACCACTCCGGGCGCCAGTTCCGGGATGATCTCGGAAAGGATTATTTCGGCAGCGTGGGACGTGTCATCCGCCAGATAGGGGAGGAATCGGTTCGTTTCAAGGGCGGCGAGTGTCTGTTCGATGCGTTTGGACATGGCAGCTTCCGGGTTGGTGTGAATGATGGTCGACCCTACCCATGTCTGCCATTCCCGGCAACCGGCTAGGCGAGATGCGCCCGTATGTCGGCAACTATCTTATCCGCACCATCTCCCATCCCGACCAGGTCGATACGGGACGGGTCACTGATCCCCACGCCCAACTCGGCAGCACGCTTGATCTGCTCCTGATCTGCCACCGAGCCTCGCATCACCTCCCGGGTGGTGCCGAATGTACGCAGGATGGCAACGCCCACGCTGTCCACGGCTACCGGGTCGGTGCCTGCTATGATTACGCCCGGATATACTTCCTTGCCTGTGTGCGGACCGCCGGAGACAAACGCCTTGAGTCCGTCCATGATGATGAGGTCATTACGGAACGCCAGCCCGATCTCGGCAATGAGCGACCGCTGTCGCGAGGAGGAGTGTAGTTCGCGCATGTAGTTGTACCCGTCGTTGGGGTCATACTTTGCAATGGCTCCCACCACATTCTTGAGGGACATGGTAAAATGGCCGCCGTACTGATGGGTCTTGAGGCAACACGTCTGGATGACCTTGTCTGCCTCCTCAAAGGGACGGGCCAGCAGGAATCCGCGCTTCCAGTGGGACCGCTTGGGTGAATGGGGTACATAGCCGTCCGCATCCAGGTCATCCATGATCACCACTTCCGCCCCGTGTTCTTCGCAGATGGTGTTAACACCCATGGTTTGCAGGACCGAAGCGGTGTCGCCCATGCCGCTTCGTTCCGGCAGGGTGATGGATCGGGCGCCTGCATCCCGCAGAGTCTGAATGATGGCTTCCAGTGTGTCCGGGTGTGTCGAGGCCGGGAACGGATCGGCGCTGTTGTAATTCGCCTTGAGCGCGACGCGGCTGCCATCAATGCCGTGCAGCCCGAAATACTCCATGGCAGCCCGGACTCCCTTCTTTCTGTCATCTGTGGCAATAACGACGACAGTGGTGGTTGTGTTCATTGCTCGTGCCTTCCGTGGGAATCCGGCTCCCGACAAAATCCCTGCGCCAAGAAACAGTAAAGTTCGCAGGCATCGACGCCGTCCCATGGATGTCTGATGTGCTCTGGTCATGCTTTTCCCTCCATTATGCATACTACGGGGAAGCATGACACATGTAAAGTGATGGCAGGAGCGGCCTTCTTCGGTTTCTGTTTTCAAAGGTCCATGCTTTTGGTAGGGATCAGCCGAACGTCATACACAAGGATGCACATGCCATGAGAATTGTTGTCGCCGGCGGGTATGCCCCGTCCCTGCTTTCACTGCGCGGTCCCCTCCTGAAGCGATTGGTCGCGTTGGGCCATGAGGTACACGCACTGGCTCCGCTGCACACCCCGGATGTCGGGCCGCAATTGGAAGCGCTGGGAGTGGAATATTCCATCATTCCCCTTGCGCCGGGTGTGTTCAATCCCTTTGCCGACATCAGCTCGCTGCTGCACTTCAAGCAGATCATGCACCGCATCAATCCTGATCTGGTCTTTTCCTACTCCTTCAAACCAGTGGTCTTCGGGGCTCTTTCGGCACGGATGGCGTGGGTCGCTCATAAGAAGCGCGTCTACGGCATGGTGACTGGGCTGGGCTATGATTTCCTTCGTGACAGCGGGCTTCTGCGCAGCGTTCGGTTCGCCGTGACCAAAAGCATGTACCGCTCCGGCCTGCGAGCCTGTGACGGAGTGATTTTTCAAAAGGACGAGGATGAATCTCTGTTCCGGACATTGAACCTGCTGCCCGACCATGCCGAAACCACCGTGATCAACGGAACGGGCGTGGATCTGGAAGAGTATGATGTGGCACCACTGCCGGAAGCGCCTTCCTTCCTGTGCCGTTCCGAACTGCGCGCTTCCATGGGCGTGCGCGAATACGCAGCCGCTGCATTGCGTCTGAAAAAGCAGTACCCGGATATTTCCTTTCGCCTGCTCGGTCTGCTGACCGACAAGGATGACGCCATCCCTGAGAGCGAGGTCAATTCCTGGCGTGAGGGCGGTCTGGACATCGTCGGCGCGACAGAGGACGAGCGGGCCGAGATCGCCCGTTCCTCGGTCTTTGTCTGGCCGAGCCACCGTGAATCCGCTCCCCAGCCCGTGCTCCGGGCCATGGCCATGGGCCGCGCGGTCGTTGCTGCGGACTCCCCCGGGTGTCGTGAAGCGGTCGAATTCGGGAGAAATGGCTTGCTTGTACCGTTTGGCGACGAGCAGGGGCTGGTCGACGCCATGCAAACCCTGATCAATGATCCGTCGCAGGTTGCGGCAATGGGAGCCAGCGGCAGGGCGCTTGTCGAGGACCGCTTCGACGCACAGGCGCACAACGACGCGCTTCTCTCCTTCATGGGCCTCATCTGATCGAACATTTACTCGGGACCTCTGGCATTAAGCGTGTTGATGAGGTATAATGGGACCAAATTGTCCGGTCTCCGCTCGCGCCCGTTCGGGTGCGGACGGATCGGCCCAACTTCTGGAGGTCCTGAATGAATGTGAACAGAATTCTCCTGCCCGTCGACGGCTCCGGTCCCTCGGACGCCGCTGCAGACATGGCCATCGGTATGGCCCTGGATAACAACGCCACCATCGTGCTCCTGCATGTGCGCAGACCCGTTCCCACAGGACTCGGTCAACCCAATGCGGATGACCTGCTCGATATCCTTACCAAGGGAGCCGAGGCGGTCATGGATCACTACCGCGAAAAGCTCGAAGATGCCGATGTGGATTATACTGATCTGGTCATCGGCGGCGATGTGGCTGAAGTGGTGGATAACGTGGTCCGTGTGGAAAAGTGCGATATGGTCGTCATGGGCTCCAAGGGCAAGTCCGATCTCGAAGGACTGATTCTCGGCTCGGCGACCCACAAGGTCCTGCATATGGTTTCTGTCCCGGTGCTGGTGGTCAAGTAACGCTCGCCATAATGTGTGACATGTCGCTGTCTCGCTATGAAAAGACCCCATGGTGGACTGCCGGAGGAAGCTGGTGATCGCCGGATATGTGAAACTGTATCGCTCCGAACGCCTTGAGCAACGTGTTGCCGAGGCGCTCGGGCGATTGAAAAAATGCCGCCTATGCCCGCGCAACTGCGGAGTCGATCGCCTCAGTGGCGAAACCGGCTTCTGCGGCAGCGGGCGACGGGCGGTGGTCAGCAGTTACAACGCCCACTTCGGGGAGGAAGCTCCTCTGGTGGGCGAACATGGTTCCGGCACCATCTTCTTTGCGGGATGCAATCTCGGCTGCACCTTCTGCCAGAATTACGACATCAGCCGTGATGCCGATTTTGGTCTCGAGGCCGACCCGGAAGAACTGGCCGGGGTGATGCTGGAGTTGCAGAAGCAGGGTTGTCACAACATCAATTTCGTCACCCCCAGCCATGTGGTCCCGCAGATTCTGGAGGCGCTGCCCATTGCGGCTGCCCATGGTCTGTCCATCCCGCTCGTGTACAACACCAGCGGCTATGATGCGCTGAAAACCCTTCGCCTGCTCGACGGGGTCATCGACATCTACATGCCGGATGTGAAGATATGGGAGCCTGCCCATGCAGCCACCCTGCTTGGTGCGGGCGACTACCCCGAGCGGGCGCGGCTGGCGGTTCGGGAGATGCATCGACAGGTGGGCGACCTGCAACTGGATCATCAGGACAGGGCGTTGCGCGGCCTGCTGGTGCGGCATCTGGTCATGCCGGATGGTATTGCCGGGAGCGACCAGTGGATGGAGTTCATAGCCGACCTTTCGCGGGAGACCTTCGTCAACATCATGGATCAATACCGCCCGTGCGGTGAGGTCGAAGCCACCGGTCTGGCCGATCGAATGATTACCCGCGAAGAATATGATTCGGCGCGAAAGGCGGCCAGGTCCAACGGTTTGCAGCGTTTTGAAGTGCGCAGTGACCGGTTTTTTGCCCGGATACTGCGCTAAGGTACATTTTTGTCATCGTTTTTGCTTTTGATTCCTATTTGTTGCATGACCCGTTGACAAAAGTGTGTATGATACTGGTAAATAGGCGTTTATTTTTGCTAAATTTGTTAAAAAACGGCTTCTTTTTTGTTCTTTCTCTTGTGGGGTGACGGGCAAGTCGTGTACATTGCTCATGTTTCCCATGCTGGCATGGAGATTGTTACGGCTACGCCGTACCCCTTACGCCATGAACCATTTTTCATTCGGAGGAGATCTATGGATATTCCTGTTTTCAACTGCAAGAACGCTGACGACGTGATGAAAGCCGTCAAGGATTACAATGTCAGCTTCATTCAGTATTGGTTTCTTGACATTCTGGGCACGCTGAAGAGCTTCCAGATCACCCCGAGCGAGTTGGAAGCATCTTTTGAGGAAGGCATGGGCTTTGATGGCTCTTCCATCCTCGGTTTCTGCCGCATCGATGAATCCGACATGGTCGCCATGCCCGACCCGACCACCTTCCAGATCTGCTCCTGGCGTCCCAGCGACAAGCCGGTTGCAAGGATGTTCTGCGATGTGGTCAACCCTGACGGCACCCCCTTCGAGGCCGACTCCCGCTATGTCCTGAAAAAGGTCATGGGTCAGGCTGCGGAAAAGGGCTACACCTTCTATGTCGGCCCCGAGCTGGAATTTTTCCTCTTCGCCGATGATCAGGACACCGAAGTGCTCGACTCCGGCGGATACTTTGATGCGCCGCCCCTTGATCTCGGTAACAATATCCGTCGCGATATCATCTTTGCGCTCGATGCCATGGGTATTCAGGTGGAGTACTCGCACCACGAGGTCGCCCCGTCCCAGCACGAAATCGACCTGCGCTTCCAGGAAGGCATGCGCATGGCCGACACCGCCATGACCTATCGCGTGGTGGTCAAGGAAACCGCCCGCAAGCACGGCTGTTACGCCACCTTCATGCCCAAGCCGATTTTCGGTGAAAACGGCTCCGGCATGCATGTCCACCAGTCGCTTTTCAAGAACGGGAAGAACGTCTTTTATGATGCTTCCGATGAGTACCACCTGTCCGAAGAAGGCAAGTCCTACATCGCGGGTATTCTGAAACACGCCCCGGAATTCGTGGCCATCACCAACCAGTGGGTCAACTCCTACAAGCGTCTGGTGCCGGGCTACGAAGCGCCGGTGTACATTGCCTGGGCGCGTCGCAACCGCTCCGCCCTTGTCCGTGTGCCCATGTACAAACCCGGTAAGGAAAACGCCACCCGCATGGAACTGCGTTGCCCGGACCCGGCAGCCAACCCCTATCTGTGCTTCGCTGTCCAGTTGGCCGCAGGACTCCGTGGCATGGAAGAAGGATACGAACTGGCTGATCCGGTCGAGGATGATATCTTCTCCATGAATGAGCGTCAGCTCAAGCGCAACAAGATCAAGGCGCTGCCCGGCTCGCTGTACGAAGCCGCCGTGTCCCTGCGCAAGTCCAAGTTCATGAAAGAAGTGCTGGGTGAACACCTGCACAACGCCCTCGTGGAAAACAAGCTCGCCGAGTGGGACGAATACCGCACCCAGGTCACCGAGTACGAATTGGACAAGTACCTGCCCATTCTCTAGACCATTCGCCATTGCCATTTGCCATCAATAAAGAAAGGCCCTCCAAGTGGAGGGCCTTTCTTTATTGTATAGGTGTTACTAAAAAATGTATTCAATGTCGGATATTATCCCGTTCTCAGGTGTTGTAACAATTTTCTTAATTAACCGATAAGAAACAGTGCCCTACCCGAGAATGTTGTCTGATGCTTGCGCTATTTCCTCTAAAGGCTTATCGATATCAAATATTTTTATCTGCAAGTCTTTTGTGTTAATGAGACCTCTGCACGGCAAATCCCACACTTTTACTCTTTAACTATTTGATTTATTATGCTATTATTTCTCCATCCAAAGGAGGAAGGCATGGCTATTCGGCAGAAAGGACCTCGGTTGGGTGATTACTTCCTGGGGCACCGCAGAACCAAGACCACATTTCTGGATGAGATCAACGAACTCATCGACTGGCAGCCCATCAACGCCTTTCTGTGCAAGAAGATCAGGCGCAAGGCCAACGCCGTGGGCAATCCCGCCTATCCGCCTCTGGCGATGTTCAAGATTCTGCTCTTGCAGCGTTGGTACAACCTGAGTGATCCGGGCGTGGAGCAGGCGCTGCTCGACCGGCTCTCCTTTGTCAGATTTACCGGTTTTTCCATCGAGGACGACGTGCCGGACGAGACCACCATATGCCGTTTCCGTAACGGTTTGATCCGCCTGAAGGTGCTGGACTCCTTGCTCGACATGCTTAACCGCCAGCTTGAAGGACAAGGGCTTCTTGTCCGTGAGGGAGCCGTGGTGGACGCCTCGGTAGTCGAGTCGCAGCGGCGGCCGCGCAAGGTTATCGACGTGATGCCTGAGGACCGTTCCGAGGACGCCGAAGAACAGGATGGGCCGGTGGACTGCCGGGTCAGCTATTCGGATGACGAGGAGGCGGCCTGGCTCCGCAAGAGAAATCGGGCCTATTACGGCTACAAGCTCCATGCCGCGACGGACAGTCGAGACGGGTTTCTGCTCTGTGGTCACATCACTCCCGCGAACCATTCGGACACGGGCGAATTCGAGCGGCTCGTGAATGGCGTCGGCCTTGATCCCGGCGCACGGGTTTATGCGGACAAGGGCTATTGCAGCGGGAAGAACCGGGACATTCTGTTTGATCGCGATTTGGAGGACGGAACCATGGACAAGACGCCTCGTGGCGGCAGGCTGACAGACTTCGAAAAGACCCGCAACCGTGACATCAGCAGCATTCGGCAAATAGTCGAGCGGGCCTTCGGCACACTCAAACGTGGCTACGCATTCTTTCGGTCCCGATACGTGGGTCGTGAGAAGGTGGAGGGAGAGTTCCACATCCTCGCCATGGCGTTCAATTTGAAAAAAGCTGTTCGACTGGCGCGAGCCTGAAGGGAGAGGTGCGTCCAAAATCCGGCATTTCGGCCAGAAATGGCAGGAAAAGGCCGGGAATGAGCCCAAGCTGGGGTGCGGTCAGAACATCAAATTGGGTGCGGAGCGCAAGGCACGGACGCGAAAAGGGGATGCGCAGAGGTCTCGTTAATAGGATTAATACTACGAGAGGTGGGCATGGGAGTATGTATTTTTTGTGGTGGCAAAGCGGGACTATTCAGAAAAGAGCACCGCGAGTGTCGAGCACGATACAACGAAGGCAAGAGCCAAATAGTTGATATCGTTTCTTCATCTGTAGGGGGTGACACCGACTATGCTAGGATAACATCAGATATTCAGGAAATAGCCAGTGAGTGTTGTATCAGTGAAGACCAAATCGATCAGCTTATCAAAAATGGTGGCAACAAAGCCGTTGATGCTGCGTTTGAAGATGATTTTTTGTCAAAACAAGAAGAAGAGGATTTGATCCGATTTATGGATCACTTTTCCCTGAAACAAGACAATTTTAATGGGTTCACACGTATTGTAAAGGGAGCAATATTACGTGAGGTGATGGAAGGCACACTGCCTAATAGAATGAAATTCGTTGATATTCCATTTAATTTAATGAAATCAGAACAATTGGTGTATGCCTTTAATGATGTAGACTATTATGAGCAAAAGACAAAACGTGAGTACGTAGGTGGTAGCAAGGGGGTTAGTGTTCGAGTTGCTAAAGGAGTATATTTTAGGACTAGTAGCTTTCGTGGGCATCCAATTGAACGTACTGAAACGATACATACAGATACAGGGGTCATGGGTATTACGAACAAGCACATATACTTTTTTGGACCACACAAACAGTTCCGAGTTAAATATGATAAAATTATAGCTTTCACTCCGTATACTGATGGCATTGGGCTCCAGCGAGATGCTGCAACAGCAAAGCCACAAACCTTTTCTACTGGTGACGGCTGGTTCACATATAATTTGATCGTTAATCTTTCGCAGATGTAAAAAAACTCCCTTAGCCTAAAAGCTAAGGGAGTTTTTACCGTTATATTTGATGTAATAGCCTTACACTCTCAGCCGCGCTCAGCACAGCCTAACTGATTGACGAAATCTTCCGATTAAAAGCTGCGGACCTTCTCCAGGAAGCCGGTGGTGGAATATCCTTCGAGCAGGGGGAGGCTCAGGACCTGACCGCCGGCCTTGGTGACAATGTCGCCGCCGACGATGTCTTCCACGGGCCAGTCACCGCCTTTGACCAGCACCTGCGGGCGGGCGGCCTTGATCAGCTCCAGCGGGGTGGATTCGTGAAAAATCACGATGTAATCCACACACTCCAGACCGGCGAGCACGAAGGCGCGTTCATCCTGCGAGTTGAGCGGGCGATCCGCGCCCTTGCCCAGCATCTTGACGGATTCGTCGGAGTTGAGACCGAGCAGCAGGGAATCGCCCTGTGCGCGGGCACGGGTCAGCAGATCCACGTGGCCGGGATGCAGCACATCGAAACAGCCATTGGTGAAGACCAGCTTGTGGCCGGGCATGAATTCCGCTTTCCGTTTCAGGAACGTGCGGATGGACATCAGCTTGGAGTTTTCGGGCAGGGACATGACGCGCCTCCTATTTTTGGCAGGGCGTACGCCCGGGAACGTTTTTGGGTTGCAGCTTGGTGGTATCGTGGAACAGCATCAGCTCGAACCAGTCCATGGCAAAGGAGAGACAGACAAACTCATCGTTGAGGATGGCCTGCTGGCGCTTTTCGTCCACATCCACCCGCTCGAAAAGACGCATTTTCTCGATGAAACGCTGGAACTCGTCGACCTTGTACAGGGCAAGGGTCGCCATGTGGCTCATCTTGTCCGATACCGGGCGGCCACCTTCCTTGATGCGGGCGAGAATATTCATGTAGCGATCATTGCTCGCGGTATATTCCTGGAAACCCTGATCTTCCTTCCAGCTCTGGCCGGTCCATTCGTCCGGCTCCTGAAAGCCTTTGCAGTGATCTTCCTGGACAATGAAGAACTGTTCCTTGATGCCGCCGTCGCCGTCAGGGCGTGTGGCACGACCCAGCGGATACATGCGGCAGGCGCCGGGGCGGTCCTGATACACGGCACATCCCTGATCACTGACAAAGTGACAGGTGCGGGCCTTGTTGTCGGACATGCGGAGTTTGAAAACAGGGAAATTCGTATCGGAGGCGCGGTGTCCTACGGTGTACACGCGGAGAAAATCGATGGAGTTTTTACCCAGGGACTTACGCATGCGCAGGATATCGTAGGGGGTCAGCGGCAGGTCGAGATCGCTACAGCAGGCGTTGAAGCAGGATATGCCGGGATAACATTTGAAGTTGTATGTCTTGCCTTCTTCAAGTTCCGGCAGGGAGGCCAGAAATTCTTTGGTTTCATCTGTACTCATGATCATTCTCCGGGGCGGTGGCCCTCGTGTGTTTTCGGCAGGTCGGATTTCCCCGCTGCCGGAGGCCGTGGTAGCACGACTTGGCCTGATGGCAAAGTCCCGTTTTTCGGCTAGTCCTCGGACTCCTGAGCCGCTTCGTCGGCTTCGGCCTGGGCAACGCCCTCCGATGTGATGAGGGAAGCGTAGGCATCCTTGAAGATCAGCTTGGTGGCCAGTTCATCGGCCTGCTCGCCCAGCTCCATGAGTCGTTCGAGAAAGTCGAGAATCAGCAAGCGGCGCTCTTCCTCACCGTGCTCGAATTCGAATTTGCAGTCGCCGCTCTCAAAGTAGTGGGCAACGCGTTCCAGATATTCCACGTCCAGCATATTGGTCTCCTAATCGTGATGGTAGGGCATGTTTTTATGAATGGTTCCGGCTCGGTACAACTGCTCAAGCAGGAGCAGGCGCGCCAGCTCGTGAGGCAGGGTCATGTCGCTGAGCCGGATGGAATAGCGGGCGGCCGCCTTGACTTCGTCGGACAGTCCGAAAGGACCGCCAATGACGAAAACGGGCCGCTGGTTGGGGGCGTCCGTCCATTTGCGCAGTCGTTTCGCCAACTGCCGTGAGGTCAATCGGTCGCCGTGTTCGTCCAGAATGACGAGCACATCACCTTTCTTCATCTTGGCGAGTATTCCCTCGCCTTCCTTCCTGTTGCGATCGTCATTGGGCAACTTGCTGGGGCCGTCCTTGACCATGGACTCTTCCAGCTTGAAAAATCGGGAAAGTTTCTTCCAGTAATGCGCGCACCCCTCCTGGGCGAAGGATTCCTTGAGCTTGCCGACCCAGATAAAACTGATTTTGCTCATCGAATGCTCTCTAGCTCCAGGGACAGGCTGCCGCCCTCCCAGTCGATGCGCACGTACCCGCCATGGGCCAGCATGCCGGGGTTGATTACTGGCGTGCTGCCGATGTGGTCGATGCCGCTGGATTCATGAATGTGGCCGGTGAGCACGGCGGCAGGCTGTACGCGCTCGATGAATGCGCGGACGCCGGGGCTGCCCACATGGTCGCCGGAACCGATGCGGTCCACCGTGCTGCCGTGGGGCGGCTCATGGATGGCTATGATGAGCTGGTCGAAGTCGGCGGCCTTGGCGTAGGTCTCATCAAGCCATTGTGTCAGGGTGGCTTCGGGCACCTCGCCGGGGGTTGCGAACGGGGTCGGCGTAGACAGCCCGACTCCCATCAGGCCCAAACCGGGAGCCAGCGTGCGGACGCGAAGATGGATATCCATATCCAGCTCCACCAGAAAAGCCTGTACCGCGTCGGTATCCATGTTGCCCGGCTGGGCAAGGATGCGCGGATTCATGCCCTGAAGCGTGCTGATGACTTCCTGGGCGGCTTCGCGGCTGCCGCGATTGGTGATGTCGCCGGTGATGATCACAGCCTCGGCCGTATCCAGCTCGGGGATGAAGCGGGCCGTGCCCGTGGATTCGTGTATGTCGCCGAATGCGATCCAATGCATGTGGCTTCTCCGTGAGTTGATCCTGTTTGGCCGGGAACGGTAGTCCACCGGCCCCAGCTCGTCAACGAATCGGCGCGGTGGTGTCCCGTGTCGATTAATCCAGTTTCATGTCCAGCAGGATGATCTCCGAGTAGGCCAGATCCACGTTGCGCGGACGAACGCTGTTCGTCTTGTAGAAACGGGGCGACTTGATGGTTTCCACCTCGGCTTCGGGCGCGTCCTTCTCCACAAAACGACGATCTGCGGCCAGAACCACATCGCCATCGGGCAGCAGCGCCTGGGCAATGTCGGGTGCGCGGTCCGTGAACAGGCCGGGATTGCTGCGGTAGAGCACATCGTAATAGACCCGGCCGCCTTTCTTTTTGGCGACGGAAAGCAGCAGCAGGCACTGGGTGCACTTGGTGGATACGAGCAGCGGCGTGATCGGCAATCCCTCATGGTCGTTGAGCACAATGACTTCGTCGGGATTGGCGCGCATGGCGATCACTTCAGGATCGTTGATCAACTCAAGATTCTCGTATTCGTGCCCTTCCTTGCGCCACAACAGGCGCTCGGTGTCGAGCACATCCATGCCGAGGGTCTTGAAATAATCGATGCGCTTGGGCGAAAGCGAGCAGACCACATAGGTCGTGTTGGGATCGGAGATGGCCATTTCAAGCATCTTCCGGCCCAGGCCCTGTCCGCGGTATTCCTTGAGGATGTACCAGGAGGAAAAGTTGACGAAGCGCTCCTGGCGGGTGCCTACGGTGCGGTGCGAGCAGACGTGGCCGTGGAAACCGACGATGCGGTCACCGTCCACCGCGACAATGCCCATGTCCGGGTTGTCGATGCACCACTGCGGTTCAAAAAGTCGTCTCCAGCGTTCCACCGAGAACTCGGGGTTCATGTGGGTGTGGAGCAGGTCGCAAATAGCGTCAATGTCACCGGGTTTGACCCGGCGGAGTTTGGCTGTAGCTGTCATGGTAATCCCTCAAAACAGTCAGTTGGCAGGCCATATGTCAACAGGGGAAATCCAGCCCGAAGCGGGATGTCCACTGATTACGGACAATAAAGAGTCCATGAAATCCCAGGCCGCGTCATCCATCTCCAGATGATGCGTCAGTGCGCAGGTCGGTTCGCGCTCATCCGCGTGACCGGTGCGCTTGTTTTTCAAGTGGTCGACAAGGTGGCCGATGCACTTCTCTTCACCGGCGAAACGCGCTCCGTGCGCCTTGTCTTTCCATGAGAGCAGATCGCAGTGGGCATCTGCCATGCGGAGTCCCTCTGGCGGAATCGGTCGGCTGGATTTGTAGCTGGCCGAAGCGCCCCGGTATCCCATGCCCGGAAGCGAAGGGAGCAGGGCCGCGTCCATCTTGTTCCACGGCGGGACCACCACGGGCACGAAACGCTCGCCGAACAGTCGGGAAAGAATCCGCATGCCGTCGCACAATTCACTCAGAACAACGCTCTCGGGCCGGTGCAAACCCAATTCCCACGCCCCGTTGCCTTTGGGTGCATGGTTAACGTGCGCATAGCCGTGCTGGAGCACCCACAGGTGGGAAGACTCCGCTACGACTCGCCCCAGAGCTTCGCCGGTGCGGGTCGGCACGGTTGCCAGACCACACGGTGCTGCGTGGCGCTCGCTCAGTTCAATGAGTCGATCCAATTCCACGCACGGTTCGGCAGCGTCATCGTCACGCCACCAGAACTCGGCTGTTTTTGCTGATTGCGTCCAGAGGTTCAGTTCGTTCAGCAGGGGATTGAATCTGTCATCGATCATGGATGCGTTCCTATTATCAGAGGATATACCCAAAAGACAACCTGTGGTCTGGCGTTTTCCCGGGATACGTGGCAGGGAAGAGCGGATAAGGAGATGGTTCATGAGCGAACAGGTGAACAGTTTGATATGGAACATGACGCGAAAGTGTAATTTCCGTTGTGAATACTGTTATTTCCCCCACGACAATACCCCGGTTACCGAAACCCTGCCCATCGAGCGGGTGCGGCAGTTTCTGGATGGCACCGGCCGTGTCTGGTCTGTTCGCATGACCGGAGGGGAGCCGTTCATCTACCCCGGCATCAATGATATCTGCGCCACGCTGGCTGAAAAGCACATCATCGGCATCGACACCAACCTGTCGGTTTCGTCGAAAATCAAAGAGTTCGCCGAGCGCATCGATCCCAGCCGCGTGGAGAATTTCTATGCCGCGCTACATATCGAGGAGCGGGAGCGGGTCAAGGGAGTCGACGCCTTCATTCGCAATGCGCGGTTGCTCATGGACAAGGGATTTAGGGTCATCGTCAATTACGTGGTCCACCCCACGCTGGAGCATCGCTTCCACGACGATACGAAATTTTTCGCCGATCATGGCGTGCCGATTACGCCGCGTCCATTTCGTGGTGTTCATGAAGGGCGGCGCTACCCCGAAGCCTACGGTGATCGAGCGCAGGCCATTTTTGCGGACCATCCCGAGCAGGGCAAAAAGATCGCCTTCAATTTTCAGGGCATTCCCTGCACAGCCGGACAGACGCTGCTGCGCATGGAGCCGGACGGCACCGTGTTCCGTTGTCCCGGCGACAAGACCGTGCTCGGCAACGTGCTGGACAGTGTGAAAGTTGCTGACGGCGCAGCGCCCTGCATCAAGGGCCGGTGTCCGTGTCGGGGATTGGATCATGTCCATTTGACCGATGCCCAGAAAGCCATGGTGGACGGCGTCCAGTTCGCCGTGGTCGGTGACAACCGCGCATCAGCCGATGCCTTTGGTCGGGCAGCAGCGGCCCAGCCCGAACATCCCTGCGTGGAGAACAATCTGGGCGTGCTCGCATGGCGCAGCGGTGACCGTGACGGTGCCATCCGTCATTTTCGCAATGCACGGACAGCGCGACAGGAGCGCTCTCTCTACGAAACCAATCTGACTCGGGCGGAGCAGGGAGAGACTTTTGACCCTGAAATCTGTCTGGATGTGAATTTCCCCCATGGAAACAACGCGTAGAAATCCATGGTGTGCCAGTACCGGCAAACAATTGTTTGTTTCGATTTCTGGACATAATACCGTGATCGAGTTATTGTTCTCGCCGTGCCGGGATACTGGAATGTTGCCCGGCTGTTTTTTTTCCCAATCATGAGCTTATGGAATCGAAATCATACAATATATTGATGTACTCCCATGACACGTACGGTCTGGGACACATTCGACGGACCATGGCCATTGCGCGCAATCTGGTTCGTCCCGGAGTCAACATCCTTATCGTGACCGGCTCCCCCATCGTAGGCCGGTATACCATGCCAAGCGGCGTCGACTTTGTGCGAATGCCCGGCATGATCAAGAAAACCAACACGATATACGTTCCGCACTCCATCAAGGTCGATCCGAAGATCGCCATCACCATCCGCAAAAATATCATTCTTTCCACAGCCAAAGCCTTCAAACCAGACCTCTTCATTGTCGATAAGGTCCCTTCGGGATTGAAGAACGAAGTCCTGCCGACTCTCAAGTGGATAAAAAAGCACCTGCCCTGCACCCGTTCCGTGCTGGGATTGCGCGACATCCTCGACGATGCAGAGTCCACGCGAGCCGACTGGAAGCGCAAGAAATTCCCGCAGATTCTTCGCGACCTGTATTCCGAGATATGGGTGTACGGCGAACAGAATCTGTACGACCCCATCGAGGAGTATGGCTTCCCCGAGGATATCGCGGAGAAGACCGTCTTCACCGGCTATATTCCCCGTCGTGTTCCCAAGGTTCGCAAGACCCGCCGGAAGCAGAAACAGGTGGTCGTGACTATCGGTGGCGGTGGGGATGGGTATGTCGTGCTCGACAACTATCTGAAAATGCTCGAATCCAACGGAACGGTAGATTTCAAAACACTCATGATCACCGGGCCGTTCCTCGATCCAAGGCGGTTGGATGAACTGGCGGACCGTGCCCGGGCGCTCAAAGTGCAGATCAAGCCGTTCGTCAAGAATCTGGAAAAGCGGATGGCGTGCGCCGACCTCGTGGTCACCATGGGCGGTTACAACACGTTGTGCGAAATTTTGTCTTTGAAAAAACCCGCGTTGGTCATTCCCCGTGACAATCCCCGCCAGGAGCAGCTCCTGCGCGCAACAGTGTTCAAGAAACGCGGGTTGTGCGATTTCATCAAATGGGGTGATGTTTCGCCCGAACTGCTCCGTGAGAAGATCAACGACCTCATGACCAACCCGGTCAATTATGTCGAGCAGTTGGAAACATTCCAAATGACCGGTCTGGACGTCATGTGTGACCGTCTGACCTACTTCCGAGAGAATTGCAGTGAATAAGACCGCCCCCAAAGGGAAAACCCTTGGCATGGTGCTCAAGGGATACCCCCGTATTTCCGAGACATTCATATCCAACGAAATAAAGCTGCTGGAGGAGATGGGGTTCACCATCCACATCTATTCCATGCGCGCTCCCCGCGAGAGCTTCAGCCATGATTCCATCAAGGATATCAAGGCCAAGGTGACCTACCTTCCCTCATCCATGATTTTGGGGCTGCCCGCGTTGCTCTGGCACAATATCCGGCTGTTCCTGCGGATGCCCAAGCGTTATCTCAAGTGCCTTGAGTTGATGAAGACCCGCTTCAAGCTCGCGCCCAAAAAGCACACCTGGATCAAGCACATGCTTCAGGGCGGTTACATCATGCAGAAGTCGGTGATCGACGATGGCGTGGATATCGGCCACTTGCACGGGCATTTCGCGCATACACCGACCACCGTGACGATGTACGCGGCTGAACTGGCCGATGTGCCGTTCTCCTTCACTGCCCATGCCAAGGATATTTACACCCAGGACCCGCGCCGGTTTCAGGACAAGATCGACCGGGCCGAGTTCGTGGTCACCTGCACCAAGTACAATGAGCGCTACCTGTCCAAGGTGTCGCCCAACGGCAAGCCGATCCATTGCGTGTACCATGGCATCAACCTCGATCTCTTTTCACCCAATGGGCGTTCCACTGAGGCCAAGCCACCGTACAACATTCTGACCGTGGCCCGTTTCGTGGAGAAGAAGGGCCTCGATACGGTGCTGTACGCGCTGGCCAAACTGCGTGATGAGGGTATTCCCTTTACGTATACACTGGTGGGCGAGGGCAAAGCCAAGTTCAATCGAAAGATCGAACAGCTCATCAAGGAGCTGCATCTGGAAGATGTTGTGACCATGCCCGGAACCATCACCCACGACGAGGTGATCCGACTTCTGGGCGAGGCCGATTGTTTCACCCTTGGATGCCGTGAGGCAGAAGACGGTGATCGTGACGGCATCCCCAACGTGGTGGCCGAAGCCATGGCTACCGGGGTGCCGGTTGTGGCAACGGATGTCTCGGGCGTGCCCGAACTGGTGGAGCATGGCGAAACCGGCCTGCTGTGCCCGTCCAATGACGCCGGGGCGCTGGCCGACCGGCTCAAGCGCATGCTCACCCATCAGGATCTGCGCGCCAAGATCATTCCGGCGGCACGGGCCAAGGTTCATGAGGTATTCGACAACAAGAAACTCATCCATGAACTGGGCGAAATCTACATCTCCCATGGGGTTCCCTGCGGAAAGTAGAACGCACCTTGCCACGTTGCTGGCAGGATTCCATACGATCAATAATTCGCGCCCCGACAGTCTCGACTGCCGGGGCGCTTTTTTTGTATTATGAATGGAGTACCGTTATCCGAACTGTTCCTTGACAACACTCTCCAGAGTCGGCGCTGAATTATCTTTGTATCCGTACTTCACCCGGACCAACGGCTTGTTCACGGATAGCAGGCCGGTGATGTCGATGGGGGTGGCGGAGATGACCACATCGCAATCCGTGGCGTTGATGGTCGCTTCAAGGTCGCGAACCTGCTGCGCGCTGTAGCCCATGGCCGGGAGCAGGGTACCGATATCCGGGTAAGTGGCGAATGTCTCCTTAAGCGTCCCTACCAGATACGGGCGCGGGTCGACCATTTCGGCGGCACCCAGTCGTTCGGCAGCGATAACGCCTGCGCCGTATGCCATCTCGCCATGGGTCAGGGTCGGACCATCCTCCACAACGAGCACCCGCTTGCCGCTGATCAGCTCGGGCTTGTCTGCGGTCACTTCCGAGTCCGCCTCGATGATCAAGGCATTGGGGTTGGTGGTGGTAATGTTCTTCCGAACCTCTGCCACCTGTTCGCTCGTGGCGCTGTCCACTTTATTGATGATAGCCACATCGCACATGCGCATGTTGGTTTCGCCGGGGTGATAGGTCATCTCGTGTCCGGCCCGGTGCGGATCGAAGACGACGATGTTCAGGTCCGGCTTGTAGAACGGGGTGTCGTTGTTGCCACCGTCCCAGACGATGACGTCGGCTTCGGCCTCGGCTGCTTCGAGGATTCTGCCGTAATCCACTCCGGCGTAAATGACGGCTCCCATGTCTATGACCGGTTCATATTCTTCCCGTTCCTCGATGGTGCATTGGTGCTCGTCAAAATCCTCGTATTTGGCAAATCGCTGGACCGCCTGCTTGACCAAGTCGCCATAAGGCATGGGGTGTCGCACGGTGACCACCCGTTTGCCCATGTCCTGCAGGACACGAACGACCTCGCGACTGGTCTGGGATTTGCCGCAACCGGTGCGCACGGCGCAGACGGAGATGACCGGCTTGTTGGACTCGATCATCGTATAGGGCGCACCCACGATCATGAAATCTGCCCCGGCAGCCGTGACAGCGGACGCCTTGTGCATGACTTCATTGTGCGTGATGTCCGAGTAGGAGAAGACCACGAGGTCCACGCCTTTTTCCCGGATTAATCCTTCCAGATCGTCGTCCGGGTGGATGGGGATGCCGTCGGGATACTTGGTGCCGCAGAGTTCCGGTGGATACACGCGACCGTGGATATCGGGTATCTGCGTGGCCGTGAACCCCACGACGTCATAGCGTTCGTTATCGCGAAAATAGACGTTGAAGTTATGAAAATCCCTTCCGGCTGCTCCCATGATAATGACTTTTTCGATCATTTGACGAACCTCCGAGCCTGTTGCCCTTTGTTGCAGTGATTCCCTTTGCGTGCCTCAACAGCCGGTGTCGCTACTCACTGAGGATAGGCGTGATGCGCTCCAGCGCCCAGTCGATGTCTTCCTTGGTGATGACCAGAGGCGGGGCGAACCGGATGATGGTCTCATGGGTCTCCTTGCAAAGCAGTCCCGCTTCCTTGAGCTTTTCGCAATACTGACGGGCACCGCCTGCTTCGGGGTGGAATTCCACGCCGATGAGCATGCCGCGGCCGCGTACTTCCTTGATTTTGGGATTGTCGATGGCGCGCAGTCCCTGCGTGAAGTACTCGCCGAGTGTGGCGGCGTTGTCGATGAGGCCGTCGTCGCGCAATACCCGGAGAGCGGTTCGGGCGATGGCGCAGGCCAGTGGATTGCCACCGAAGGTGGAGCCGTGTTCGCCGGGCTTGAGTACGCCAAGGACCTCAGTGTTGGAGAGGACTGCTGACACGGGATAGAACCCGCCGGAAAGCGCCTTGCCGATGAGTGTCAGATCAGCCTCGACCCCTTCATGTTCCTCGGCCAGCATCTTGCCGGTCCGTCCCAGACCGGTCTGGATTTCATCGAAAATGAGCACGACTTCGTTCTCATCGCAGATACGGCGAACATCGCGCAGGTAGCCGTCGGGCGGGATGATGACCCCGGCTTCGCCCTGTATGGGCTCGACCATGAAAGCCACGGTGTTCTCGGTTATGGCGTCTTCCAGCGCCTGCGCATCACCGAAATCCACCACCTTGAAGCCGGGCGTGAACGGCCCGAAGCCATTGGTGGATGTCGGATCGGTGGAGAAGGAAATGATGGTGATGGTCCGCCCGTGGAAGTTGTTGCGGCAGACGATGATTTCGGCCTTGTCCTCGGGGACGCCCTTGATCTGATATCCCCATTTGCGAACGGCCTTGATGGCGGTTTCCACGGCTTCGGCACCGGAGTTCATGGGCAGCACCTTGTGCGAGTTGGTCAGGTCGCACAGCTCCTTGTAAAGCGGGCCGAGCTGGTCGTTGCGGAAGGCGCGAGAGGTCAGGGTCAGCTTCTTGGCCTGATCAAACATGGCCTGCATGATCTTGGGGTTGCAGTGGCCCTGGTTCACGGCAGAATAGGCGGAGAGGCAATCGAGATACTTTTTCCCGTCAACGTCCCACACCCAGATGCCCTCGCCTCGCTCGATGACCACATCCAGCGGCTTGTAGTTGTGGGCTCCGAATTCATCTTCCAGCAGAATGTATTCCTGAGATTTCATCATGTTGCTCCTTTGGCCGCGTTCATTCGGCCGTGAAATTTTCGTACGTGTTCCATTGCCCGCTGTCGGGCATCCTCGACATCGCCCCGGGTCACGGCTGCGACCAGATCGCGAAGGTCTTCGAGGTTGTCATGGAGATTCCTGTTGCCGGTAAGGGCGTATGTTTCCGAAGTTCCCAGCACCTGCTCGTGTACCATCTTGAGTACGGCCGTGAGGAGCGGGTTGCCGGTAAGCTCTGCAATGGCGACATGAACAGCCACATCGCCCTCCAGAAACGCCGTTGGGTTGTTGTCGTGTATTGCCTGTTCCGCCTGATTGAAGCAGGCGGTTATCCGTTCTATTCCTGCCTGCGAGATGCGCCCGGCTGCCAATGCCGCGGCAATGGGCTCCACAGCCTCGCGGAACTCCCGAATATGCCCCGGCGCTATGGACTGGGCCTGTACAAGCAGGTCGAGGTGCTCGGTGAGCTTGGCCGTATCGGCGTGGGTGACAAAGGCGCCTCCTGTGGCTCCGGCCCGGATGGAGACAAGCCCCTTTTCCTCAAGCACTCGAAGGGCTTCGCGTATGGTGCCGCGCCCAGTGCCGAACATGTTCTTGAGTTCCAGTTCGGGCGGCAGTTGATCCCCAGGCTTTAGTTTTCCATTGAGAATTGCCGTTTCAATCTCATCAACCACTTGCTGGAATCGTCTGCTTGGTTTGATTTTTTTGACTGTGAAGATCATGGCCCGCTTTGGATGTGCTAAAATGTCTAATTGTCCTACAATTACCTGTATGCGCGTGGGGCCAAAAAAAGTCAACACAGGAATGGATGATGGAAAAAGGCGGAGTAGAGCCAATTTATACGAGTGTTTTCTGGGAAAAGAGTGTACACAGAGGTGAATTTTTTCCGTGTTGAAAAGGCGAATATGAAAGACGATACAGAAGTTATGAAATCCAGCTCCGTTAGTAAGTCTCCGGTTTCGGAGGAACATTCTCTTCGGGGGCTTGTATTTGAGGATGCTCCGCTTCCTTATCAGTGCCTTGATGAAGAAGGGCGTATCCTGTTCGTGAATCAGGAATGGCTGAAGATGCTCGGTTACAAAAAGCGGGATGTCATCGGTTCCTGGTTCGGGAACTACCTGACATCGGAATCCGTTGAAATCTTTCGGCACCGGTTCAATGTCTTTCTCAACACCGGCCAGGTGAGCGATGGCGAATTCACCATGATCTGCCGGGACGGTTCCCGCATCAAGGTTGTCGTCAATGGCCGCATCAGCCGCAATGAGCAGGGAGAATTCCTGCAGACCCACTGCATCCTGCATAATATCAGCGAAAAAAAACGGACCAGGGACGAACTCCTCTCAAGCGAGCGGCGCTTTCGCGGCCTGTTTGAGTCCAGCCTGGACGGTATTGCATTCGTGGACATGGAGGCCACCATCCTCAATGTCAATCCCGCCCTGTGCGCCATGGTAGGAAGGAGCGAGGACGAACTGCTCGGCAAGAATGCCCGTGATCTGGCTCCGGTAGAGTCGTTTGATACGGCGTGGGCGGCATACAAGAAAGCCCTGATCAACCGGGAGGACATGCCGGAAATCGCCCAGGAGTTGATCCATGCCGAGGGCCACAGGGTTCGGACATCCATCCGCTTTTGGGTGATCAGCGATGACGGCAAAGCGCCGACCGGCGTATGGATCAACGTCAAGGACCTGTCGCGAGTCGTTCAGGCCGAAGAAGCCCTGCGGCATACCGAGAGCCAGTACAAGCGCATTGTCGAGACCGCCAATGAAGGGATCATCGGACTGGATGCGGGGAAATGCATTGTTTTTTCCAATCAGGTCCTGGCCGATTTCGTCGGATACGACAGGATTGAACTGCTCGGACAACCTGTATCGAAAATTTTTCCCCCATCAGACTCAGAAGACTGGGCCGAACGTATCTCCCTTTCCAGTCTGGATGCCGAAGAACGGTACGAAAGCCCGTTCATTCGCAAGGATGGGACCACCGTATGGGGGTTGATATCAGCTTCCCGGCTCATGTCGGAATCCGGTGAACAGACCGGGTCCTTTGCCATGATCGCCGACATTACCAAGCGGAAACGGTTCGAAGCCGACCTGCGGGAAAGTGAGCGAAAGTACCGGCATATTTATGAGCACGCCATGGAGGGTCTGTATCAGACCTCGCCGGATGGCCGTTTCCTGAGTGCCAATCCAACCATGGCGCGTATCCTTGGCTATGATTCGCCGGAAGAGCTGGTCTATGCGATTTCAGATGTGCGGCATCAGTTGTATGTCAATCCCGTTGATCGCGACATCCTGATTCAGGAGATGGAGCAGCATGGCCGGTTGAACACTCGGGAGTGTCAGTTCCTCCGCCGGGACGGTTCTGTCTTCTGGGGGCTGCAGAACTCCAGAATTGTCCGCGATGAACGGGGACGAGTGATGATGTTCGAGGCCAGTCTGGTGGATATCTCCGAACGCAAGGAAGCGGAAAAGGCCCTTGAGCGGAGTCAGGAGCTGCTCAATGAGGTCCAGCGAATCAGCATGACCGGCGGCTGGGAAGTGGATTTGCAGTCCGGTGAGATCAGTTGGACCGATGGGCAGATCGATCTTTTTGGCGAGAAACGCGAACAGATGCCCAATCGTTTGGCGGACCTGCTGCGGCGTTATGTACATGTTGAAGATCAGCCCATGTTCCGATCCAATTGGGACAGGATGCTGCAGAAGAGGGAGCCGTTTGAGCTGGAGTTCCGGATCGTCAAAGGGGATGGGAAGGAAGCGGTCCTGCTTTTCAAGGGTGTGCCTGAAATAAACGCCTACGGCGACATTCGCCGTGTGTTCGGAGCAACACTTGATGTGACCAAGGAACGCATGGCCGCTCGGGAGCTGGCCCAGTCGCATCAACGTATGCTGACCATCCTCGACGGTATCGATGCCGATATTTATGTTTCCGAAATCGACAGTTACGAAGTGCTTTTCATGAACGATCACATGCGCAATTCGTTTGGAAGCACCCATGGTAATATCTGCTACAAGGCGTTTCGTAAAAAGGACGAACCCTGTGGTTTCTGCCCGAAACTCGACCTGCTGGATGAAAACGGCGATCCCGTGGAAACCATCATCTCCGAACGGCACAATCCCATAACCAACAGATGGTACCTCAACCATGATCGGGCTATTCTCTGGCTGGAAGGAAAGCTGGTTCACATGCACATGGCGGCTGATATCACCGCCCTCAAGGAGATGGAAAAGGACCTCAAGGAAGCCATGTCCAGGGCCGAGGAAGCCAGTACCGCGAAAAATGAATTTCTGGCTAACATGAGTCATGAAATACGTACGCCGCTCAATGGTCTGCTCGGCATGCTCCAGATACTGCAGATGGGTAAATTGAAGGATCATCAGCGGGAGCATCTGGAAACTGCCCTTGAGTCCGGGCGCAACCTCCTGCAAATCCTCAATGATATTCTTGATCTCTCCAAGATTGAGTCCGGTATGCTCGATTTCGATGAGCAGGAAACGGAGCTTGGCGAGGTGCTGGAGTCTGTTGTTTCGGTTTTCCGGCATACTGCAGCGAATCGGGGCGTGACTGTGGAGTGGCGCATCGATGAAAGGCTTCCTTCCACCTATTTGCTGGATAACGGGCGACTGCGCCAGATCCTCTTCAATCTTGTAGGCAATGCCACGAAATTTACGGAACAGGGGATGGTGACGGTGGAAGCGTATCCGCTTCCCGTGCCGCTCAAGGATGGTCGGATGCGGGTTTTCTTCTCGGTTACGGATACCGGCATAGGGATTCCAGCCAATAAGATCAGCGAAATCTTCGACCCGTTTACCCAGGTTGATGGTTCGGTCACCAGAAAGTATCAGGGAACCGGTCTGGGTCTTGGCATCGTCCATCGACTCGTGACGCTCATGAACGGGACAATCACCGTGGACAGCAGATTGAGCAAAGGGACGACCATTGCCTTTACTGTCGCGGCCCAGCCAATGCAGGCTTCAGCTCGCAGTATCAAGAAGGCCTTGGAGAATGGTTCCAACATGGAATTGAATATTCTTGTGGCCGAAGATGAGCACGTCAATCGTGTGGTGGTCGAACGGCTCCTCGCCAAACTCGGCCATAAAAGCGTGTGTGTGGAGAATGGCGAACAGGCCGTGGAAATGCTCATGGAGCGCCAGTTCGACTGCCTGTTGACGGATATCCAGATGCCGGGGATGGACGGCGTGGAAACCACACGGGTCATCCGTAACAAGCTGGGTCTGAAAATCCCCATCGTGGCCCTCACGGCACATGCCATGAAAGGGGATCGTCAGCGGTTTATGGAGTCCGGCATGAACGGGTATGTTGCCAAGCCGTTTGACATGAGCGACCTTCAGGCCGAGTTGAGCCGTGTCATGCAGGAAGCCGAAAATTAATCCGAACTATATGAGATAGAGCGGCGTTTCACCGTCTTTGCGTGCGCGTGCCGAGCCGATATGTGCGGCCATGTCGCCTGCCGCTTCGAGCTGATTTATGGCTGCCTCCAGCTTGTCCGGTGGCACGGCCAGAATCAGGCCGCCCGAAGTCTGGGCGTCAAAGACCAGATCGCGCAGGAATTCATCAGCAGCGTCGGCCACGGTGGTGCGCGGCAGATAGTGATTGCGGTTGCAGACCGAGCCTGCCGGGAGCATGCCCATGGAAACCATCTCCAGCGCACCGGGAATGAGTGGAACATCCTGCATGCGAATTTCCACCGTCACATTGCTGGCATCTGCCAGTTCGATGAGGTGACCACCCAGACCGAAACCGGTGATGTCCGTGGCGCCGATGAGTTTCAAATCCCTGATGACTTCACCACCCGCCTTGTTCAATCGCCCGCATACTTCAAAGAGAATATCCTCCATGGCGTCGGCATCGGGCATTTCCCCTTTCACCGCTGTGGCTATGACACCGGTGCCGATGGGCTTGGTGAGCAGCAACTGGTCACCGGGACGTACGCCTCTGTTGGAGGCAAATCCATCCGGGTCGACCAGTCCGGTCACAGCCAAGCCGTATTTGAGTTCGTCGTCTTCGACGCTGTGACCGCCGGACGGAACGGCTCCGGCTTCAATGACTGCATCCATACCGCCACGGAGTACTTCGGTCAGAATCGAGCCGGGAAGCTGTTTCATGGGGAAGCAGACAATGTTCATTGTCGACCACGGCGTACCGCCCATGGCGTACACATCCGAGAGGGCATTAGCTGCGGCGATGCGCCCGAAACGGTACGGATCATTGACCACGGGCGTGAAGAAATCCACGGTCTGAACCAATGCCTTGCCGTCGGGAAAAGACAACACCACAGCATCCTCGTTGTCGCCGGGACCTCCGGCCAACACGCGGTCGTCACTGTGGGCGCCCAGCCCCGATAATGCCTGCTCCAGGTCCCCCGGAGCGATCTTGGCGGCTCAACCAGCCGCTTTGACCGTGGATACCAGCTTCAGCTTGGTCATGGTGTCTCCTTCTTCGGGTTTCGTAGCAAAGTGCGCATGGAAAGCAAAGGCGTTTGGTGCGTCGGGCTATATTGTATTACTATAGTAATATGTCGTCTTCTATCCAAGCCTGCGGGCGAATTCGGATACGAGAACAGCACCAGCCTGAGCCACGTTCAGTGAGTCGAACTCGCGCATGAACGGGATGTGCAGACTGTGGTGTCCGTACTTGGCCACGCCCGGGCGGATGCCCTTTTCCTCGTTGCCGAGGACCAGCACGGCCGGGGTATCCAGCTCTGCGGTGTAAATATTCTGAGAGTCCGATGTCATCCGGGCGCAGTACACGGTGAAGTCGTAGTTCACGAAATCCTTCATGGCGTTTGCCAGGTTGCCGACCTTGGAAACCGGCAGCTTGTTCAATGCACCGGCACTGGAGCGCATGGCCCCGGCGCCGAGATAGGCACCGTGGTGCTGGCAGACAACCAGACCGGCACCGCCAAGTGCGTAGAGCGTACGGGCAAGCACGCCGACGTTGCCGGTATCCTGTACCTGATCGAGAACAACGACGAGAGGCAGCGGGGCCTCCTCTGCGTTTTCGAGGAGTTCAGTCAGCGGCGTGTAGGAAAGGGCAGCACATCGAGCGGCCACTCCCTGATGGTTGCCGCGGTACATGAAATCCAGATCCTTGGCCGAAACCGACTTGAAAGGAACATTTTTTTCTTTGCACAAGGCGAGAATTTCTTCCATCGCCTTGTCACTGCGCCCTTTTCGGAAGGCGACGAAATCCACCCTTGATGGATCGTCCATCATCAATTCTTTGACTGGCTTGTTGCCAACTACGTAGATTTTACCGTCTTTTTTGCCAGGGCCGTTCTTTTGCATATGATTATCCTTTAGGGGGCGTGCAACTATCCATTGCACAAGCTTGCGTTCGTTACCGCGAATCTGTAGTGGTTTTACCGCGCTATTGCAAACCCTAGCAAGGTGGGATAGCAGATGTATAAAGCATTCTCATGTAGTTAAGACTTTTTCTAGACTTCCATTGTTCCAATAAATTTGATAATGGAATGCAGGAAGCCGGAGGAAAATTTGCAGATTTCCAAATTGATACGGTTACTTTTGATTGCCCTCCTGATCGCAGGCGTGGGCTATGGTTGTGCTCCCAAGAAGGCGCCCGAGGTGGAGGTGGCCGCACCGGCCCCCGAACCAGAGGAGGCCGTCAGCGAGGTGCCGGTGGATGCGGATCCGCTGGAACCCGAGGTTGAGGCAGCACCGGATGTTGAAGGTGATCTGACCGAAACGGAACAGGCGGTTCTGAACTCCCGTTTCGGGCTGTTGTTCGACTTTGAACTTCACCAGACCAAAGATGTTGAAAACTATTTCAACTACTTCAACCACAAAGCACGCAAGACCTTGGTGCGCTGGCTCAAGCGCTCCGAACCATACCTTCCATACGTCCGTCGGGTCTTCACCCAATACGGTTTGCCGCAGGATCTGGTTCTGCTGCCCTTTGTCGAGTCCGGATATAATGTCCGGGCCTATTCCTGGGCCGGAGCCGGTGGTATGTGGCAGTTCATGCGTGGTACGGGTCGTCTGTACGGCCTGCAATCCGACTGGTGGATCGACGAACGTCGTGACCCCTACAAAGCCACTGATGCTGCCGCCCGTCACCTCCGCGATCTCTACGATCGGTTCGGTGACTGGTATCTCGCACTGGCAGCGTACAACGCCGGCACAGGAAAAATCTCCCGTGCGCTGAAACAGGCTGGCTGTAACGACTTTTTCGAGTTGTCGGAAAAGAACCGCCGCCTTTCCCGCAGAGTCCGCCTCAAACGGGAAACCAAACATTATGTTCCAAAATTCATCGCTATTTCAAAAATATTCCAGAACCTGGATACCCTCGGCTTCGAGCCGGTTTCCTGGGACAAGGAAGTTGAAGTGGTTCCCGTCAAGCTCCCCGGCGGCACCGACCTGCTGGCTCTGGCCCGCTCCGGTGGCATGAGCTGGGACGAGTTCCACAAGTACAACCCGGCATTCAGACGTCAGGTCAGCCCGCCGCACATGGAGGCAGCAGCCTATCTGCCTGTGGCCAAGGCCGACAAGATGATGGCCTACCTCTCGGACCCCAGTTCGAGGCCGTACGCAGGGTATACACGCTACAGAGTGCGCTCCGGTGATTCCTGGTGGCGTATCTCCCGTCGATACGGTGTGCCTATTTCGGTCCTGAAAAAGGTGAACAATACCCGTTCCAACACCTTGCGCCCCGGCCAGCATGTCATGGTTCCCGGTAGCGGTTCCGGCCGTGCCGTGGCCTCTTCCAGCTCGTCAAAGACCCGGGCCATCGCTGCCAAGCGCGGCAATTATGTGGTTCGCTCCGGTGATACCCTGTGGTCCATCTCGCAAAAGTTCGGAACAACGGTCAACACCGTCAAACGTTCCAACGGCCTGCGTTCCAGCCGTCTCAAAGTCGGTCAGAAATTGTACATCCCCAACAACTCGGCTCCGGCCACCAAGCAGGCTGTCAAGCAGGCTGGCAAGGTGAAGACCCAGTTGGTCAAGTACAAGGTCCGACGCGGCGACAACCTGTGGACCATCGCCCGCAAGTTTGGCGTCAAGGTCTCAGACCTGCGCCACTGGAACTCGCTGAACAGCCGCGGTACCATCTATGCCGGTCAGCGCCTCAAGGTGTATGTCCAGTAGGATAACGCGATAATGAATTCAAACGCCCTGCACGATTTTTCGAGCAGGGCGTTTTTCTTTGCTTTTTACCTTGCTTCATGGCGTTATACACGGTGCCTTGCTTCCATTGCGTGAAGGGGAAAAATGCGACTTGGCACCAAACTTGATAAATCCGGGGGAATGGAAAGAACTTCCTATTGAACACAACATGAGGATTACCCCATGAAGACAAAATATCTGATCATTGGCGCAGGTCCCACCGGACTGGGCGCAGCCAACCGGCTCCGTGAGCTGGGCATGGAAGAATTCATCATCCTTGAGCGCAACAACTACGCCGGTGGACTTGCCACCAGTTTCAAGGACGATGCCGGATTCACCTGGGATATCGGCGGGCACGTGGTCTTCTCCCACTACGATTACTTCGACAACCTTATGGACTCACTGCTGGGCGATGAACGCCTTGAACACCAGCGGGAATCCTGGGTTCGGTCCAACTCGACCTGGGTGCCGTATCCGTTCCAGAACAACATTCGCCACCTGCCGCCCGAAGCACGCTGGGAATGCGTAAAGGGATTGCTGCCCGGCCATCGAAATGAAGAGACCCCCACCAACTTTGCCGAGTGGTTCGATCATATCTTCGGTGCCGGAATCGCCAAGCACTTCATGCAGCCGTACAATTTCAAGGTATGGGCAACGCCGCCCGAGCTGATGCAGTTCAACTGGATCGGCGAGCGGGTCAGTGTGGTGGACCTCAAGAAGGTGCTCAAGAACATTATCCTCGAACAGGATGACGTTGCCTGGGGACCGAACAATACCTTCAAGTTCCCCCTGTACGGCGGTACCGGCGAAATATTCCGTCGGCTGGGCGAGCGGCTCAAGGATCGCACCGAGTTCGGTCAGTCCGTGGTCGCCATTGATCCAGATGCCAAAAAGGTGACCACTGACTCGGGATTGACCATTGAGTACGAAGTGCTTCTGAACACCGCGCCGGTGGATATCCTGGCCGGTAAGTGGCTCTCCAACCGGGATGCCGCTTTGATCGATGCCGCTGGCGACCTGACGCACAATTCGGTGTACGTGGGTGGTGTCGGACTGGATATTCGGGATGAATCCGAGCGTAACTCCCGCTGCTGGATGTACTACCCGGAATCAGATTCGCCGTTTTATCGCGTGACCAATTTCCACAACTATTCGCCCAACAACGTGGCCCGCCCCGGCGAGCAGCTTGCCTTCATGTGCGAGTCGTCCTTTTCCGAGCACAAGCCCGAGAAGGTGGATGAGCTGATGGATCGGACCATCGAAGGGCTGGTCAATACCGACATGATGGATCCTGCCCGCGTGAAGGACATCTGCACCAAGTGGGAGATCGCCGTGGACTACGGCTATCCCGTGCCCACTCTCAAGCGCGACGGTGCACTGCGCACCATCCAGCCCCGGCTCGAAGAAAAGGACATATACTCCCGCGGTCGCTTCGGTGGCTGGAAGTACGAGGTGTCCAACATGGACCACTCGGTCATGCAGGGCGTGGAGTGGGTCGAGCGCATGCTCAAGGGAACGCCGGAGACCACCTACTCCTGGGAGTAGACACTTCTCCTTGGCGGCCCATGCCGATCAGTGATACAGAAACCGGACCCGTGGATGAAAGCGGGTCCGGTTTTTTTACAGCCACTCCCATGCCGGGGTGAAATACAAGGAACACAATGAACACCACAATATTTGAAAAACGTCGCGAGAATCTCAAGCGGCTTCTGACGAAAAAGAAGATCCCTGCCCTGCTCGTTTCCCACGCTGCCAACCGCTATTACCTGAGCGGCTTCGAGCTGCACGATCCGCAGTGCAACGAGTCCTCCGGCTGGCTGGTTGTCACGGCAAGCGGCGACGACTACCTGTTCACCGATCCTCGGTATTACGACGCAGCCAAACAGGTGTGGGATGAGGACAAGCTCTTCATCTATGCCGCCAACAAGCACGCGCTGGTCGGGGAAACCCTGAAGGGCAACGGCATCAAGGCGTTGGCAATTGAGCCGAAGGCCATGCATCTGTTCGACTACGAAAAGCTCAACGAGCTGTTCACGCTCACTGCTGTCGATAATCTGGTGGAAGAGCTGCGGATCATCAAGGATGAGGATGAAATTCGCCGCATGGATGCATCCATCGAGCTGAACCACAAGCTGTTCAAGTACATCGAAGGGCAACTGGTTCCGGGCAAGACTGAAGAGCAGGTCGCCTGGGAAGTGGAGAAATTCTTCCGTGAAAACGGAGCTGAGGAGCTGGCGTTTTCCACCATCGTCGGTGTTGGTCCCAATGCCGCACTGCCGCATGCCATTCCGGGCGAGACCGTGGTTCGCGAAAACGACATGGTGCTGATCGATACCGGTTGCCGTTTGGAGGATTACAGTTCCGACCAGACCCGGACCTTCTGGGTGGGCGATACACCGTCCGATCGTTTCAAGGAGACCATGGATCTGGTGCAGGCCTCCCAGCAGGCCGCCATCGATGTCATCCGCCCAGGCCTGACATACTTTGAAGCGTATCAGGTTGCCTACTCAGTATTCGAGCAGGCGGGCGTGGAAAAGCTGTTCACCCATGGACTGGGGCACGGTATCGGACTGGAGACCCACGAGCCGCCGAGCCTGAGCAAGGCTGCCAAGGGCGAACTCAAGGCCGGTATGGTCGTCACCGTGGAGCCGGGCCTCTATGATCCCAAATGGGGCGGTATCCGCTGGGAGTACCAGGTGCTAGTCACCGAAGACGGCTGCCGCATCATGTAGTCGTTGGCATATGAAATGATAAAAGCCCTTCGGCATGTGCCGAAGGGCTTTTTTATTTGTGTAAGTGCGTTGTTTACAGGACCTGTTTGATTTCAAGGTCCATGTCCGCGTTTTCCATGGCGGCCTCATCGCCGAGCACGCAGATGTCTCCATGCTCGGTGTTGACGCGGATCACATCGGCAAATGCGCGGAAGTCGGCTTCCGTGGTTGCCAGCGCTTCTTCTCGCAATGTTTGCAGGAAGTCATCGTCCTGATTGGTCAGGTGGCGAACCAGTGCGGTGAATCCCTTGGCGTCGGGCAACTGGTAGGTGTCGATTTCGCCGATGGCACCGATGATCGACTTCTCCAGTTCATCCTTGTTGATATCGACCTTTTCCAGATAGTCGGCGGTGGCGTCGAACGCCTTGACCGTGGCTGCCAGATTGGGGTCACGGTAGGAGACCATGGACAGGCCGTTTGCCATGCGGTCCACGATGCAGAATGCACCGTAGGCGCCGCCCTGCACACGGACTTTTTCCCACAGGTAGCCGGTGCGGATCAGCTTGTTGATCACCTGTGCCGAACCGTTGAGGGTGACGCCGTGCTGCGCCAGTCCCACGCCCTTGCCAACGTAGTTGACCTGAGCCGGAATGCCGAGGCCTTCCCGTCGGGGCAGGTCCAGGGCATTGTAGGTTGCGGTCTCTGCATCGGTTTGCGGGAGCGCCGAGATGATGGAGGCGATTTCCGGCTCCACCTGAGCGAAGAGTTCCTCGTCCATGGTGGCGTTGCAGATCACGCGGTTGGAGGAGATGAGCAGGGTGCGGATACGCTCCAAATCCTTGGCGACACCGCGGAAATCGTCTTCGATGCGCTGCTCAAGGTTGCGCAGGAATTCGAGGTTGGTCAGCCCGGACATGATCTCTTCCATGGCGTGACCGCGGTGCGTTCTGGCGCGTAGACGGGTGGCAACCACCTGATGGCCGGCCGGTACGAGCCGCTGCTCGGCGCGGGCGCGGGACTCGGCAACGATGCGGCCGAACCGCTCCTTGTTGTCGAGTTTGGCCGAGGTCAGGATTTCGGTGATGATAGCGCTGGTCTCTGCGATCTTCTCGCCTGTGGCCTTGGCACGTACGAACAACCGGGAGGCGGCCTCTTTCGAGTCGCGCACCGGTGCGGCGTAGGGCTGCGCCCAGATGCCGCCGGAGGTCCGGGCGATCCACTGGGAAAGGCCCACGAAATCGTGTTTGTCTGTGCCGGATTCTGTCAGGGCGCGACCGAATACGCCAGCGTAGGGCAACAGCTCGTCGGGAAGAACGGACAGGTCGAATCCGAGGTCCACGTAAGCAATGCCGTTGGTGGCAAGGTCGTGGTAGAGCAGGGGCGCTCCGCCAACCTCACGCTTCTCGGTCGGGATGATCCGGTTCTCACGCGGCAGGTCTTCAACGGCCAGACGCGGGATCGAGGCCAGGGCTTCGGGCGCGTCAGGCGCGGCCTGCTGTTCGGCAAGGCGCTTGGCATCGTCCATGATCTTCTGGAGCTGGTCGTCGTTGAGGGAATCCTTGACCTTTTTCAGTCGGGACGCCTCCCGCTTGGCGAGGTTCATGGACATCTTGTGGTCCGGCTCCAGCAGGACAGTGGTCCGGTGGGGATTGTGCAGGAACAACCGGGCAAGGAGTTCCTCGAAAATCTTGTCGCCGTTGGCAACCCAGCCCTTGATGTTGTTGAGCGGTTCCTCGAAAGGCAGCAGGGCCAGCGGATCGCCTTCGACATCGGTGTCATCGTAAAGCCATGTGGACAGGGCCTGGAACATCAGGGATAGACCACGGGGGTAGGAGCCGGTGTTGTTCTCGCGCAGTCCAAACTCAACCGAGTTGATGGCCGCTTCGATGTCTTCGGCGTCGATACCGTTGTCCACCAACTCCTTGATGGTGTGGAAAATGACAGATTCGGCTTTGATGGCGTTGGAGGGGTGTATGCCCTTGAGCCCCACCGAAAAGAACATCTGGCGCATGTCGGCTTCCAGGCCCACACCGGCCAGATCATCACCCAGACCGGAGTCGGTGAGCGCCTTTTTCAGCGGCGAGGAAGGCAGCCCGATGAGGATGTGCTCCAGAACGTGCAGGGCGAGGTTCAGGTTGGCGTCGCTGGTTTCAGCCAGCAGCCAGTTGACCGTGAACATGCCTTTGGCCAGTCGCTCGGAGGCCGGGTAGCCCTTGCGCACCTGACGTGCTTCGGTGAATCGCTCCTGGAGCGGTACCTGGCTCTTGGCCACGTCGATCTTCTCGTATTCGGAAAAGACCTTGTCGAGAATTTCCAGACGCTTTTCCGGGTCGTCGTCACCGTAGAAATACGCGTAGGCATTGGACGGATGATAGTGGTCGCGATGGAAGGCCATGAACTGGTCAAAAGTCAGGTCCGGGATGACGGACGGATCACCACCGGAGTCGATGCCGTAGGTGGTATCCGGGAAGAGCGACTGCTGGGTGTGCTCGTAGAGCAGCGAGTCGGGGGAAGAATATGCGCCCTTCATTTCATTGTAGACAACCCCCTTGTAGGTGATGGGCTTGTCCTTGCCTTCCAGCTCGTAATGCCATCCCTCCTGCTTGAGTGTGTCCGGTGTCAGGCGCGGATGGAACACGGCATCGAGATAGACATCGATGAGATTGTAGAAATCCTGCGTGTTGGCGCTGGCAACGGGATAGCAGGTCTTGTCCGGGAAGGTCAGTGCATTGAGGAATGTCTGGAGCGATCCCTTGAGCAGCTCCACGAACGGCTCCTTCACGGGGTATTTGTCCGATCCGCAAAGGACCGAGTGTTCCAGAATATGGGCCACGCCTGTAGAGTCTTCAGGCGGGGTGCGGAAGGAGATACCGAACACCTTGTTCTCATCATCGTTGACAACGGACAGAACGCGGGCGCCGGTTTTGTCGTGTCGGTAAACATGGGCGACAGACGCCAGTTCCTTGATTTCCTCTTCCTTGATCTTGGTAAAACCGTGACTCATGTATATCTCGCTTTGTTATGTGGTCGAGTTGATCCCATCAGGGTAAGAATCACAACCCCGAATGGCAAGTCTCATCGTATACACGAGTCGTCTTCGCATTCCTAGACGCGAAAATGCATTTTCCTCTTGACGGGAATACGAGACATGATTAAATCACTTGAGAACGGGAATCATTCCTAAATAAAAAAGATAACAACTGACTCAACACAAGGAGTACATAATGAGCTGCGAACACAATCACGAGGAACTGTTGCCTGAATTTGCCAAAGTAGGACAGAAGGTCCCTGAGTTCAGCCTTGAAGTATATGACCCGACCGAAGGCGGTTTCGGCGTAGTGGACCTTGGAACCCTGCGCAAGGAAGGCAAGTGGACCATCCTCTTCTTCTATCCTGCGGACTTCACCTTTGTCTGCCCCACCGAGCTGGCCGATCTCGCTGCCAAGCACAAGGAGCTGGTCGATCTGGGTGCCGAGGTTATCTCCGTATCCACGGATACCAAGTTCACCCATCTGGCCTGGAAGAACGACGAACGTCTGCTGGCCGATGTGAAGTTCAAGATGGCGGCCGATCCCACAGGTGAAGTGTCCCGCTTCTTTGATGTATGGGATTACGACAGCGGTCTGGCCCTGCGCGGTACCTTCATCATCAGCCCCGAGGGTGTTCTGGCCTCCTCCGAAGTCAACTTCTTCAATGTGGGCCGCAATGCCGATGAACTGGTCCGCAAGATGAAGGCCAATCACTACCTCAAGGATCACCCTGAGGAAGCCTGCCCCGCCAAGTGGAATCCGGGCGACAAGACTTTGACCCCCGGCGAAGACCTCGTCGGCAAGGTTTACGAAGCACTTAACGACTAACGAAGAGACTGTCACACTCTCACTCGTTCTGTTGCATGAAACGCCCCCGGCAGCCAGTCTGTCGGGGGCGTCCTTTTGTGTTCATTGGCGAGTATAAATAAATATTGTTGGATTCTGTTCAATCGGCATTGAACAATGCGTATGAAAGTAAAAGGCACTGGCTATCATTCACCTTTGTGGAATGATAATGCTAATTATCTGAATGAAATAGAGAATTTATTGCGCGGGTTTGAGAAACTGGTATTGCTCTGGTTTCAGGTGATTGCCGGACGGGATACACCGTGTATAGGGGCTACATAACTGGCTTGCCCTTTGCCATTACATATGTAAAGGGAGTCTCCTTGCCGCTGAAAATGGCGGTTACATATATACAAGGAGCAATATATGGCCACCAATGTGGATGAAATCACCATCAATTATTCCGAGGACAACCAGCTCATCGTCAAAGAGCTGGACAAGGTCATCCTGTCCAAGGGTGCCTGGACCACCATTATTTTCCGCTATCAGGAACTCAACCGCGCCAAGGGTGAATACGGCCCGGAAAAGTACACCATTCGCCGTTACCAGAAAGTGGATGGAACCTACCGTCCCAAGTCCAAGTTCAATATTTCGAGCCAGGCGCAGGCTCAGAAGATCGTTGAAGCCCTCAACGGCTGGGTCTCCTAGTAGCCTGACCGGATAAGCCGACACGCTGAACGAAATAAAGGGCACGATAGCCGTCATGCTCTTGAAATACTGTTGGCGTAACCGAACAGCCTGCGATTTTTCGCGGGCTGTTTGATTATGAGAGGAGCTGCCCATGTTCATCGGTGCCCACATGTCCATTGCCGGAGGTCTGCACATGGCCTTCGATCATATCCGCACGGTGGACGGAACCGCCCTGCAGATTTTTACTCGCAACCAGCGCCAGTGGAAGATTCCGCCCCTGACAAAGGTCGATATCGATCTTTTTGGCATGGCCTGGGAGGAGTGGGGCGAGTATCCCGTAGCCGCTCACGATTCCTATCTGATCAATCTCGCTTCGCCCAAGGAAGAACAGGTGACCAAGTCGCGTATCGGTTTTGCCGAAGAGCTGCGACGCATCGAAATGCTCAAGGTGCCATACCTTGTCACCCATCCCGGCTCTCACCTCGGCGAAGGAGTGGATGCCGGAATTGAACGGTACGTAGCGAACCTGGACTGCGCCATTGAGGATTCGGGCACGGAAAGCGGAATGGTCCTGCTGGAGACCACCGCGGGCCAGGGTACGAACCTGGGAGCGACCTTCGAGGAACTGGGAGCCATGATTTCACTCTCGAAACACCCCCATCGCCTCGGCGTCTGTTACGACACCTGCCATACATTTTCTGCCGGGTACGACATACGAACTCCCGAAGCCTATGCCGCCACGTTTGATGCGTTTGATGCGGCCATTGGTCTGGACCGACTCAAATTTTTCCATCTCAATGACACCAAGCACGACCTTGGAGCACGCAAGGACCGGCACGAGCACATAGGCAAAGGTGGGATCGGTCTGGACGGATTCCGTCTGCTTATGCGCGATGAACGGTTCACCGATGTGCCCAAGACGTTGGAAACACCCAAGGATACGGACTTGCAGGACGACATCCGCAATCTGGAAATCCTGCGGGGACTTGCCAGCGGAGCCTAGCCTTTCAAATTAACTGGCGGATTCCGGTTTGTTTGATTGAAGGAGGGCGATGCTTGGGGTATATAGAGCACTCGACCCTGAAACCGGTTGATACTGTTGATGGAAGTGCCAATGGAGGAAGCTTGAACAAGCTTGAAGCGATCATATTCGATTTAGATGGGACACTGGCTGATGTGTCTCTCGATTTCGATTTGATGAAGACCAAAATTGCCGCTTTGGGTGAAGTGTTCCTCGACGAGCGTCCCACTCCCGGCGAGACACCGGCCCTGGAGTGGCTGGAAGAGCTCGTGCAGCAGACCATGTTGCGGGACAGGGACGAGGCCATGGAGTTTCGTACCCGGGGGCGTCTTGTCATTACGGCCATGGAGTTGGATGCTGCCCGGGATGGCAGGCTGTTCGATTTCACCAGGCCTGCGTTGGAGACACTCTCCCGGCGCGGTGTGGCTTCCGGCATCATTACCCGCAATATTTCCGCTGCCGTCCGTACGGTTTTCCCGGAGATCGAGAGCATGGTGCAGGCGTTTATCCCGCGCGAGATTGCCGTGCGGCTCAAGCCGGCACCGGAACATCTCTTTCAGGCTTTGGACGTGTTGGGTGTCCAGGCGTCCAGTTCGTTGATGGTTGGGGACCATCCCATGGACGTGATGACCGCAAAAAATGCCGGAGCCATATCGGCTGCGGTAACCAGTGGCAGTGTAGGAGCGGATGAATTCAAGGCATTGTCGCCCGATTTCATTGCATCCGATGTGGAAGAACTAATGGATCAGTTGATCCGAAACGGGCTCGTATAGCCCCTTGCAGGCGGTGCAGACGATGGTAACGGTTTTCTAACGATCAACGTGAAATACGTGGTGACCAGATGAGTAAGAGCAGTGGCAAGACCATGACCGCCGACGAGGCGCGTCAGGCCATGATGAAAGACCCTTCGCATCTTCGGGGCACAACGCCTGTGGAGGAACAGGAATTTTCGGCGACCTCCATACGTGAGGAATTGCGCACGGCAGACAAACTCTACACCGAGGCTGTGGACTATGCGCGATCCTTCATGGACGACGCCAAGGAAGGCCGGTCCTTTGATTTCAACGATGCCACACCGCTGGTCAACGACCTGATCGATCTGGTCTTTCGCAACGATTCCGCTGCTGCCGCCATCAGCAAACTCAAAGCTTTCGACGAATACACATACACTCACTGCATTAATGTTTCCGTCCTTTCCATTGTTCTCGGCAAGCGACTCGGTTACTCCCGCGAGCAACTGGAATTGATAGGCAAGGCAGGAATGTTTCACGATGTCGGCAAATCCGCCATCCCTTCCTGCATACTCAACAAGCCGGGCAAGCTGAACGAGCGCGAGATGAACATCATGCGCACCCACCCCATCCGCGGTTTCCAGATGCTCAAAGACCAACGGGACATTCCCGAGGAAGTCCTGCGCGGGGCATTGGAGCATCACGAAAAGCATGATGGAAGCGGCTACCCTCGTGGATTGAAGGGCGAATCCATCAGCGAAGTTGCCAAGCTGTTGGCCGTGGTTGATGTCTACGACGCCTTGACCAGTAAGCGCGTGTACAAGGACCCCATGCCACCCAGCAAGGTGCTCGGCATGATGTACCAGTGGCGCGTCACCGATTTTTATCCGAATATTGTCGAGCAGTTCATAAAAAGTCTCGGCGTCTACCCCATCGGCAGCTTTGTGCAGCTCTCAACGGGCGAGCGAGGCGTTGTCATCAATCACACCCCTGACGATCCCCTTAATCCATTGGTCAAGATAGTCTATGACCGACGGTTCCGCCAAATCCCCGCACGCGAAGTCGACCTGACCAGCAGACAGAGCCTTCACATCAAAGATGTAATTAATCCTGATGATTATGGGATAGACGTTTATCGACTTTTGCAGTAGGCGTTCTTGATAGAGTCATTTCTATAATAGGTCAGTTGTAAAAGGTGTCGTAACAGTAATGTAGCACTTTCGTCACTTGGGCAGGGTGGTTTGTGAAAGTGGTGCAGGTACGGTGCACTCTCTTATTAAGGATTACAATCGGGGGAAATCGTATGGTTCGTTTCAAGGACTGGAGTCTTCGACTCAAATTGTTGTTGCCGACATCCATCATTATCGCAGTCGTGATGGGTGCCAGTACGGTCATGATGACCGTGAAAGCACAGGATATGGCCACTGAGCAGGCCGAGGCAACGGCAAGGAACATGGCCAAGGGCTTCAGCCAGGAAGTGGCCAACACCATGGATCTGGCCATGACCGTCACCCGGACCATGGGAGCCGTTTTCGAGAAGGCCGCCAACTATGAGACCATTCCTGACCGTGAACTGCTGGACAGCATGCTTATCGAGGTGCTGGAGCGTCACGACGAATTGGCCGGAGCATGGTGTACCTTCCCCGGCGGTCGGTTCGACGATCGCGAAGAAGAATATTTCGACACATACAAAGGCGCATACCGCAACTGGTATTACCGCAAGGACAACTCCATAGCCGCCAGTTACGTAGGGGAGGCCAACCTTGAGGGCGAGGCGTGGTTCGAGACTCCCATGGCAGGCAACAGTGAAACGATCACCGAGCCGTACCCGTGGGATGTGAACGGCACGACATATTGGATTGCCTCCACCGGGATGCCTGTTAAAAAGAACGGGAGCAATATCGGCGTGGTCGGTGTTGATTTCTACCTCAACGATCTTCAGGAAACCATCAAGCAGATCAAGCCGTTTGGTGTCGGGTATGCTTTTTTGATGACCCATGAAGGCGTTCTTGTGGCCCACCCCGACGACCAGTTTCAAGGGAAGCAGGTCAGTGAGTATCTGGGTGCGGAAAACGGGCGCAAGGTTCGTGATGCCATCTCCGGCAAGCAGCGCATGACCTTCACCAGCGAACTCGATGGCAGTGAACTGTTTTATGCGGTGGAGCCGGTCTCCATCGGTCGGACCTCCACGCCATGGAGCCTTGCCATCGTCATTCCCATGGAAACCGTTCGAGCGCAGGGCAACTCCTTTGCCATTGTGTCCGGGACCGTTGCAGTCGTTGCCATTCTCATCCTTGTGGGTGTGCTCTGGACCATTGCCCGTCTGGCTATTGCGCCTGTCATCGAGAGTATTTCTCTGGCCGAAAGCCTTGCCCATGGTGATCTGACAAAGACGATTAAGGTCGACCAGAAAGACGAAGTCGGTCGTCTTGCAGCCGCTTTGAAGAGCATGAGCGATCAGTTGCGCCGGGTCATTGGTGAAGTCAGTGCTTCCACCGAAAACGTGGCTTCCGGCGGCGAAGAACTGGCCGCGTCCTCTCAGTCGTTGGCCGAGGGTGCCACAGAACAGGCCGCCAGCGTGGAAGAGGTCTCCTCGTCTATGGAAGAGATGGCCTCCAACATTCAAGGGAATGCGGAAAACGCAGTAGAGACTGAAAAGATCGCTTCCAAGGCTGCACTCAATGCCGAGGAGTCGGGCAAAGCCGTGGCCCAGGCAGTCTCCGCCATGACCGAGATTGCGGAAAAGATTTCGGTCATTGAAGAGATCGCACGCCAGACCAACCTCCTTGCCTTGAACGCGGCAATCGAAGCGGCCAGAGCGGGTGAGCATGGCAAGGGTTTTGCCGTTGTCGCTGCCGAAGTGCGCAAGCTGGCAGAGCGTTCCGGGGTCGCTGCTGCGGAAATCAGCGAACTGTCCTCCACCACCGTCGGCGTTGCCGAAAAGGCAGGCGGCATGTTGGAGGAATTGGTCCCGGATATCCAGAAGACCGCGACACTCATTCAGGATATTGCAGCGGCATCCAACGAGCAGAACGCGGGCGTGGATCAGATTAACGCCGCCATTCAGCAACTGGACCGCGTCATTCAGCAGAACGCCTCGTCGTCCGAGGAAGTCGCTTCCACGTCCGAGGCCCTGTCTCAGGAAGGCGCTCGTCTGCAGCAGGTCATCAGCTTCTTTAATCTGGGTGGTATGGCCGCAGGAACCGGGGCGCGACGCACGGTCTCGGTTCGTCGCCCAAGTCCGAAAAAGTTGGCTGCCCCCAAGCCGAAAAGCACGAAGAACTCGTCACCTGACCGTGGATTCACCATGGACATGGACGATGACGACTTTGAACGGTTCTAATCCGAAAGTATAAACGAAAAAAGGCGAGCGCCATTGGTGCTCGCCTTTTTTATTTGTCTGGAGGGAGTGTCTGCTAGAGCGAAATGAGGTTGTAGTCGCGGCTGCCAAGCCCTAGCGCTTCGGCGTAATCCAGCCCGAAACTTTCAGGAACATGGGTGTGAATGGCGGCAAATTTCGACTGTCCCGGCATGACGCCAAAGGGCAACTGGCTCGGATAGAGGGGCGGGGCGTCGTCAACGAGGTCCATGGATGCCTGATCCACGGCCACGGGGTCGAGGCTGGCAACAATCCCGATATCCGGGCAGATGGGTGCATCGGTGAAGCCGACACAGTCACAGTCGGGAACCACGTCCATGACGAAATTGACATGGAGACACGGCTTTCTCTTGGTCCTGAGAACGCCCACGGTGTACTCCATCATCCGTTCCAAAAATTCCTGCACGCCGATCTTCCAGTTGACCTCAAGGGCCTTGAATCGACAGGCCACAAAGCAACCGCCGCAGCCCACACACCGTTCGGGATTGAGGGCGATGGTGCCGGTCTCCTCGTCGATGTAGAGCGCCTTGGTCTTGCAGACGCTGATGCACGCCTCGCATCCCTGACAGTTTTCGGGTTTGACGACAGGGCCGGTGGAAAAGTGCTGCTGCATCTTTCCCTTCTTGCTGGCGCAGCCCATGCCGAGATTCTTGAGCGCACCACCGTATCCGGCCAGCTCATGCCCTTTGAAGTGGTTGACGGAAATGAGCAGGTCCGCCTCGGCAATGGCGCTGCCGATGAAGGCGTCGTCGATATGCCTGCCACCCACAGGGACAGCGATTTCGTCCGATCCTTTCAGCCCGTCGGCAATGATGACCGGGGCTTCCATGACCATGGGGTCCCAGCCGTGCCGTGCCGCGCACATGTGATGGGAAACGGCTTCGCCGCGCTGCCCCACATAGAGGGTCGAGGCGTCCGTCAGGAACGGCTTTGCTCCGGCTTCGGCGTAAAAGTCGGTGATGGCCTTGACCCAGAGCGGGCGAAGAAATCCAGTAACCCCCTGCTCGCCGAAGTGGATTTTGACCGCCGCCAGATCACCGCTTTCGATGTGTTTGTGTGCGCCGGTCGCCTTGAGCAGGCTGCGCATCCGTTTGTGAAAGGGAGCCTTGAGCGATGCCCGTAAATTCCAGAAATACACGTCCGATGCCATGGTTTTGTCCTCCATCTTGCTCTGATTGTCCCCTTGTATCACGGTGGAGGGGGACAGATAAAGCGCATTATCATTTGCCTGGGGTGAATGATGCTTTTATGATGGCCGCATACACAAGGAGGAAATTATGCTTCTCGAAGGAAAGAAGGCGCTTATATTCGGTGTGGTCAATGACCGCAGCATCGCGTACGGCATTGCGCGGCAATTCAAGGAACACGGCGCTCGGCTGGCATTCAGCTATGCGGTTGATCCCATCAAACGTCGACTCGATCCCATTTGTGAGGAACTCGGCGGCGAGTTCATGTTCAAATGCGACGTGACCAGCGACGAGGAAATCGAGGCCGGGGCCGATCTGGTCAGCGAAAAGTGGGGGGATGTCGATATCATCGTCCACTCCATCGCCTACGCCAACCGCGAAGACCTCAAGGGGCGGTTCATCGACACCAGTCGTGAAGGATACGGGGTGGCCCTTGATGTTTCATCCTACTCGCTGGTGGCCCTTTCTCGCGCGTACGAAACGCATCTGAATTGCGGCGGTTCCGTGCTGACGCTTTCCTACTATGGCGCAGGAAAGGTTGTTGCCAACTACAACGCCATGGGTGTTGCAAAGGCCGCGCTGGAAGCGTGTGTCCGGTATCTTGCCGTTGATCTTGGCGAGCGACAGGTTCGTATCAACGCCATCTCCGCCGGTCCGGTCAAGACCATGGCCGCCAAGGGCATCTCCGGTTTTTCCACCATCCTCGATCGCATTGAGGAAAAAGCGCCCCTGCATCGCAATATCACCATCGACGATGTGGGCAAGGCAGCCCTGTTCCTTGCATCCGACCTTTCCACCGGAACCACCGGCGAGGTCATGTTCGTGGATTCCGGGTACAACATCATGGGAGTGTAATGCTGTCGTGATCAACAGCGGAAAACGGTTAACCATCCTGATTGTGCAGCAGGAGGACTATGAGCGTCAGGCCATGGTCTCCCTGCTGGACAAGGGAAAGCTCAAGGTGCTCGCAGCCAGGGATGGAAGTGAGGCGCTGACCGTCATGCAGCATGCCGAACCGGATATCCTGGTGACGGATATGGTTCTCGACGGCATCAATGGCATTCAGCTCATTGACGAGGCCCGCCGTTTTCTGCCGGATATCAAGGTGGTTGTGGCGTATTCTCCCTACAGCCCGCGTCTGCTGATGCAGGCGGTGGAGGTCGGGGTGGACGGCTTCGTACAACTGCCTGCCGACGGGCGAAAGCTGCGTCGAGCGGTCATGCGTTGCGTGAAGGATATTGCTGCGGCCCGGCGCATGGCTGAAGCTGACTACTCCCTGCATCGACTGCTGGATTTTTTCCCCACCCCTGCGGTGCTCATGGACGGCATGCGCATCACCTACATCAACCGACGACTGGCCTCGTTCCTCGGCTACGACAATCACGCCACCATGAGCGAGGTCGATATGGGGCTGGAGGATTTCATCGTTCAAGTGGGGGATGAACCGTATGACGGTGATCCTGCAAAGTGGATTCATGCCATAGTGAATGATCCGCTGGACCGCGACCATGTCCTGCACATCGAGAACCCCCGGCACCCTGACGGCAAACCCAATGTGTTCAGCGTGACCTTCAACCAGTTTCCCGGCTCGGATTTGCGACTGTTCACCTTTCAGGATGTTTCCGTGCTTGAGGATGAACTCGCTCACCTTGAGGATGAAGCCTCAACCGACCCGCTGACAAAGGCGCTGAACCGCCGGAGCTTCCTGCGTATTCTGGGCCAGAGCGCCGCCATGGGCGAGCCGTTCGCTCTGGTCATGTTCGATATTGATCACTTCAAATCCATCAACGACACCTATGGACACGATGTGGGCGATGCCGTGTTGCGCGAGATAGCACAGCTCGTCCGCGACAACATTCGGGAGAACGACATCCTTGCCCGCTGGGGCGGCGAGGAGTTCATGGTGCTGTCACCGGGGTCGGACAAGGGGCGGGCGCGACAGGTGGCCGAGCGACTGCGGTGTGCCGTGGCAGGTTTCCAGTTTACCGGGGTCCCCCGTCAGGTGACGTCCAGTTTCGGCGCGACAGTCCATGCCTCGGGCGAGTCCGGGGATGCAATGGTCAAGCGGGCCGATATGGCGCTGTACAGGGCAAAGGAAACCGGCAGGAACAAAGTGATCGTCGAATAATCAGTATTTTTTTTGGGGTGTTGCGCCCTTCAGTCAGCGAAGTCCACTATCTACCCGAGGCGGGTCCCGTCAAAATCGAACACAGCGTATCGGACGTTGCAAAGCCCGTTTGAGAATGTGCGCGCATGCATCGTCGCCTTATCGATAAGTAGCTGAATCAGGGCGGGGCGTGCCGGATCAGATTGGAGCAGTTCGAGCACCTGCCTGGCCGTATTGGCCGTGCGGATTGCCGGGAGGAAGTCCGTTGAGCAGCCAGCCTCTTTGCACCATCCAGCCAGTTTGGAAAAGTCCACCGGGTGCGTCTTGGCATGGGTATACTCAAGGCCCTGTGCCTGCTTGACCAGTTTGCCGAAAAACAGGGACCAGCAAACGTTGGATATGTCCCGCTCTGCTGCAGCTTTCATGGAGAACTTGAAGAAATCAGCGGCCTGAACGAGCGCCAGCTCCGGCGTGTCGGGGTACGTTTCCAGATAGAGTCGTTCCGAACGCCTGCCCGTGGTGAAAATTGCGGTATCAATGGACTGAGCGCGCAGGACGTCCAATCCTTCGGCAATGGTCGCCTTCCACGAGTCGTGGGAGTACGGCTTGACGATGCCCTGTGTGCCGAGGATGGAGATGCCGCCTATAATGCCCAGCCGCGGGTTCATGGTCTTGCGGGCGATGGCCTCGCCTGCCGGTACTTCAATCCGAACCGATATGGTTCCGGTAAACTCGGCGGCGGCCTGTCGGACGCCATGCGCTATCTGCCTGCGTGGTTCAGGGTTGATGGCTGCCTCGCCCACCGGAACCGGCAGCCCCGGGAGAGTGACCCGCCCGACGCCGATGCCGCCATCAAGAGCTATGTCCAGCGATGGGGTAGATGATGGATGAAGACTCACCACCGCCTGAATATCATGGCCGTGGGTCACGTCCGGATCATCGCCGCCATCCTTGATGACGGTGACACGTACACTGTCGCCTTCCGGTTCATATCGTTCGATGGGAACGGACAGAGTGCCGCCCGGAGGCAGTGGGACTGCCACTTCTGTCGGACGCTCGCCGCCGACCATGCAAATCACTCCGGCCATGGCCGCAGCCGTGGCGCAGGAGCCGGTTGTTCGACCGGAACGAAGAGCGCGGGTCATGACTTGTTCTTCACCCGCCGAGGCGGTTCATAAAGATGGGTCCCGGCCTGCTTTGATATGTTCTCGATCATGTTGGAGAACAGGATCACGTGGAAGGGGTACATGGCGTACCAGTAGGTCAGTCCAAAAAGCCCCTTGGGCAGGAACTTGGCCGTCATGGTGATATCCACGGCGTTTTCCCACTGGGTGCGCAGCTTGAATTCCAGCAGTGCTTCGCCGGGAAGGCGCATTTCGGCCTTGAGCAGAAGACGTTCTCCTTCGTCACTGGCAATGATCCGCCAGAAATCCAGGGCATCGCCCACACGAGGCGTTTCGCCGTGGGGTCTGCCGCGAGACATTCCCGGTCCGGCCAGTATACGGTCGATCAGCCCGCGCAGTCGCCACAAAGGATCGCCGTAATACCATCCCTGCTGGCCGCCGATGCGCTGCACCGTGTCCCACACCTTTTGGGGATCGCCTTGCAGTCGTGCGGTGTAGCCCATCTCGAACCGGCTGCCACCGGCATAGGCGGGGTCGGTGGACCCGGCCCATTCAGGCATGCAGGCACTCCCTACGTCAAAGAGACATGTCTCGACCATCTGCTGGTCGGTCTTCTCCAGGGCGCGTCGAATCGCTTCGCGGCAGGAGAGTAGCTCCTGCGGTACCAGTTCGCGAATGGTGTCGTTGCGGCAGATAACCTCATTGCGCAGGCCGTCGATAAGTGATCGAACCAGTGTCATCGGCACAGGCGTAATCATGGAAACCCAGAACGACGACAGCTTGGGTGAGAGAATGGGAAGGGCCAAAACCCGTCGTCGAGGCAGCCCGGCAACCTCTGTGTACAGGTCGAACAGCTCGGTGTAGGTCATGACATCCGGTCCGCCGATATCAAGCGTCATATCCGCGGTTTTGTCGTTTTCAAGGCATCCGGCCAGGTAGCCCAGCACATTGCGAATGGCGATGGGCTGGGTTTTGGTGCGTACCCACTTGGGGGTGATCATGACGGGCAGACGGTCGGCCAGATACCGGATCATTTCAAAGGATGAAGAGCCGGACCCGATGATCTGGGCCGCGCGAAGGGTGGTCACCTTGGCATTGCCCAGAGTGAGGATGCGCCCTACTTCGGCCCGGGAGCGGAGATGTTTGGAGAGCGGTAGGTCGTCGTAGTCTTCGCCCAGACCGCCGAGGTAGATGATGCGTTCCAGGCCGGCGTAGTCGGATGCCTGGATCATGTTGTACGCGGCATCACGTTCCATTTCGGCGAAGTCGCGGTTGGGGCGACCCATGGAGTGGACCAGATAGAAAGCGGCTCGGCACCCCTGTGCGGCAGCCTGCAGGGAGCCGAGGTCGTGCATGTCTGCCTGCACGGCTTCCACGTTGGGGTTGGTTCCCCATGGACGGGCAAGGATTTTTTCCACACTGCGACCGGCAGCACGCACTTTGTGGCCGCGTTCAAGGAGAAGCGGCACCAGTCTGCCGCCGACATAGCCGGTGGAGCCGAGTACGAGTACGGGCCTGTTGTCCATGGTCTCTCTCTTCGCTTTGGAAATGATTGGGTTAGTCGCCGAAGGACATGCCGTCGCCTCGTTCGCGCTTGGTCCAGCCCTTGTCCTGCATGCACTTTTCAAAGACGGGCAATTGCTTGTTCTTGCTGAGCGGGAACTCTTCGCTTGCTACGATGTTGCAATCTGTGGCGTCCTTGTCCAGATGGAATTCGGCCTGTTTGCGTTTGGGGTAATCAGGGTGAACCCATGGGCTGGCGCAGGCTGTCAGCAATCCGGCGGCACATATGAGCATGAGGGGTAATAGTAGTCTGCGCATGGCATTCTCCGTGGTTATTCGTCTTTCAGTTCCCTGTTCATGAGGTCTTCCACCGCACGAGCCGGGTCTTTGCCTTTATATAGTATCTTATACACCTGTTCGGTTATGGGCAACACGACATCGAGTCTTTGTGAAAGATCATACAGCGACTGGGTTGTTTTGACTCCTTCGGCCACGGCGTTCATCTCGCCGATGATGTCGTCGAGGGAGCGTCCCTGCCCGAGCTTGAGACCGACCTGTCGGTTGCGGGACAGGTCGCCGGTGCAGGTCAGGACGAGATCGCCTATGCCCGAAAGACCCATGAATGTCCGCTGCTGACCGCCCATGGCAAGGCCCAGTCGACTCATCTCCGCCAAGCCGCGAGTGATGATGGCGGCGCGAGCGTCGTGGCCGAATTCGAGACCATCGGCGATACCTGCGGCAATGGCCATGACGTTCTTGACGGCTCCGCCCAGCTCCACGCCCCGGAAATCGGGGGTGAAGTAGACCCGGAAAAACTGTGTCGAGAGGGCGGATTGCAGCTCGCGTCCCAGCTCATGGTCTTCGCAGCCCAGCGATACTGAAGTGGGCAGCTTGCGGCTGACCTCGGCAGCAAATGACGGGCCGGAGAGCATGGCGTACCGGGGGCGCTTGCCCTCAAGGGCTTCGCTCACCACTTTGCTCAGGGGTTTGAGTGTCCCGAGCTCAATACCTTTGGAAGCACAGACAATGATCGGATTATCCGGGAGCAGATCACGGAATTCCTCCAGTGCCGATCGGATATGCTGGCTGGGAATGACAAGCAGATGGCACTGGGCGCCATCCAGCGCGGTTTCAATGTCGGTTTCCGCTTTGAGTCGGTCAGAGAGATTGACTCCGGGCAGATAGCGGCTGTTCAGCCTGTTTTCTCGTATGTCGTCGACCACGGACTGGTTTCGTGACCAGAGGACGGTTTCGACCCCGTTGTCGGCCAGCATGTGGGCAAGGGCGGTGCCCCAGGCTCCGGCGCCGAGTACTGCTGTCTTCATGGGTATGCTCCCTGTTTGCGTCAAAAGGAGGCACAACATACGCAGGGGGCAAAAGGGTGGCAAGGGTGAAACCGGTTTTGTCACATGGAATTATTTTCAGGCTGATGCAGAGCTTTTTCCTTCCTGCTGTTGCATCCCGTCGCAGGGGGCGGTATAGACCACGCCATGGCTATTCAATTTACCGAGACCGAAGAGAAGATATTGGCCCTGGCGGGCACTGACCTGCCGGATACGGAGCAGCCGTTCAAGACCATCGCGGAAGCGGTCGGTGTTGATGAGCAGACCGTCATCGATCTGCTGGCTGACCTCAAGGAGCGTAAAGTAATCCGTCGCTTCGGAGCCACCCTGCGCCATCAGAAGGCAGGGTACGGCCATAATGCCATGGTCGCCTGGAGAGTGCCCAAGGAGCGGAGCGAGGAGGTCGGCGAGCTGTTTACGGCCCGTCCGGAAATCTCCCATTGCTACATCCGTCGCACCTATCCGGAGTGGACCTACAACTTCTACACCATGATTCACGGCGAGTACCCCGGACACGCCGAGGAAGTGGTGGCCGAGTTGGAGAAGGCCATCGGCATCGATGACAATTGCATTCTCCGGTCTCTCAAAGAACTGAAGAAAACCTCCATGGTCTACTTCAAATAGGAGCCGAACCAACATGGATTCCAAATCATTATTCGCCAAAGCGCAGACCCTGATGCCCGGAGGCGTCAACTCTCCCCTGCGCGCTTGCAAGTACGTCAATTCCGAGCCTGTCTTCATTGAAAACGCCAAGGGCGCGTATCTCTGGGATGTCGAGGGCCGACAATACATCGATTACGTTTTTTCCTGGGGCCCCCAGATTTTGGGCCATCAGGACCCGGCCGTCTCCGAAGCCGCGCACAAGGCCATTGACCATGGCTCTAGTTACGGCGCTCCCTGCTACGGCGAGATCGCCCTGGCCGAAGAAATCAACAAGCTCATCCCCTCCATGGAGATGATGCGCATGGTCTCTTCCGGCACCGAGGCGACCATGTCCGCCCTTCGTCTGGCCCGTGGTTACACCGGTCGCAACAAGTTCGTGAAGTTCATCGGCAACTATCACGGTCATGCTGATGCGTTTCTGGCTGCTGCCGGTTCCGCTGCCGCGGTTGTTCCCGGTACTCCCGGCGTGCCCGAGGAAGTGACCAGCCACACCCTGCTTGCCCAGTACAACGATCTTGATGCGGTCAAGGAGTTGTTCAAGGAATCCGGCGACGAGATCGCCTGTGTCATCCTTGAACCGGCCGCCGGAAACATGGGGCTGGTCCTGCCGACAGACGGTTTCCTGCAGGGGCTGCGTGACCTGTGCGACCAGTACGGCGCACTCTTGATATTTGATGAAGTCATCACCGGCTTCCGGCTCGCCCGTGGCGGCGCGCAGGAGCGGTATGGCATCACCCCGGACTTGACCACCCTCGGCAAGATCATCGGTGGTGGTTTCCCGGTGGGCTGCTACGGCGGCAAGCGCGAAATCATGGAGCACATGGCCCCGGTGGGCGGCGTGTTCCAGGCAGGCACACTGTCCGGCAACCCTGTTGCCATGGCAGCCGGTCTTGCCACCCTCAAGCGATTGCAGGAATGCGATTACGAGGCCCTTGAGAAGAAGACCATCGCCCTTTCAAACGAGCTGGTCTCCATCATGAAGGAAAAGGGACAGTCCGTGTATCTGGCGCAGGCCGGCTCCGCGTTCACCATGTACTTCTCCGACAAGCCCGTGACCAACATGGTTGAGTCCGGGCAGTGCAACGCCGATGCGTACGCCACCTACTGGCAGCAGATGCTGGCTAACGGCATCTACCTCGCTCCGGCCGGATTCGAGTGCTCCTTCACCTGCTTCGCCCATACGGACGAAGACTTCGAGAAGACCCTTGAGGCCGCCAGAAAGGTCCAGTTCTAGTTTTAGAAACAGGATTCCACGAATACAAAGGGATGCGTCACCACTTGTGGCGCATCCCTTTTTTATTGGGGGAAATCTAAAATGTCGCTGCCGAGATGCTTACGGGGCTACAGAAACCTGCGATTCGCTGACTCCCGATATGAAGAGTTGCGCCGGTTCAAAGGTCTTACCGAACATCTTGTAGGACGGCTTGCCGGGCTGGGAGGCGAGGATTGTTTCTTCTGTCGCGAAGAGAATGGAATGCTCGGGCTGTTCGGCAAAAACGTGATCGATGGTCAACTCGCGAATTTTGCCCGGCGGGTCCGAGGCGATGATCGACGGCATGGGAGCCTGGGTGGTCGTGGTCAGGTTGCGCAAGGTGATCTGCTTCATGGTGCCGACCTCCACGTGGATAAGACGGCGTGAGGCCACAATGAAGAGGGGCGTCTGCGCACCATCCACCTGAATGGAGTCCAGCGTGATGCCGGTCGCGTCGCCACCGTCCACGGTGGTCATGAAAATACCGGCCCGCATCTCCTTGGGCATGGGGTTGTAGATGGTTCGCCTGCCGCGCTCAACAATGCAGTCCCTGAACTCGATATTGCGAAAGCCGCCGATGGATTCCGTGCCGACCTTGATGCCGCGCTTGCCGCTGCGCAGGGTGCAGTTGCGCACGAGGATATTCTCGCTGGGCGTGGATGTCGTGGATTTGATGGCGATGGAATCGTTGTAGGAGTCAATGGTGCTGTTCTCGACCAGGACATTGCTGCACGAGTCGATATCCAGTCCGTCCGATGCGCTGCCGAACACGGCATAGACCGTGATGTCGCTGATACGGATATTGTCGCACAGCAGATACAGCTGGGTCCAGTTGGCCGTGCCTTCCAGTGCGACACCGCTGACCTCGACATTGGTGCAGTCAACGAACTTGATGATATGTGGGCGCTCATGGCGCTCATACAGTATCGGATCGATCAGCCCGAAATTGTAAATGGTGCCTTTGCCGCGAATGGCGATGTTCTTGACGCCTTCTGCGTAGAGCAGGGCGTGATTGCTGATCTTGTTGGAACCGGCTTCGGCCCGGGTTTGGATGCGGGGGAACAGCGATGGAATGGGGGCGGCGATGATTCGTGCGCCTTTCTCCAGTTCCAGCGTGACATTATCCTTGAAGAAAACCGTGCCGGTTATCCAGAAGCCGGAAGGGACGACGACCGTACCGCCGCCATTGCTGGAGCAGGTGTCGATGGCTGTCTGCAACTGGTCGGTGTGCAGCCGGGACCATGACCACTCCTGGCTGAAGTCATCAAGATTGTACGTAGCACCGAAGCATAGAGGGGCCAACAGTAGGTAAAGAGCAAGGACCCCGAGGAATATGACGGCTTTTTTACGCATGATGAGAAATACTCCAAAAAATGAAAGGAAACACCGACCTGCGAATACGGTAGGCGCATTCGTGGCGTATTTCAATCCATTCTGTCAATAATCATGCGCTCATTTATAGGGAGCGTTCGGATGAAATAGTCGAGATGGGACCCAGCTTGTTTCGTGTGCCTATGGGAAAGGTGTTGCTACCTGACGAAGTGGTTTGAGCTTGGATCAGGCAGCCACGTTGCTGCCGAATATCTCCCATGTTTTCAGGAATGTGGCGTCAAAGGTCCGGGTCTTCACATGTGATCTGGCCCGTTTTCCCATGTATTCGATGCGCTCGGGGGTATCGATCATATGGACAATGGCCCTGAGCAGGGCGTCGGTGTCGTCGGCGGGGAAGATCAATCCGGTTTCGTTGGGAATGATGTTTTCACACGGGCCGCCCTTGTCGGTGACGATGACCGGCAGCCCCGAGGCCTGCGCCTCCAGTACGACATTACCGAAGGTATCCGTGGCCGAAGGAAAGACGAACAGATCGGCACTGGCATAGGCTTGGGCCAGGGATTCCCCTTTGAGCGCCCCGGTAAAGGTCACGGGCAGCCCCTTGAGCCGCTGCTGCATCTCCTTGAGGTACGGGCCTTCCCCTACAATGACGAGTTGCAGTGAATCGCGAATTTTCGTCGCCTTGATGAATGCGTCGGTCAGGGTATCCAATCCTTTTTCACGGGATACGCGGCCCACATACAGCAGTTTGGTACGGTTCTGGATCGCGTACTGTTGGTAGAACCCGTTCCGTTTTTCCGGGTGGAAGCGTTCCGTGTCTACACCTCGTGGGTATGTGACGATCTTTTCCGGATCGATCCCCCGGTCGGCCAGTTCGAATTTGGTCGCTTCGCTGGGGGCGTAAATGACCTGCATCTGGTCATAGAACCAGCTCATATACCGCCAGCAGCCGTCTTCCAGCGTGGCATCTTCGGTAAAAGCCCCCACATATTCGGGGAATGCCGTGTGGTAGGTGCCGTGGAAAGGGAGCTTGAGAATCCTGGATATGGCCAGGGCTGCCAGACCGACGGGACCGGGCGTGGCCGCCAGGATGCAGTCATACTCCTGCTCGAAACAGTGGGTGAGCATGTCCAGAAACGGCGGGTAGGACAGGGTTATCTCCGGGTATTCGGGGATGGTGAACCGACCCACCGGAGCAAAGCTGACTGCGCCGGGGATGTCTGCCATGCCGCCGCAGGTGATAACGGTCATGTCCTTGCCGTGTCGGGCCACCATCCTGAGCTATTGTCGGATGGTGCGGGCCACGCCGTTGATTTCGTCAAAGGTATCGGTGAAGTGGGCGATCTTAAGGTTGCGCGAACTCCGGGTTTCGGCCTTTTGGCGGAACCGGTCATGACACTTCATGGAGAATTTCCGTTCGCTGGAGAACAGGTCGTATCCGACGAAATAGGGAGCGAGCAGCGCGTACAGCGATCCGGCGGAACCGATGGAGTGGAACACGTCGAACAGGTTGGCGCCGAGGGCCGAGTGGAGCGTGCGGTCCGCGAACTGGGACAGGACCCGGTTGGCGGCCAGCGACACAAATCGGGACCACTCGCGTTCCAGCTTGAGGGTGTTGGTCTCCTTGCCTTTCACTATCTGCATCAGCTCGGCATCATTGGCAATGATCTTGCCCGCTTCCTTGAGCAGCATGTGCTGAACCGAATCAGCAGTGCCGTACTCGCGGTGCAGGGTGGACTTGCCCCGCCCCAGGAGCTTGAGAAACCGGTCGACAAAGGAGTGGGTATTGTCCGGTTCCGATGCGCTCGGTTCCAATGCGCCTTTGGCAAAGCGCAGGCAGATGTGCTCGCTGGATGCGTGATCCAGACTGCCTATCCGCGAGCGGTAGAATTGATACGCGATCCCGTAGAGGTTGTGCGCCATGGTCCGGGGGGTGGCTGCCGTGCCGCTGGGCGTGGCCGTATGGCTGAGCACTCCGTCCAGCACATTGCGCAGCTCGGAAGTCCCCATGAAGGTGGTGTGCATCCGGGCGATGTTCAGTGAGCTGTGGTCGTCGGAGCCGCCGATAATGCCCTTGTTCCACGGCTGATCTCCGTACGGTTCCATGTTGTAGGTGTTGGCGAGGCGGTCCATGTCCAGCGGAGTGAGCCGGGTGAGGATATCCCGCAGCACCTGATTCTGTCGTGCGTCGCGGGTGCCGTTTTCCTCGAAAACGTCGAAGAGGAGCAGTGATCGTTCGAAGTGGGCCGGTGTGAGTCGGTCGTTGACGGCGAAGAGCGGGTGGGCCAGGGCATGGACGATGCCCTGTTCCCGCAGATAGGGAATCAGGTCGAAGATGTTTTCCCTGTGGCGCTGGATGTCCTGATGTTGCGCTTCGGTTATGTCATAGGCCAGCACGTGGAGTTTGCACTTGTCCTCGGGGAAGTAGGTGGTGATCTCCTCGCTGATGAACGTACCGGGCAGATGGGCGATCTCCAGCGCTCCGTCAATGGTATTGTGGTCGGTGATAGTCACCATGTCCATGCCGTGCGAACGGGCAATTGCGTAGAGGCTGGCCGGTTCGGTGAAACTCTCCGGGCAACCGATCTTCTGCAGCAGCCACTGGGACGGGCGGGTGGAGAACTTGGAGTGGACGTGCATGTCCACCTTGAAGCGCGATTCAACCATGGGTAACTCCGCTGTGGGTGGTTGGGGAAGTGGACGGTTAGTGGGATACACCATCTTCCACTGCGGACTGGCAGGTCACGCACAGGCGGGCCGATGGGTTGGCCTTGAGTCGGGCGATGCCGATCTCTTCGCCGCACTCTTCGCAGATGCCGTAGTCGGTTTGACTCAGCCGTTTGAGGGCGTTTTCGTATTCCCCCATGCGGGCCATACGGCGGCGCTGCATGGCGACGTTCACGCCCTGCTGGGCCAACTGGGAGGCGAAGTCGGTTTCATCGGGGCAGTTTTCAACAACAAGGCTTTGGCCGGTGGCTTGGGAACTCAAACAATCGATACCCTGCATCAGGTGATTCTTGATTTCCCGACGTTGCGTTTCAGTCATTGTGATTCCTTCTTTCCCTTTGATTGAAGTTTGCTGTTTTTTGACTGTCACCGATCTATCGGGAAACACGGGGCCGTGAATGGCGCTCCGGTTACGAAAAAACGACAATTTCGTAATGTATCGAAACTATTATCCGTGGACGAACCGTGTAAAGCCGGATATCGTTGCCCCCATGAAATGGTTGTTCATATTGCTCGGACTCCTCGCGGGAGCCACCATGCCGCTTCAGGCGGGGTTGAACCTGCGACTCAGGCACGCTCTGGATGATCCCATCTGGGCGGCGCTGATTTCCTTTGCCGTGGGGACGGCAGCACTGGCTTTTTACTGCTTTGCGTCGCGTCCGCTGCCCACGGCTGCCATGGCTGCATCGGCTCCCTGGTGGGCATGGCTCGGGGGATTTCTTGGTGCGTTTTTCGTATCCATGACCATCGTGCTGGCCGCCAATCTCGGGGCGACCGCAACCATGGCGCTTTTGTTGGCCGGTCAGTTCACGGCCGCGCTGCTGCTGGATCATTACGGATTGGTCGGGTTCGATATTCACGCCATCAGTTGGCAGCGGCTGGTCGGCGTCGGACTGCTGATCGCCGGGGCGTTGATGGTCAATCGATACTGATGCCGAGCGTGCGCGGGGGAGTCTCCCGCGGTGTTGCGATGGTCCTTTTCTCAATGCATTTTACGGAAGTCGGGGTGGATGACACCCTGTAGCCTTCCTCAATGACGATGCGGTGTTACGCTTGTACCGATTCATGCCCTGTGGCGTGGGTTGAGACGAAAAATGGAGACAGATATGGCTTTTAAGAAAGATTTCATTGCCGTGTGTCGGATGATCAAGATCGAACACTCGGTGTTTGCCCTGCCTTTTGCCTATATCGGCGCATTCCTGGCTGCCGGAGGCTGGCCCGGGTTGTACAACATGATCGTGCTGACCATCGCCATGGTTGCCGTGCGCTCCTTTGCCATGGCCTTCAACCGGTATGCCGATCTGGATATCGACCGGGACAATCCCCGGACCAAGGATCGGCCACTGGTCACCGGCGAGCTGTCCACTTCGTTCACCCTGATGTTCATCATGGGAGCGGCTGCCATCTTCGTCATCATGTGCGGATTGATGAATACCCTGTGCCTGATGCTCTCCCCGCTGGCACTGGCCCTGTCGGCCTTCTACAGCTACTGCAAGCGGTTTACCTACTGGTGTCACTTTGTACTGGGCATGGTGCTCGGTCTGGCTCCGGTGGCGGGCTGGCTGTGCGTTGATCCGACCCTGACCCTGCCTGCGGCGCTCTTCTTCTGCGGCGTGACGCTGTGGGTGGCCGGATTCGACCTGCTCTACGCGAGCCAGGATGCCGAGTTCGATGCCGAACGCGGGCTGTGGTCCATCCCTGCGCGACTGGGCATCCCCGCGGCGCTGGCCATCTCCACCCTCAGCCATGTGGTCACGGCGGTGCTGTTTCTGCTGGCTGGCTGGGCTGCCGGTCTCGGCTGGGTATACATGCTGGTGGCAGGGGCCGTTGGAATCATTCTCGTAGCCGAGCACCTGCTGGTCAAGGCGGATGACATGAGCCGTGTCAATGTCGCCTTCTTCACCATGAACGGTGTCATCGCCGTCTGTCTCTTTTTCGGCGTGCTCCTTGATATGTTCCTTGTCTCTTGATAGCCAATAGAGAATCGAGGATTCCATGGAACAAACCGTACAATCGATATTGCAGTTTCTGCTGGACTGGTTGCACACCAATGTCCTGACCATGACCACCGCTGCCCAGTGGGTGTGCGTGGGTATTTCCTTTGTTCTGACCGCTCTCATCTGGCGCGGATTCGAACGCCGCCTGTACGAGGCCATCGATCGACGGGAGACCAGCGATATATTCCGCTCCGTACTGCGTGCCGTGGTGGATGTGGGCAATGTGCTCGCATTCATCGTGTTGCTGCAGATATGTGCGGCGGTGTTCGAGTCGCTGGAGCACGTTCCATGGGTCTTGAACGCAGCCAGTGATCTGGCCGTGGCCTGGATCATCATTCGGCTGCTGACCAGCTTCATACCCAATCGCTTCATGGCCCGGGTGGTGGAGTTGACCGTATGGATCGTGGCGGCCTTGTCCATTTTCGGCCTGCTGACGCCGATCACGGGATTCCTCGAAGGAATCAGTTTTTCCATTGGCGAAAACTCCTACAATGCGCTGGGCATCATCAAGGGACTGGCACTGGCTGCCGTGTTCCTGCAGGCGGCTTCGGTTGCCGCACAGTTTGCCGTGGCCCGCATCGAAAAAACTGAAGGGCTGACACGTTCCCTTCAGGTACTGCTAGCCAAGGCCATCAAGATGCTGCTGTTCACGGCGGCGATCCTGTTCGCCATGTCCAGTGTCGGCATCGATCTGACCAGCCTCGCCATCTTCTCCAGTGCCCTTGGTGTGGGTATCGGTTTCGGACTCAAGACGATTTTTTCCAACTATGTTGCCGGTATCATCCTGCTCATGGATAATTCCATCAAGCCCGGGGACACCATCGAGGTCAGCGGCGTCTACGGCGTGGTCGGTAACATGCACGCCCGGTACGCCTCGGTCCTGACCCGCAGCGGCAAGGAATATCTTATTCCCAACGAACTGCTGATCACCGGCGAGGTGGTCAACTGGACCTTTTCCGACAGTAACGTGCGCCTCGAAATACCGGTTGGCGTCGCGTATGAATCGGACGTACCCAAAGCCCTGGAGCTGATGAAGGAGGCTGCCAAGGATGTGCCGCGCGTGCTGCGCAATCCCGCTCCGGTCGCCTGGCTGATGGGATTTGGCGACAGCTCGGTCGATCTGGAGTTGCGCGTCTGGATAGCTGATGCAGAGAGCGGCGTGGCCAGTGTGCGTAGTGGTGTACTGCTTAATGTGTGGAACCTGTTCCATGAGCATGGTATCGCCATTCCATTCCCCCAGCGGGACGTATTGCTCAAGCAGGATTCGAGCCTGGCCGTACATCTAGAAACACCGGAACAAACCATAACGGAAGGCCCCCCGGAAAACAGCAAGGAGTAGCACATGCGCGGATTGGGAATGTTCGTTCTGATAATCGGCCTGTTCGTCCTCTGGGACGTGGGGTGGTGGATCGGCGGACATGTGCCTCCGCGCAGTCCGTGGACGCTCAAGGAGCAGGTTCGAGATGGCAACCTGCCCACGATTGTCGATGTCCGTACACCGAGCGAATACGAGGCTTTCCACATTCCCGGCGCATTCAATATTCCCTACCCGGCCTCGATCGAAGAGGTGAAACGGATCGCTCCGGACCCAAACGAACCCGTGGTGGTCGTGTGCATGTCCGGTCATCGTTCTCCACCGGTGGCGCACAAGCTTGTTAAAGACGGCTATACCAATGTCTCCAACCTGACATGGGGGATGCTCGCGTGGAAGGTCTTCGGCGGCGAAACCATCTCGGGGAGAAGATAACAGGCCGGGGAACGACCCGCGAAATTCAGTCGGCGCATCACGCATGTGCACGCATATTGAACATGTTGGCCTCTGGAGCATTGACCCGGGGCGGGACCTGCCTTATTTCACCAGTCATGAGCGAATACATCGACAATCTCGACACCGACTCCTCCTTAGGAGTGGTGGAACGCCGGGAGTTTTCATTCGGCAGCACAGAGGAGCCTCTGGTGCTGGAGAGCGGACGGACCTTGTCCTCCGTTACCCTTGCCTATGAAACCTACGGCCAATTGAACGCGGACAAGTCCAATGCCATCGTGGTCTGTCACGCCCTGACCGGCGATTCCCATGCCGCGGGCGTCTACTCCGAAGACGACCCGAAACCGGGATGGTGGGACATCATGGTCGGTCCGGGCAAGCCCATCGACACTGATAAATATTTTGTCATCTGCTCCAATGTGATCGGCGGGTGCATGGGGTCCACCGGGCCAGCCAGCACCAACCCGGAAACAGGGCGTCCTTACGGCGCGGATTTTCCGGTGGTGACCATTGGCGATATGGTTCGCTGCCAGCGACGGCTGGTTGATCATCTCGGCATTGATAAGCTGCTGGCCGTGATCGGTGGTTCCGTGGGCGGCATGCAGGTGCTTGAGTGGGCGGTTCGGTATCCCGAGCGCGTCTGCGCTGCCATGCCCTTGGCGACCACGGCCAAACATTCGGCTCAGGCCATTGCTTTCAACGAGGTGGCCCGTCAGGCGATCATGGCCGACCCCACCTGGAACAGCGGCGATTATTACGAGACAGGACGCCCGGAGCATGGGCTGGCCGTGGCCAGAATGGTCGGGCACATCACCTATCTTTCCGACGAATCCATGCGCCACAAATTCGATCGTCGGTTGCAGGACCGGGGCGAGCTGTCCTTTGATTTCGAGGCGGATTTTCAGGTGGAAAGCTATCTGCGCTATCAGGGGAATAAGTTCGTGGAGCGCTTCGACGCCAACTCGTTTCTGTACCTGACCAAGGCGGCTGATTATTTCAATCTGGAAAATGAACACGGCGACGGTTCGCTCATGGCCGCCTTTTCCCGTTCCAAATGCCGGTATCTGGTCGTGTCGTTCACATCGGACTGGCTGTACCCGACCTATCAGTCCAAAGAGATGGTCAAGGCCATGAAGAAGAACGGGCTGGATGTCAGTTTCTGCGAGATAGAAGCGCCGTGGGGGCATGATGCCTTCCTCCTTCCCAATGAACGGCTCAACTCCCTGATGCGGGGATTTCTGGAGCGTGCTGCAATGGAAATGAACGGAGGTTCCCATGCGTTTTGATCTGCAAGTCATTGCCTCCTGGATCGAGCCGGAATCCAAGGTACTTGATCTTGGCTGTAGGTCCGGGTCCCTGCTCGACCATCTGCGTCAGGAGAAACGGATCGTTGGTACCGGTATCGAGATAGACGAAGTGGCGGCCGGAGAGGCCATTGCCAAGGGCTTGTCCGTTATCCACGGCGATATTTACGAGGAAATCGAGGATTACCCGGACAACGTGTTTGATTACGTGATCCTGTCCCAGACGCTGCAACATGTCTATGAGCCTGAGAAGCTCATCCGCGAGATGTTGCGCGTTGGCAAGCGGTGCATTGTCTCCTTCCCCAACTTCACGCACATCAAGAACCGGTTCCAGATGTTCTTTACGGGGCGCGCGCCCGTGTCCAAGGAATTGCCCTACGAGTGGTACAACACGCCCAATATCCGCGTCATTCCCATTACGGATTTCCGGCGGTTCTGCAATCAGCTGCATGTGCCTATCGTCAAGGAAGTGGCTATCGCCACCCATCATCACGACACCAAAGGGTTGGTAATCACGTTCCTGCCCAATCTGTTCGCCACCTTCGGCATCTTCATGCTGGGGCAGGCCGAGTGGTAGCTGCCACGGTCCGACTGGCGACCTGATCCGAGTGCATCCTTTCGCGAACCGGTGATTGGCTTTTCTCCAATGTTTGGTGTAGCGTACCGGTGCTTTAAATTACACTAACCATTCCCGTTGGTTCGACGGGTCGGAGGCTGGCATATGAGTACGATTTTTGTGGCCGGAGCCAATGGCAGAATAGGTGGTGCGGTCCTGAATGCCCTCATTGGTGCGCAGATGGACGTTGTCGCTGGAGTACACAGCGAGGAACGTGCGGAAGCGTTCCGAAAGGATGGACAGGAAGCCCGGGTTGTTGATTTCACGGATCAGTCTTCCATGGTTGCTGGCATGGAGGGGTGCGACAAGCTGTTTCTGGTCTTGCCGCTCGTTGAAGGCATGACCCGCATGGGCCATCTGGCGGTGGAAGCGGCCAAGGAAGCCGAGATTACATATATCGTACGATCTTCCGGCTATGCTGCTTCATCAGATGCCCATTGGATGCTGGGCCGCGAGCACGGCATGGTCGATCAGTTTGTTGAAGACTCCGGCATCGACTTCACGGTGCTGCGTCCCAACTCCCTCATGCAGAATTTTTCGACTGCTTTGGCACCCATGATCCAGTCCGGCAATATCATGCTGCCGGAAGATGATGCCCGGGTCAGTTACCTCGACGCCCGTGATCTGGGCGCGTGCGCTGCGACTCTGTTCCAGGATGCCGGGGAGCATCGCAACAAGATGTACGCCCTGACCGGTCCCGAAGGACTGTCTCTTGCCGAAGTCGCCACCACCCTGACCGACGTGGCAGGACACAGCGTCACCTATACGCCCATCGAAGAGGATCAGTATGTGGAAGGGTGTGTGCAGGCCGGTGTGCCTGAATGGACCGTTCGGATGCTGGTGTCCCTCAGTCGTGTGGTCAAACTCGGCATGGCCGGAAACGTGACCAAAGCCGTGGAATACATCACCGGCTCCCCGGCTCGTACCTTTGGTGATTTTACCCGGGAACACGCGGATATCTGGAAGTAGGCATAGTGGAAAAAGGTAAGGGGCTGTCCTAGCTAACTAGGATTTTCCCCGCTGATTAATCCACTTTTTCAGTTGCTTAAGTAACATTTTATGGTCACCACAATTGAACCGCCACTCACACTCTTTAAGGAACAGGAAAAAACTGTCCCTGGGGATGCCGTTGAACCGGCGGAGGTGGCGCTTGGCTTGGTTCCAAAAGTTCTCAATCCCATTGATGTGGTTTTGCCTGTCCACGAACCTTTCAGAGTGATTGATCCGCACATGGTGGAAGTCCGAGACATCCAGCGCATCATAGCTTCTGAAAGCGTCAGTGTACACGATACTGTCCGGCAAGATCATACGCTCCATGATGGGGAGAAGTGTCGTGCTCCGGGCGTTTGGGATCATGACCGTATAAACCCGCCCTCCACGCTTCAACAAGCCGAAAACAGGGACTTTCCCTGCAGCACCTCGACCGCGCTTGCCTTTCCTGACTCCTCCGAAGTAGCTCTCATCAACTTCAATCTCACCGTCGAATGGCGATGCCTTTTCCATCTCATCGGCAATGATTTTCCTCAGCCGAGTGAAAAACGTGGCCGCCGTGTTCTTGTTGACGTCCACCAGTTGAGCGGCAGCACGTGCCGTTGTGCCGGCAATGAAGTGCTCAATGAGCCTGGCCCGCTTCTGTGGGCTGAGCCTGCTTTTCCTTTCGTACATGATGCCATCCTAAGCCTAAGCGGAGTGCTTAGCTAGGACAGCCCCAAAGGTAAAGAGCGCCTGCTGGCCGCCATCAAGGATGTGGCAGCGGGGAATTATTCCAACGAGATAATGGAACTGACCGGCCCGGAGTACCCGGAAGATGTCCGGGAACTGGCCGAAGCTGTTTCGGTGATGATGGTCCGCATTGAAGCCAGAGAGCTGCATTTGGAGCAGCTTAATGAACGGATCAAATACAATACGCTGAATACCGTGACCGCTGTTGCCGATGCGCTCGGTGCACGGGATGCCTACACCGAAGGGCACGGTGAACGGGTTGGTGCCTATGCGGAACGACTGGCTCGCAGGCTCGGGCTGGACGACCTCAAGGTGGAGCAGGTTCGTGTTGCCGGTATCCTGCATGATATCGGCAAGATCGGTTTCAGTGATCAGGTCTTTTCCAGCGACGGTACGGCCGACAATGCCGATCTGCTGCTCGAAATCCGGTCACACCCCCAGTGGGGCTATGACATCCTGCGCAATCTCGATTTTCTTGGTCCGGCAGTGGATTTTGTTTACGGCCATCATGAGCGCATTGATGGGCGGGGGTATCCTCGTGGGTTGTCCGGCGAAAACATCCCGCTCGGGGCGCGTATTCTTGCCGTTGCCGACTGTTTCGATGCCATGACGACCAATCGTCCCTATCAGCGTGGGCGCACCCCGCAGGAGGCGTTCGGCATCCTGTGCGAGCTGGCCGGAAGCGCCCTTGACCCGGACATCGTGGAAGCGTTCATCGAAGAGGTCGAGTCCGGGGGCATGGAAGAGTGACCACGGGCGAAACCCTGGAAGAAAAGATTCAGCGCGTTCTTCGCGATCATGTGGAACTGGTCGAATATGATCCTGCATGGCCTGCGATGTTCGAGGCGGAAAAAAAGCACCTGCTGGGTCTGTTTCCCGGTGGGTTGATTCGCCGTGTCGAGCATTATGGCAGCACCTCCATCCCGGGCATGACCGCCAAACCTATTGTGGACATGCTCATAGAGGTCCGCGATCTGGAAGAGACCCGTCAGGCTGTACCACCTGTTCTGGAAGCTCTGGGCTATGATTTCTTCTGGCGGCCCTTGGGTGAAAACGACGGGCCGCCGCACTATGCGTGGTTCATCAAGCGGGACAGACAGGGCCGTCGGACGCATCATCTGCATATGGTGGAGGCGGATTCCTTTGTATGGGAAGGGCTGGTCTTTCGGGACTACCTGCTTGCTCATCCTGAATGGGCTGCCCGCTATCTGGAACTCAAGCGGGACCTGTGCCGACGGTATCCCGATGATCGAATCGCCTACACCCATGGAAAAGGCGACTTTGTTAGTCAGGTTCTCAAACTGGCAACATCCCGGTAAACCTGAAAAACTGTTGTCAGCCGTGGAAAAGCGGCGTGCGCAAGCGGGAAAACAACGTAGATTCTCATTGACTTTTGTGGTGTGGACCTTACTTTCTCTGCCTCTGGAGAGAGAAATAATACATGAGAAGTATCCTGACCATTTTCATACTGGCAGTGGCAGTTTTTGCGCCTGAAGCGGCGTACGCCTGGGGGCCGGGAGTCCATCTTGCCCTTGGCAATTCCGTGCTCGGCAACCTGGGGTGCCTTCCGCCACTGGTGGGCGGTCTTCTGGCGTGTCATAAAAACGCCTTTCTATACGGATGTCTTTCCGCGGATATTTTTATCGGCAAGGGAACGACATTCCGACCGGGCCACAGCCACAACTGGGTGACCGGTTTCAAGCTGCTTCAGTCGGCCAAAGATCCGCGTGTGACAGCCTACGCCTACGGATACCTTTCCCACCTCGCTGCCGATGTGGTGGCGCATAACTACTATGTTCCCAATGCCCTGTGGCGGATGTCTTCCGGTGGTAAAATCTCGCATGTGTATGTCGAGGCCCGTGCCGATTCTCGTTTTGAAGAGGAACGCGAGCTGGCGCTGCGGCTGTTCAAGCATCCTAACCGGGATACCGATAACACACTGCTTTCCGCCATGGAGCGAAGAAAGCTGCCCTTTCTGCTCAAGAAGCAGATCGTCAAGGGAAGCCTGCGCGTGACCGGGTCCAAGGAGTGGGGAAATTCCCTGCGATTTGTGGATAATCTGCTTCCATGGCCCCAGAAGACCAGCGACCTTGATGAAATGGTCAACCTTTCACGTAATCTGGTGTTCGAGTTTCTGTCCGACCCCAAAGGATCCTCTGCTGTTTCATTTGATCCCATCGGGTCTCGCAATCTGCGTGTTGTTCGCGAGATGCGCTCCAGAAACAGGCGCCGTAAAGACAAGTCGTCCCTTTTTCAGCCCCATGCGACTCTTGCCGGAATCGCAGCGCCCTGCCCTGTGGAGGGTGTCGCTGCTGTTGCCGGCGCTTCAGGATAGTTGCTCCTGTTTTTGCATTTGATTGGTTGATTTCGTGGCACCTTCTGCTAAGGTGTTGCGAGATAACCCTTTTAAAAACCAATGAATGCAAAATATGACGCGACGTACCGCATATCTCATTCCGCTCATTGTCGGCTTTGCCCTTGCCGTTGCTCTCTTTATTGAGTTGCACGCGGAAAACGAGCGCCATATGCAGGCTTCACGTCTTGAAGTCTTTTATAAAATGTCGGTTGTCCAGGGTCATCTGGAAGAAGCGGTTGCCACGCGATTGCAATTAGGTGGCGCTTTCAAGGCGTTTGTCATGCTCAATCCCGAGGTCGAGCAGGAGACCTTCCAGGCCCTTGTTCGATCCCTGTTGGGCAACATGAGTGGCGTGCGCGCCATTTTGCTGGCGAAAAACAATATCGTCACGCATGCCTTTCCTAGGGATATCGAGGAAGTGGTCCTCTCGAAGAGCCTCTTGAGTGACTTCCCTGTCCCGTTGCAAAATCTCACCAGAAAAATGCTCCACGCCCGAGTGCGTCAGGTCTCTCGGCAGTTTCCTCTGGAAGGGCGGGATGTTGTCGCTATCATGACCCCTGTCTATCTGCCGGACCCGACCACCCTGACCACCAGTCGCTACTGGGGTAGTGTGGTTGTTTTCATCGATGCACAGACTATCTACCGTGAAGCAGGGCTGATAAGTCATAAGCCGACACTGGAGATGGCACTGCGCTCCATAAGCGACGGTTCCGGAGCCGGAGAAATGCTGGTGGGGGCGGAGAAAGTCTTTGAAATGTCGCCGGTGACCATGAATATTTCCATCCCCGGAGGCTACTGGCAGATGGGGGCGGTTCCCAAGGGGGGCTGGCCGCCTTCTCCGTATCAAAACCACTTGATATACGGGGGCGGAGCTGTGGTCCTGGCGATCACGGGACTACTTCTTGCCACCGTGTATTTTCTGTTGAACGGTATCAAGGAACGCGAAAAATACCGCTACCTTGTCCAAAATGCCAAATCCATCATTCTGCGCGTCGATGTCAATGGCGTCATTACGTTTTGCAATGAGTATACGGAGTCCTTTTTCGGATATGAGCCGGGAGAACTTGTCGGGAAGGAGCTTGTCGGGTCGCTGATTCCGGCCAAGAGTCTGGATGGCAAGCCCATGAAGCGTATCATCAACCGTCTTATTCATACCGAGAAAGGGACGGTTTTCAACGAGTACCTTCACAAGCGGAAAAACGGTGAAATGGTCTGGGTGTCATGGGCAACTGAGCCGGTTCTTGGGCGTGACGACGTTGTCATGGAATTGTTGTGTGTCGGGACGGACATCACGGATCGAAAGATTACAGAGGAAGCCCTCAGGCAGAGTGAACGGCAATACCGCATGCTTGCGGAAAATATCACCGACATCATCTGGGGGTTGGATGCGGGAAGGCGATTCACGTATATCAGTCCGTCCGATGAGTCCCTTCGCGGTTTCAAACGCCATGAGGTGCTCAGCCGACCCATTGGCGAGTTTCTGACTCCCCAGTCTTTGCGCGAGTTCGAGGAGTCCGTGAAGCGACTGCTTTTCCATATCGCAGATGAAGGGAATCCACCCTCCACCATTCTTGATCTTGAATTCTTGTGTGCTGATGATTCCACTGTGTGGCTGGAAACACGGATCGGACTGATGCTCAATGATGATCGGGAATTGATCGGCCTTCAAGGGGTGGGGCGTGATATCTCCGACCGCAAGCGAGCCGATGCCTTGCGTGACGATGTGGAGCGCATCGCTCGGCATGATCTCAAGACGCCGTTGGGGGCCGTGGTAGGTCTTCCCGAAGAGATACGTCGCCTGGGCGGGCTGAGCGGTACACAGTATGAAATGCTGAGCACCATTGAGACTGCTGGTGAGACCATGCTTGATCTGATCAATCGATCACTGGATCTCTTCAAGATGGAATCAGGGACCTATGAGCTGAGAAAAACGAGCGTCGATGTGCTTAAGGTCATTGATTGCATTCGCAAGGAGTCCCGAGCCATCATCCATAAAAAAGGGATCAGCCTTGGTGTCGAAGTCCTTGATCAGACCTTCACCAATGAATTTAGGGTGTTTGCCGAAGAACCGCTGCTTCGCTCCATGCTCTCCAACCTGTTGCTCAACGCGTTCCAGGCATCACCGGAAGGGTGCTCTGTCACCGTCACACTGACGCGGACGCCGGATGTGGTCATCGTTATTCGGAACAAGGGCGAGGTGCCGCCGGGCGTTCGTGAAAATTTCTTTGAAAAATATGTCTCGTCCGACAACAGCAGCGGGTCCGGTATCGGAACATATTCCGCACGCCAAATCGCCCGGACACACGGCGGCGATATCATGGTGGACACCTGTGAACCCGGACATACCTGTGTGACGGTTTCCCTGCCTCGATAATTCCTTCGTACTCAGCTGCACATGGCTTCCCTTTTCAGTGTGCTTGTTTTGATATGGAGCGGGTACCAATTCCGGTGTCCGCTTTTTTAGTCTTGCCCAGTTAACTAAGATCCATAGATACGTTGAATTATGCCGCTGGAATAGCGTTTTGACCCTACCGTTGCGCGTTGGGAAGCACGCCATTCCACTCTTGTTTAACGTCAGTGACGAATGGTGACAAATCAATAGAAAAGGCCGGTCCCGCATGAGCGGAACCGGCCTTGATGTGCTGTGTCGCTGCTGGCTAGTTCAGCAGGTCGGGACGGGCAATCACGATGTTCGCTTCCTTGCGGAGGTCCGTCATGAATGCGGTCAGCGCTTCGGTCTGGTAGTTGCGGCTTGCCTGTTCGATCCAGGTGTCCTTCTGCTGTTCCCACATTTCTTCAGGGGCAGCGATACGTTCATGCAGCTTGGCAACGATAATCGAGCCGGAAGGCATGACGTAGGATTCGGACAGCCACGTGGTACCGTCGGAGTCAAAGACAGCCTTGGCGAGCTTCACGTTGCGTCCCAGGCCGGGAACAACGCCCTGACGGGAGAACTGCTCAGAGGTCTTGATACGATCAGCCAGCTCCTTGGCACCTTCGGGTGAGGAGAGCTTGGCGAGAATCTCGTCAGCAGCAGCTTTGGCCTTTTCCGTGGCTTTCTCGGTGGTGATGGCGTTGATGATGACCTGCTTCACCTGATCCAGCTCCATGGGAGCGGCAGGGATGTCCTCGACCTTTTCGAGCAGCATGTAGCCGCCGTCGATGGCAAGCGGGGTCTGGTGGGCTTCACCGGCCGGAATGGCCATGATGACCTGAGCAGCTTCCGGGGTCATGCCGAATGCCTGCGGCAGCGAGGATTCGGGCATGGGACGGGAAGTGACGGCCAGCAGACCGAGTTCGTCGGCAATGGCTTCGAGGTCCATGCCGGACACAAGACGGTCCATGGACTGGTCAAGCATGTCAGAGATGACTTCAGCAGCCTTTTCTTCGGCAATGGCCTGAGCGATCTGGTCCTTGACGTATTCAAGAGACTTGCTCTCGGGGTCCTTGCGATCATCTACGTAGATGATGTGCCAGCCGAACTGCGTCTTGATCGGTTCGGATACCTCTCCCTTGGGAGTGGCAAAGGCGGCTTCTTCAAATTCCGGCACCATGGCGCCGCGTCCGAACCAGCCCAGTGCGCCGCCATTGGAAGCGGACGGGCCTTCGGAGTAGGTCTTTGCCAATTCGGCGAAGTCTTCACCGGCCTTGGCCTTTTTGTAAATGCGGTCGATCTTGTTGCGCGCTTCCTTCTGGACGGACTCGGTGTCGGAGTCCTTGGTCATGACCAGGATATGGCGGGCGTTGACCTCTTCTCGCTGAACGAGGTTGTCGGCGTTGGCATCATAGTATGCCTTGATCTCTTCGTCGGTGACTTCCTGGTAGGTTGCCAGAGCCTTGGGAGTGAAGGTCAGGTAGCGGATGCTGGCCTGTTCGGGAACCATGAAGCGGGATTCGTTCTCGGTGTAGAACTGGCGAATCTCTTCGTCAGTCACGTCAATGGCATCAACGAACTGGCGCGGGGAAGTCTCGATGTAATCGATGGTCACTTCTTCGCCAACCCAGTTGTAAAGCTCACGGGTCTGCTCTTCAGTGGCGTTGCCGGTGGAGCGGACCATATCCTTGACTTTTCCGGCGATATATTCGTTGCGGAAGTTCGCTTCGAACTGGGCCGGGGTCATGCGGATGGAGCGCAGGGCAGCCTGGTAGATATTCCGGTCAAACTTGTCTTCGGCATTCCAGAAGATGGATTGGCGGGTGATGGCGGCAAATACTTCTTCGTCGGATGCTGAGATGCCGAGTCGCTCGGCTTCCTCCAGCAGCAGTCGGGAGTTGATCAGTTCATTGAGAACAAGCTGCTTGAACTGTGGGTCCTGCAACTGAGCGGAAGTAACGTTCGGATTGGCCTTGCGCAATCCTTCTGCGGCGCGCTGGAAAGCGTCTTCAAACTCGGCGCGGGTGATGATCCGGTCATTGACAGTAGCCAGCACGGGATCATTGCTGGTGTCCAGCCCGCTCATACCGAAGGCGAAGACGAAAACGATGATGATAATGGCAAAGAGGATCTTGACGATCCACCCCGAAGCGTTCTCACGCATGATGTCTAACATTGTGTCTCCAACAAATGCTTTTTACGCCACCTCCCACCAATGGGAGGTGGCGATGTATTTCATCCGTTACGATTGGTTGTTGCGGACTGCATTGAGCAGACCACCTGACTGGATAATCTCCAGTTCCTTTTTGGTCAAATCATTTGTGACCGCGACAGTCTTGCCGGAAGCGGTGGTGATATCGATAGTGCCACCGGGAGTCATTGCACCCGCAGGAATGACGAGATCGTCACCTTCCGACAATTTGTCATAATCAGAAGGATCGACAAGAAGCAAGGGCAGGATGCCGAAGTTGACAAGATTTGCCCGGTGAATGCGAGCCAGCGACTTGACGATTACGGCCTTGACGCCCAGATGACGGGGGCCGAGAGCCGCATGTTCGCGACTGGAACCCTGGCCGTAGTTTTCGCCGCCGAGAATCACACCCGTGCCGTGTTCCTTCATCCGATTGACGAATTCGGCGTCCACGCGGCTGAAAATGTACTGGCTGATGGCCGGGATATTCGAGCGCAGAGCCGTGATTTCGGCACCGGCAGGCAGGATGTGGTCGGTGGTGATGTTGTCCTCGACCTTGAGCAGTACCTTGGCCTCCACGGTTTGGGGCAGTTCGTCGAAATCTTCAAGGGCCACGATGTTGGGGCCTCGCAGAATCTCCACCACACTCTTGTCTTCGGGCGGGAAGACGAATAGGTCGCGGATGGAAGGCACATCCTTGGGCAGTTCCACACGCTCGGGCGCAGGACCCCAGGTGGCGGGATCAGTGAACTCGCCTTCGAGTGCAAGGCGGGCCGCTGTCTGCGCAGAAGCCAGATAGACCTGCCCGTCAAGGGTGCCGGAGCGTCCCTCGAAGTTGCGGTTGAAGGTTCGTACAGACACACCGGCAGAAGTCGGAGAACCACCCATGCCGATGCACGGGCCGCAGGAACATTCCAGGACGCGTGCGCCCGCATCGAGCAGCGGTTCGATCAGCCCTTCTCGGGCCAGCATCTTCACCACCTGCTTGGAGCCGGGGGAGATGAGCAGGTCCACTTCGGGCGGCGTCTGCTTGCCGGACAGGATCTGGGCCGTATTCTTGAGATCGGAATAGGAAGAGTTGGTGCAGGAACCGATGGCGCACTGGTCGATCTTCTTGCCGGCCAGGTCTTTGACCTTGCACACGAGGTCGGGCATGTGCGGCTGGGCAACCATGGGCTCCAGTTCGCTCAGGTTGATCTCGATGACCTCGTCGAACACGGCGTCTTCGTCAGCCACCAGTTCGATCCAATCGTTGCCGCGACCCATCTTCTCAAGGAAGTCCTTTGTCTTGGCATCGGACGGGAAGATGGAGGTGGTAGCGCCAAGTTCAGCACCCATGTTGGTGATGGTGGCGCGATCGGGCACGGAAAGGGATTCCACGCCAGGGCCGCCGTACTCAAATACCTTGCCGACTCCGCCCTTGACCGTCAGGCGGCGCAGCAACTCAAGGATGACGTCCTTGCCAGCAGCCCAGCCGGTGAGCTCGCCGGTCAGGTGGACTTTGACGACCTTGGGCATGGGAATGAAGTACGCTTCACCGGCCATTGCCAGAGCTACGGACAGGCCGCCCGCTCCCATGGCCATGGAGCCGATGCCGCCCGCGGTGGGGGTGTGGGAATCGGAGCCGATGAGGGTCGCGCCGGGTTTGGCGAAATTTTCCAGATGCAACTGGTGACAGATACCGGTGCCTGCCGGGGAAAAAACGGCGCCGGATTTGGCAGCCACGGTGCGCAGGTAGCGATGATCGTCCGGATTGCGGAAGCCCATCTGCAAGGTGTTGTGGTCGACGTAGGATACGGAAATGTCGGTCCGCACTTCACCGATGCCGATGGCCTCGAACTGCAGCCATGCCATGGTGCCGGTGGCATCCTGGGTGAGTGTCTGGTCGATGCGGAGGCCAACCTCCGTGCCGGGCACCATCTCGCCGCTGACGAGGTGCTGCTCAATGATCTTGTGGGTTATGGATTTTCCCATCAATCTGCTCCTGCTTAGTGGTTATCGGGGTACTCTCATGTCTCCGCAAGTCCTTTGCAGGTTCGCCCGTGCGGCTCTCTCGTACCGTTGGGGCGTGTGTTTGCGGGGTGAAATGAAATAGTCACATGTTACGTTTTGTTTCAGCTGGCCCTGTTTCTTCGTGTGCCGAGTCAATTGATTGAGGCGGTTGAAGCAGGAAACCATATATAAAGAACAGCCGGATGGATCATCTCCATCCGACTGTCCAATACTATGCTAAAACAGGAATCCGCTCTTCACACCATCGCTGACCTGGCTCTCGTCCATGCCGAGATTGATCCGGTTGATCTTGTTGGTGCGAAACTTGATGTCCACGTCCAGGCGCAGCTTTTCCTGCTGCATCTGGAATATCTCCTCGTGATGGAAGATCTTGTTGGCAGGGTCTTCTGCGTCCCGGAGGTCGCGGATTGCCTGCATGACCTTTTCACGGTGGAGGGTCATCTCGGCCACCTCGGCTTCGAGGGTGGGGATGTCGTCGCTCAGCCGAGTTTCTTCCGGCTGTTCGGGATTAACGGACTTTGATTCTTCTGCGTGTGTCATCTTTTTTCTCTTGTACCGGTTTCGGTTTCATCTTTCCGGTGGGCAGGGAGTTGTAGAAGTTCCAGAATTCCGGCCAGGTGGCGGTTACTTCACCGTGGTTCTCCAGCTTGATGCCAGGTACGGCGTAGGCTGTCAAAGCACAACCCATGGACCAGATCGGGGCCGGGCTGTACCAGGTGTCGGACCAGCTGCGTTCGCCGGAAAGGATGACGATGCCTTCTTCGGACTCTTCATAGGCAACGCTCATGCGGTCCAGAAGTTCAATCATGGTTTCGTCGGATGTACCCTTGATTGTGGCTTTTTCGAGCTTCATGGCGAGGGCCATGGTCAACGGGCGCAGTGCTTCATTGTCGCCCAGTGTCAGGGTTGCTGATTTCGGCAGCTCGCCTTCCATGGTCGCAATGACGTTCTCTGTGGCGATATCGATGCGCAAACCAAGTGCCTTGAGCTCTTCGAGGACGCGGTCCCCCATTTCGCTCTTGGGCCAGTTGCCTTCGATGTTGATGGAACCACCAGCCATGATGGGCAGGGCCATGAGCATGGAGCACAGCGGTACGGACAGCGGGAGCACCGGATTGGTGTCGATGGTCGGAACGCCGTCGGAAACGGTGACGGAGTCTTTTTTCAGCTCTGCCTTGATGCCGCAGGCAGTCAGCACGTCCACCACTTCGGCCACGCGCTCACGGGCAGCGGAGTTCAGGCCTTTAATGGTCAGGCCGCCGGGATAGGTCCATGCGGCCAGGGTCAGACCGGCTGCGAAGTCGGGATGCATGCCGCCGGGCAGGGTGATCGCCTCGTCCATGGGACCGCCGCATTCCAGCCGTGCAGGAAGGCCGGGGTTGTTGGGGTTCATGGGAACCAGTCGGGCGCCGAGCTTGGGCAGAATCTTGTTCAGGCTGGAGATATCCATGAGCTGGAGCGCGGGCTTGCCGGTGAATTTGCATCGTCCGGCATGTGCCAGGGCAAAGCCAAGCAGCATGTAGAAGTTGAAATTGTCTTCGCCCACGAAAATCATGTTGTTTTCGAAAGCAAGGGTCTTGCCGCCCTCGTTGCGAATGAAGTCGTCGTCCCAGGAGATGGGAGCGCCGGCCTGCTTCAGGGCTTTTGCGAGGTCTTTGTTCGGGGCGTTCATGGTCACAGGAGCCAGACGGGTCTCAGCTCCGGCGCTGGCGGCCATGGCCAGCATCATCCGGGTGTAGCGAAACGAGCGCGGGCCGGAGATGGAAGCCTGGATCGGCTCCACACGCGGGGCCAGCTTGTAGGCGTCGCCGGTGAATTTCTTGCGGATATCGGCAAGGGAGAACTGGTTGAGCAGGGTGAACAGCTGCTTGGTCAGCTTGGCGTCCAGCCCGAGTTCGCCGGCCTGTTTGTCAAAGGAGGCGCGGAGCAGTTTCTCCAGCTTGGGGTCTACCAGAGACTTCTGGCGGGACTTGCGCCATGCTCCTTCCTTGCGGATAAGGAATGCACGCTTTTCCAGCAGGCTGAGAACCTGTCGGTCGATGTCGGAAATATCGTTGTATCGGTGATTGGAGACAACTTCGGATTTATCGATGTCGTTGTCGCTGCCACCGCGGTTATCTCTGCCGCCACGGTAGTCACTGCCACTACGGTTGTCTCTGCCGGAACGGTTGTCCTGGCGTCGGTAGTTGCCGGTCTTTTCGAATCGACGCGGCCCATCACTGTTGCTGCGTCGGTGGTCACCGGAGGGACCACGCCTGTCGTCTTTACGGATCTTGATCATACGTCTTACCGTCTTCCTTATAAAATAATATGGTCTCCCTCCTTGCAGAGGGGAACCGCTTTCCTATCGTGAATTTTGTTCGGATGCAAGTGTTGGATTTCAGGTCGGAACCTTTGGGACGCCGGGGTTTTCAGTGGGTTGAAAAGACCTGAAATCGTGGTGAAATATGCGGTTGAAATGGTGGGATGGTTGACTGCGAGGGGAATTAACAACGCTGTGAACCGATTATAAATTGCTCAAAAAGGGCACGCCCGGACCGCGCATGGCGATCCGGGCGTAAAAACAGGTGTAACCGGTCGGGCTAGACGTAATCGCCGCGATTGAACTTGAACTGTTCGGTTGCGGTGAGCGTTTCCAGTTCATCGACAATGGACTTCAGCCCCGGGTCAAGGTTTGGCTGGCTTTCCTTGATGGCTGCCACTTCATTGGCGATCTCATCAAGGGTGCCGTATGCGGACTTGAGTCCGGATTCGGAGCCGGCAAGGCTCGCTGCATAGTTGTCCCACTTGTCCAGAACGGATTCCACTTGTCCGGCCACGGCGGAGTCAACGGCATTCGCATTGGTTGCCGTCGCTGCCTCGGCTGCGATCAGGGGATTCACTATCAGGGGCGGCGCGACGCCGACCGGAGCCATGGGAGCATTGCCCTTGGCTATTTCCTGATTGAGAAGATCCCCGAAGGCTTGCCCCGGCTCTTGTGCCTTGTTCTTCCGTTGCGTTTGCTCCGGTTGAACGCCCTCGATCTGATCAGGACGGATCTTCATGGTTCACACTCCTATCCTGTGGTTTGTCTATACTTTGCAAAGAGCTTGCCAAACAGGCCGCCTTGACAATTTGTTGAAAATACTTACTAATTTTACAAGATGGCTCGGCAAAAAATGCCGTTTCTCCTGTTTTCCCTTTTCAGGGGACCATTTCATGGTAAAGCAGAAGAAAATAGTTGTCTATGGTCTCTGCCTCTGGCAGATAATAGTAATAGATATAGTAATACAGGATGCAGGTGCCGTTCATCGTGAAATGGTGTTGCATCAGCGAAACAAGGAGGACGAATATGGCAGATATCAAGAAGATTATTTGTGCGGTGGATTTTTCGGACTATAGCCCCAAGGTGGCGGAGTATGCCAGCATGATTGGTGGCTGCGTCAATGCACAAATCGTTGTTCTCTATGTCGCGCCTTCTCTCAGCCAGTATGTGGGCTTCCATGTCCCGCCCAGCTCCATCGAAAGCTTTGTTGGCGAAATCGTCACCGGCGCAGAGGATACCATGAACGAGTTTGTGAAGGACAATTTCAAGGATCTGAACGTGCAGGGCAAGGTTGTGACCGGCTATCCCGCCGAGGAAATCCTGTCCATTGCCGAAGCGGAAAAGGCCGACATGATCGTCATGGGAACCCATGGACGAAAGGGCATCGATCGCATCCTGTTCGGTTCTGTTGCCGAGAAGGTGGTCAAGTCGTCCTCCGTGCCTGTGCTTACCGTGCGTCCAGAGTAGTATTATGCCTCTTTACGGGCGTGGATAAAGTTTATACAAAGGACGGCTTCGGCCGTCCTTTTTCATGTTGTATCGGTTTTCTTCGATACCTTAGGCCCTCACTGTACCAACAGGAATGGAACATATGAGAGAATTCACCGTCCGCCCGGAGATAATGGAGTTCGATCCGTACAAGCCGGGTCTGACCATAGAACAGATTCAGGCCCAGTATGGACTTGATACCGTCATCAAGCTCGCCAGCAATGAGAATCCGCTTGGCGTGTCGCCCATCGTGCAAAAGACTCTTGATCGCAATGCGGCCAAAGTTTTCCGGTATCCTGAAAACCATTCCCCCCGGTTGACTGAAGCCATCAGTCGTCATGTGGGTGTGCCTAAGGAATCCATTCTCGTTGGAAACGGCTCCGACGAAATCATCGACATGCTCTTTCGCATGAAGGCCCGACCCGGGAAATCCAATGTGATCTGCTATGAGAACTCCTTCTCCATGTATCGCATGTGTGCCAAGCTGGCCGGGGTGGAGTATCGCGAGGTCAAGCGCGGCGAAGATTACGAATTGCCCCTGGACAAGCTGGCCGAGGCCGCGGACGAGGACACCGCCATGGTTATCGTCACCAGCCCGGACAACCCGACCGGTCTTGCCGCAGGCATTGAAGATATTTCGGTGCTGGCGGGTGTGTTGCCCAAGGACTGTCTGTTGGTGGTGGATGAGGCCTACATCGACTTTGTCTGGCCGCCGGAGTCCTATACCCCGGTGCAGGCGTACGACAAGTTCGACAATCTGGTTGTCCTTCGCACTTTTTCCAAGGCGTACGGTCTGGCCGGTCTGCGTGTGGGCTACGGCATCCTGCCGCAACCGCTTGCCGCACTGCTGAAGAATGCCCGCATTCCGTTCACGGTCAATCTGCTGGCCGAAGATGCCGCCATTGCCGCACTTGAGGATGACACCTTCTACAACGAAACGCTGTCCGTGGTCATGCGGGGGCGTGAATATTTCACCGAAGAGTTGCGTAAACTCGGTTGCAAGGTGTGGCCCAGTCAGGCCAACTTCGTGATGTTCGAGCCGACCAAACCGGCCCAGTCCGTGTTCAAGGCGCTGCTCAGGAAAGGCATCATCGTTCGTCCCCTTGCCAGCTTCGGCCTTGGCAAGAACATACGGGTCAACGTTGGCACCGATGCAGAGAACAAACAGTTCATTCGCACGCTGGGAGACATTCTGAATGGCTAAGCGTATCGTCACCATTGATGGTCCGGCCGGCGTCGGCAAATCCACCATGGCCAAGCAGTTGGCCCGTGAACTCGCTATTCCCTATCTGGATACCGGAGCCATGTTCCGGGCCATTGCCTGGAAGCTGGGTGAGGGATCCTGGGAGTGGGACGAAGCACGATTGGACGAGGCGTTGGCTTCATTTGATTTTTCCCTGTCCGGGGTGGGCGAAGATTCTGTTCTCGCCTTGAACGGTGTCCCTATCGGTGCTGAAATCCGCACCGAGGAGGTCGGCATGTGGGCTTCGAATGTAGCCACGCTGCCGGTGATCCGGTCGTTTCTCAAGACGGCCCAGCAATCCCTTGGCGAACGGTTTTCCCTTGTTGCCGAAGGACGCGACATGGGGACGGTCATTTTCCCTGACGCCACCCACAAGTTCTTCCTCGACGCCACCGTGGAAGAGCGAGCCCGACGACGATATCGCCAGTTGCAGGAGATGGGAAAGGATGCGGACCTCGAGTTGCTCAAGGAGCAGATCGCCAAACGTGACGATCAGGACCGCAACAGGGCGGTGGCTCCGCTCAAGGCCGCAGACGACGCGGTGACCATCGATACGACGACGCTGACGATCCCGGACGTGTTCCAGGCGCTTGTGGATGGAGTTCAGCGCTGATTTCAGGTACATGAAACGGTGAGGTTTCTGCCGGTCCCAATAGTCGGGAAGGCAGGCCCGGAGCCGGATGACACATTTTTCACTGCTTGGATTGCCGGGGCAAACGTGCTAGTGCCCGCAGGACGAGTTTTGAGTAAGGAGATACCAACGCATGAGAGCGAAAATACATCTTGAAAACGCATTGAAAGCGGTTCTGGCCGACAAGGGCTGGGAATGGCCTGAAAAGGCTGTGATCGAACCGCCCAAAGATAAACAATTCGGCGACATGTCCGTCAACGTGGCCATGATGCTTGCCAAGCAGGCGAAAAAGGCCCCGCGTGCCATTGCCGAAGATATTGCCGCAGCCCTTGAAGGGGATGCACACATCGAAAAAATCGATATCGCCGGACCCGGTTTCCTCAACTTCACCTTCAGTCAGGCCTTCTGGCACGAGACTGTGGGTGTCATCAAAGAGGCCGGAGAATCCTACGGTAACTCAACCATGGGTAACGGCACCCGTATTCAGGTGGAGTATGTCTCTGCCAACCCGACCGGCCCGCTGCATATCGGCCACGGACGCGGTGCTGCTCTTGGTGATTCCCTGACCCGTATTCTGGAAAAAGCCGGATACGACGTCGAGGCGGAATATTACATTAACGATGCCGGACGCCAGATGCTCATCCTCGGCGGTTCCATCCTCTACCGCGCCAAGCAGTTGGGCGGACAGGATGTGGCAGAGCCGGAAGATTTCTACAAGGGTGAATACATCAAGGATATCGCCGCGGAAATGCTCAAGCGCCAGCCCGACCTGTTGGAGCTTGACGAAGCCGAGGCCACCGAGCTGTGCAAGGATTACGGCAAGGACGTCATCCTTGAGGGCATCAAGGAAGATTTGGCTGCCTTCGGTGTTCGCCACGATGTCTGGTTCTCGGAAAAGTCGCTGGTCACCGACGGCAAGGTCGATGAAACCTTTGCCGACCTGACCGCTTCCGGCATGGGATACGAGGCAGACGGCGCGTACTGGTTCAAGTCCACCGAGTTGGGCGACGACAAGGACCGTGTCCTGCGCAAATCAAATGGCGATACCACCTATTTCGCTTCTGACATCGCCTACCACGACAACAAGTTCAAGCGTGGATTCGATCTCGTGGTCGACATCTGGGGTGCCGACCATCACGGTTATATTCCCCGCATGATGGCTGCCTGTGAAGCCCTTGGCAAAAAGGACGGCCTGCACGTCATTCTGGTCAACCTCGTCAACCTGCTGCGTGATGGCGAGCCCATTGCCATGTCCACCCGTGCCGGTCAGTTCGAGACCCTCAAGGACGTTGTGGACGAAGTCGGGGCCGATGCCTCCCGGTTCATGTTCCTTTCCCGCAAGTCCGATTCCAAGCTCGATTTCGACCTGGAATTGGTGAAGCAGAAGTCCATGGACAACCCGGTGTACTATGTGCAGTACGCCCACGCCCGTATCTGTTCGCTCAAGAAAAAAGCGGATGAAGCTGGCGTTGAAGCGGCTACTATCTCTCCGGCATCACTCGCCTTGTTGGATACAGAGTATGATATGCAACTGCTCAAGCTTCTCGATCAGTATCCTGATTATGTGGAAGCCGCGGCCCGTGCACAGTCTCCGCATCTGATCAGCATGTATTTGCAGGAGCTTGCATCAACGCTCCACAGATACTATACCAATTGTCATGTACTCTCCGCAGAGGCAGATATCGCCGCTGCTCGACTCATGCTGCTCGGCTGTGTGGCCGGTGTTGTCGCCAATGGATTGGGGCTGCTCGGTGTGAGTGCTCCTGAATCCATGTAGCTGAAATATCAGGGAAGATAATAGTATGGCTGACAAAGATGGTCCCAAAGTCAAGATCCCGAAGTTGAAAGCGACTAACAAGACTTACGACTTTTCTCTCACGCTCCCCGGCATGATCAGTGCCGTGGGAGCGGGAGTGTTGGCCCTTACATTCTTTTTCGTGATGGGGATACTCATCGGCCGGGGCTATCGTCCGGAAGCCGATGTGCCGCAATTGCAGGAAATCATGCCGTCCAAGCAGCACGGCGAAATAGCTGAAGGTTCGGACAAGCCGGAAATTCTCAAGTTGGAAGAGCTGGAATATCCTGACCGGCTCAAGGAAGAACCCGGAAAGGTCATGGAAGTACAAAAGCCGAAGGCTGCCGAGCCTCAAAAGGCTGAACCGAAAAAGGTTGCTTCCAAGCCTGAGCCCAAAGTTGAAAAGCCTGAAAACACCTCTCCGCCCAAGCCTGCTGAAGTGAAGCAACCGGCGACCGGTGAAAAAGTATACAGCTACGTGTATCAGGTGGCGTCATTTCGTAAGCCGGAAATGGCCGAGACCTTGTCTGCCAAACTCGTCAAGGATGGTTTACGATCCGCAATTGAGTCCGGATCAGCCAAGGGCAGCACGTGGTACAGGGTGGTAGTACACCACCACGGCACGCCTTCTTCCACTGCAAACATGAAGGCCGTATTGGAGAAATACGGCATCAAAAAGCCGCTGCTGAAGAAGAAAGTCGAAGCACAATAGGCATCTCCAGCTGTCTTGCGCCCCGATTACTTGTATTAGTTACCGCGATTATACCAAAGAATCATTGACGATATCTGTCTATACCTCTATAGGCGGTTTTTTAACCGTATTGTAGAGGTTGCTATGAACCTATCCAAAATAGATGCCCATCTGCTGTCAGGGTTTGTCATTCTTGTGGCAAGCCTTGTCGTAGGTTGTCTGGTCGGGCACTTCTTCTGGGCTGTGCCGCCCGTCGTTGTCTGGACTGCCGGTCTGTGCCTCATGGCGATCACTTCGATCGTCTTTTTTGTGTTGCGTAAAGCGTTCAGTGCCCACGAAGCCCGTATTGCCGATCTGTTGCAGCGAGTTGCGCTTGATGAGGCTGTCAAACCCGCCGATCAGCTTGGCGAGGGACAGCTTGCCGAAGCCGTCAGTGAACTGGCTGCGAGTCTGTCTCGATTCAAGGGGCTGAGCGAAGGCATCATCAAGGGGCTGCCCATGCCGTTCCTGCTGGTCGATCCTGATGAGCGCACCCTTTATACCAATCAGGCCTGTCTCGATATGGTTGAGGCCGATGGCTCTGTTGAGAGCCAGTTAGGCCGGACGCTGGCCGAAATTTTCTATAATGATCCAGGCCGTGAAACTGCGGTCGGCAAGGCCATGAACCAGGGGCAGGTCTTCCGCAATCTCGAAGTGGCCATTCAGGGACACAAGGGCGGCACTCGCCATGTGCTTGCCAACGTGTACGCCCTGAAGAACAGCCACGGCGATTGTATCGGTGGCTTCTGTCTCTACCTCGATATGACCATGCTCAAGGAAAAGGAAGCCGAGCTGAAAGAGCAGAACGAATTGATCAGGCAGACTGCTGACAAGGCGGATTCCATTTCTGATCAGTTGGCCTCCGCATCCGAAGAGATTTCCGCTCAGGTGGATCAGTCCAGCAAGGCATCCGAAGAATCCCGTCGCCTCACCGCCGGTGTTGCCGTCAGTGTGGAGCAGATGAATGCCACGGTGCTTGAAGTTGCTCGTAATGCTGCCGCTGCCGCGGAGATATCCGATCAGGCCCGCTCCGAAGCCGAGTCGGGTGCATCGATTGTCACGGAAGTCATCGCTGGCATTTCCTCACTGGAAAAGCAGGCGACCCAACTCAATACCGATATGAATTCCCTTGAACGGCAGGCTGACTCCATTGGCGATATCATGGCTGTCATCTCCGATATCGCGGACCAAACCAACCTGTTGGCGCTCAATGCTGCCATTGAGGCGGCGCGTGCCGGAGAAGCCGGACGCGGGTTTGCCGTTGTTGCCGACGAGGTGCGCAAACTGGCTGAAAAGACCATGGACGCCACCAAGAACGTCGAGGAAAACATCAGCGCAATCCAAAAGAGTGCCGAGTCCAATCTGGACTCCACCCGTCAGACCGTGGTCGTCATCGAAGAGACCGTGGAGACAACCCGACGGGCTGGGCAGGCACTTGATTCCATCGTCAACTTGTCTGGTCAGACATGGGAAAACGTGCAGTCCATTGCCACGGCCGCAGAAGAGCAGTCGGCCGCCAGTGACGAGATTGCTCGTTCCGCTGGGGAGATCAATGTGGTTGCCGATGAGACTTCGCGTGCCATGCATGAATCAGCCTTGGCCGTAACTGATCTGGCCCGATTGGCTGGGGAGTTGCGCAATGTCATGAGCACCATGCGGACAAGCGATGATAACTGATAATGTTGATTAAAGAATAAAAAAGACGAGGCGTCCCAATTGGGACGCCTCGTCTTTTTTGTGAAGTTCTTTTGCCGTTACGCTTCTTTTGCCGCAGGGTGGTCCTTCCGGAATAACCGCTTGGCAAGATAGATGAACGGCGTATCCAGTGCAGCCACGGCTACCTTGATGATGTAGGTGGACAGCATGATTTCCATGAAAATGTTCAGGGGGAAGACGCCCCAGAACGCGATGGTGCAGAAGATGGCGGAATCAAGGAACTGGCTGATCATCGTCGACGCATTGTTGCGCAACCACAGCATCTTGCCGCCAGTGCGCTGCTTGATGGCGTGGAAGGCCCATACATCATGCATCTGCGAGACAAGATAGGCGAACATGCTGGCCAGCGCGATGCGCGGCATGAAACCGAACAACGCCTGCAAATGCGGCTGTGCAAAGTCGTCGGTAGCAGGCTGGAACAGCAGGGCGATCTGCATGTATCCGACCATCATCAGCAGGGTGACAAAGCCGAGCAGGACCCCTTTTTGGGCTTCTTTCTTCCCGTAAAATTCACTGAGCAGGTCGGTGGCGAGGAAGACGCTCGCGTATAAGACGTTACCAAGGGTCGTGGTCAACCCGAAGAGTTCCACGGTTTTCAGCACCTGAATGTTGCACAGGAGCAGGTTGAAAACCATCAGCCCGAACAGGCCGACTCGTCCGAAAAAGCGATATACGGCCAGGACCATGCACAGGTCGACCAGCGCGAAAAGTATCCATAGTGTTTCATTCATGGTGAGTGCCTTGCCCGTTGGGTCGGCTTATGTCAAGAAGGAATCTTGGTGGTTCTTCTCGGTAGGATTGAGCTAAGTGCTCATAAATAAATACTATTCACCAAGATATGCCTTGCGAATGTCCGGGTTGCTCAACAGGTTGGCGCTGTCGTCTTCCATGACCACCGAGCCGGTTTCCAGAACATAGCCGCGTTGGGCGCATTGCAGTGCCAGGTTCGCGTTCTGCTCCACTAGCACCACGGTCACACCCTGCTCATTGATCATCTTGATGATGTTGAAAATCTGTTGAACCAGCAGCGGCGCCAAGCCCATGGACGGCTCGTCGAGGAGCAGTACTTTGGGGCGGCTCATGAGCGCACGGCCCATGGCGAGCATCTGCTGTTCGCCGCCGGAAAGGGTGCCGCCCGATTGTTTGCGGCGCTCCTTGAGCTTGGGGAACAGCTCGAAAACCCGCTCCATATCCTCTTTGATACCGGCCTTGTCCTTTCGGAAAAAGGCACCCATATCCAGATTCTCGAGAACGCTCAGACGGGGGAAAATGCGGCGACCTTCGGGTACCTGACACAGGCCCATGGATGGCAGCTGTTCGGAACTGACATTGTTGATGCGTTCGCCCTTGTAGAAAACATCGCCCTCGACCGCCTGCACCACGTTGCACATGGTCATCAATGTGGTGGATTTACCGGCACCATTGGCACCGATGATGGTCACGATCTCACCTTTGTAGACCTTGAGCGATATTCCCTTCAATGCCTTGATTCGACCATAGGCCGAAACCACGTTCTTCATTTCCAATATGGGCTTCTGTTCAGCCATGTATGCCTCCGACAGTTCCTCCGGGAGGAGAAACCATGTGCTCTCAAATCGTGTTATCGCGGTTCGGAACGAATAACTCCCGAACCCCTGTGGTGACCGGCTTTCTGTTGTGGGCCGGTCCCGTTGTGTTCTCAGTATGGTCCATGCCGCTCCCTGAAGATGCGATGAGCATCTTCAATCACGGACCTCCCAACATTCAGCGCTAATCCATTTCTTCCGACCGTTTACCCATACGCTTGGCAGGCCAGATTCCCTTGGGCCGGATGAGCATCATCAGCGTCATTGATCCGCCGAAAATGAACATTCGGTATAGCTCGAAGTCTCGGAACGCCTCGGGTAGGGCAACCAGAGCCAGTACGCCGAGTATGACCCCGGGGATGGACCCCATGCCTCCGAGAACGACCATGGCCAGCACCATGGCTGACTCAAGGAATGTAAATGATTCCGGCCCGACAAATCGCATTCGTGCGGCAAAGTAGGCTCCGGCGAAACCGGCGAAGACCGCGCCCGAAGCATAGGCCAGCAGCTTGAGCAAAAAGGTATTCACACCCATGAGTTCGGCCGCTGTTTCGTCTTCGCGAATGGCTTCCCATGCCCGTCCGATGCGTGAGTAATTGAGTCGATAGACGCACAGGATGGTGAACACGGCAATGGCAAGGATGACATAGTAAAGCATCCAGAGCTTTTTGAGCATCAGCGTTTCAAAAGTGAAGTCGCCGAAATCAAACCACCAGATGCTGGGCTTGCTGATACCCAGAACACCGTTGGGCCCATTGGTCAGCTCCATCCAGTTGTTGAGGATGAGCCGGACGATTTCACCGAACCCGAGGGTGACGATGGCGAGGTAGTCACCGCGCATACGCAGTGTGGGGTAGCCGATGATGCAACCGGCAATGGCGGCAAAGCCACCTGCAATGGGCATGCACAGCCAGAAGGGCATGTCATAATTTACATTGAGCAGTGCATAGGTATACGCGCCCACACCATAGAAGGCGATGTACCCCAGGTCGAGCAGACCGGCCAGACCGACAACGATGTTCAGTCCAAGACCAAGACAGATGTAGACAAGAACCGAGCTGGCAACGTCATGGGCGTAGCGTCCTGTTACCAACGGGAAAATGATCGCCGCCGTCAAAAGCGCACCCAGCATGATCCAGGTGGGTGTTTTTGCGTAGATCGTCTGGATGTACTCGGCCACTGACCTGATGGGAGTGCCAACGGAATCGAGCTTTCCGGCCTGTTGGATCTGGTACACGGCCATGATGCAGATACCTGCCACGGCAAACTTCAGGAAGATGTCGAATGTCTTGGCAAACTCCAGCCCCTCGGGTTTGATGCCGAGCAGCGGCCAGAGCAGGGCCAGGAACCAGAGAAGACCGACGGCCAGTGCGATCCAAAGTTTTTTAGACTCTTGTATCGTCAACGTTCTCTCCCATGATGCCGGTGGGTTTGAAATAGAGCACACCGATAAGAATGATGAAGGCGAATACGTCTTTGTACTCACTGGACAGATAACCCGCGGCGAAAATCTCGACCATGCCGATGATCAGCCCGCCGATCATGGCCCCGGTGATGTTGCCGATGCCGCCGAGGACGGCTGCGGCAAACGCCTTGATGCCGGGAACAAAGCCCATGCTGTAGTTGACCGATCCGTAGTAGAGGCCAACCATGATACCGGCGGCAGCGGCGAGTCCGGCGCCGATGGCAAAGGTCAGGGCAATGATCCGGTTGGAATTGATGCCGACCAGAGCGGACATGACCTTGTCCTGGGCTGTGGCGCGCATGGCTTTACCTATGCGGGTCTTGAAGACCAGAATATTCAGTCCGATGAGGAGTGCGGCGGTCAGGCCGACAATGAGCATCTGCATGTAGGAGATGGTAATCAGGCCGAATTCCAGCCCGCCGGAAGTGATCTCCGTGGGATAGGGCTTGTCGTAGACGCCCTGTGTCAGCATGAGGCCGTTCTGCAGAAATATGGACATGCCGAGCGCGGAAAGAAGCACGGCGAGGCGTGAAGCCTGTCGCAGGGGCCGGTAGGCAAGTCGCTCGACCGCCATGGCGAGCAGTGCGCAGTAAATCATGGCCAGAACCAGGCTGACGGCCAGACATACATATGGATGGTAGCCCTGGGCGGCCATCCAGGAAATGAAAATAACGCCCATGTATCCGCCGGCGGCGAAGAATTCACCGTGGGCAAAGTTGATGAGCTGGATAATGCCGTAGACCATCGTGTAGCCAAGGGCAATGAGCGCGTAAACGCCCCCGAGCGTGATCCCGTTGATCAATTGCTGTATGAAAAATTCCATGGTGTTCCAATATGCGGGGGGATGCCGTGTGGCAGCCCCCCGCGGTTGTATCGTGCTGGGTCGTGATTACATGAACTTCTTGTTGGTCAGGGAATTCCAGTAAGGCTGGAACTTGCCGTCCTTGATGATGTAGACGGTGTAGTTGGAACCGGAATCGCCGTTCTCTTCGTACTTGAGCAGCTTGGAAGCGCCGACGAACTCGGTCTTCAGCAGTGCTTCGCGCACAGCGTCGAAGTCGGTGGTACCGGCAGTCTTGACGGCGCGCATGTAAGCCATGGCAGAGTCAAAGGCGTAGGCGGAATAGGCGCCCGGACCGGTGTTGAACATTTCCTGGTACTTCTCCATGAGAGACCTCTGCGCATCCCCTTTTCGCGTCCGTGCCTTGCGCTCCGCACCCAATTTGATGTTCTGACCGCACCCCAGCTTGGGCTCATTCCCGGCCTTTTCCTGCCATTTCTGGCCGAAATGCCGGATTTTGGACGCACCTCTCCCTTCAGGCTCGCGCCAGTCGAACAGCTTTTTTCAAATTGAACGCCATGGCGAGGATGTGGAACTCTCCCTCCACCTTCTCACGACCCACGTATCGGGACCGAAAGAATGCGTAGCCACGTTTGAGTGTGCCGAAGGCCCGCTCGACTATTTGCCGAATGCTGCTGATGTCACGGTTGCGGGTCTTTTCGAAGTCTGTCAGCCTGCCGCCACGAGGCGTCTTGTCCATGGTTCCGTCCTCCAAATCGCGATCAAACAGAATGTCCCGGTTCTTCCCGCTGCAATAGCCCTTGTCCGCATAAACCCGTGCGCCGGGATCAAGGCCGACGCCATTCACGAGCCGCTCGAATTCGCCCGTGTCCGAATGGTTCGCGGGAGTGATGTGACCACAGAGCAGAAACCCGTCTCGACTGTCCGTCGCGGCATGGAGCTTGTAGCCGTAATAGGCCCGATTTCTCTTGCGGAGCCAGGCCGCCTCCTCGTCATCCGAATAGCTGACCCGGCAGTCCACCGGCCCATCCTGTTCTTCGGCGTCCTCGGAACGGTCCTCAGGCATCACGTCGATAACCTTGCGCGGCCGCCGCTGCGACTCGACTACCGAGGCGTCCACCACGGCTCCCTCACGGACAAGAAGCCCTTGTCCTTCAAGCTGGCGGTTAAGCATGTCGAGCAAGGAGTCCAGCACCTTCAGGCGGATCAAACCGTTACGGAAACGGCATATGGTGGTCTCGTCCGGCACGTCGTCCTCGATGGAAAAACCGGTAAATCTGACAAAGGAGAGCCGGTCGAGCAGCGCCTGCTCCACGCCCGGATCACTCAGGTTGTACCAACGCTGCAAGAGCAGAATCTTGAACATCGCCAGAGGCGGATAGGCGGGATTGCCCACGGCGTTGGCCTTGCGCCTGATCTTCTTGCACAGAAAGGCGTTGATGGGCTGCCAGTCGATGAGTTCGTTGATCTCATCCAGAAATGTGGTCTTGGTTCTGCGGTGCCCCAGGAAGTAATCACCCAACCGAGGTCCTTTCTGCCGAATAGCCATGCCTTCCTCCTTTGGATGGAGAAATAATAGCATAATAAATCAAATAGTTAAAGAGTAAAAGTGTGGGATTTGCCGTGCAGAGGTCTCATATGTCAGAGTAAAGCTCTCTATCGATCTTTGCCAGGCGATAGCATGTGCCTTCGCCCGGTGTGGCTTCAAGATTGTAGAGATTGCCGGTTTCTTCCTGGAATTGCACAACCAATCGACGCAAGAGGTTGAGCGTTTGTTGCATGAGGCGTGAGCCGGATGGTGTGTCCACTCCCTTGCCCAGCAGGTTCATGCATGCTTCATGTCCGCCGATGAGGCCGATAGTTGAGAAGTGGCCCTTGAAGCCGTTCTTCAAGTACCGGCGAGAGAAGGGAAACATCCCAGCACTCAGGTTTTTTTCAACTATTTTTCGTTTGTATTCCAGAGACTCGCTTGCCAGTTGGGCATACTCGGTTATCAGGTCAAAGAAGTCTTCTTCATTATGAGCAAGGTATGCAAGTTTGGACAGGTTCAGGGTAACGACGCCGATAGATCCAGTCAGATCGCCTGCTCCAAACAGCCCTCCAGTCTTTTTACGAATCTCACGCAGGTCCATCTGCAAACGGCAGCACATGGAGCGAACATCCTCAGGGTTGAGGTCCGAGTTGATGAAGTTCTGGAAGTAGGGGGCACCGTATTTTGCAGTCATTTTGAGCAGCAGCTTCCCTTCTTCGGATTCCCAGGGGAAGTCTTCGGTCACGTTGTACGTGGGGATGGGGAAGGAGAAAATGCGTCCGTCAGCATCGCCTTCGAGCATTACTTCGAGGAAAGCCCGATTGATCATGGCCATCTCTTCCCCGTATTCGCCATAAGTGGAGTCCTGCAATTGACCGCCAATAATGACAGCCTCCTTGGCGATATGGGCCGGAGGCACGACATCGAAGGTGAAGTTGGTGAATGGACTTTGCCCTCCCCAACGTGACGTGGCATTGAGGTTGTGGAGCAATTTCTGAATCTGTTGTTTTACGCTGGCATAGTCGAGGCTGTCGTACCTGATGAATGGGGCCAGATAGGTGTCGACATTGTTAAATGCCTGAGCGCCTGCCCATTCATTTTGGAGGGTTCCGAGGAAATTAACGATCTGGCCGCAGGCCGCGTCAAAGTGCTTGGCCGGAGTGGAGGAGCACCTGTCGCGCAAATTAAATCCTTCCAACAGAAGGTCGCGCAGGCTCCAGCCGGAGCAATAGCCTGCCAGACCGAAGGAAAGATCGTGGATGTGGAAGTAGCCGTGATTATGGGCCATTCGCACTTCCTCCGGATACTTTTCCAGCATGTATCGAGCTTGGACTGATCCAGCCATATGCAGGATCAATCCCTGATAGGAGTGAACCATGTTGGAGTTTTCGCTGACGCGCCAGTCGATGTTATCGAGGTAGCTTTCAGTTATTCCTGAGATGTCCAGATAGGCATCGTTTTGAGATCTCAGTTCCCTGCGTTTCTCGCGGTAGATGATGTAGCGTTCTGCGACTTTGTACAACCGGGCCTCCATGAGAACCTGTTGCACCGTGTCTTGGACTTGTTCCTGCTCAGGGACATCGATGTCTGCGAGCTTCTTCTCAACTTTTCCGGCCAGGCGGTCAGCTAAAAGCGGGTCCTTGATGCCGCTGCCTTTGAGGGCTTTGAAAATGGCGTTACCAATACGTTTGGTTGACCACGTTTCGATGCATCCATCACGTTTTTGAATTTGAATAGGCATAAGAATCTCTTGCAAACAGCAGAGTGCGGATGGTTTCCAGTGCAGGCCAATGGCCTGAAGCTGAAACTGTTTGCTCGGTTGCCAATAGTGAACTCAGCAGCAGAACCACTGAAAACCTGGCAACAGTTGGAGAGTGAGTCCGTTCATGTCCGTGTGCAATCTCCGCGGATCGCATTCGGCAAGAAACGCTTCAGGTAGGTCTTCTGGCTTTCCTCGTCTGCTCCGCCTTCCCGCCTTGCGGCAGTGGCTAGTTGGAGTCAGAACTTCAAGTGAGGATTACAGCGGCGGGACCGCTCCGGATTCGCACCGGATTCCCTGTTATGGCCTTGGCGGCCACCTGAAGGACATCGTGATGAATAAAAACTATCGCAAGGCAGTGGATAGGGCAAGGGGGAATGCTAATTGAGTTCAAACCGAAAGGGGATGGTTATCCGGCTCGATATCGGACGGCCTTGGTGGAGGGCTGGGCGAAATTTCCAATGCTTCAAGGCGGTACATGCGCACTTGTCGAAAATACCTTCGGGCGACGATTTAATAATAATTGGGTCCGCTACAGATCCGTCGATGTTGACGATGCAAGAAATAACGACTTTACCGGTAATACTGCGCTGTCGGGCGCGACGTGGATACTCTGGGCGTACTTGATGGATCGCCACGGGAATTGTATTCGTTTTACCTATCCCGTCTCTTTTATGTCCATGACCAAATCCTCCTTGTCCGTGAGGTATCCCATTGGGATCACTCTCAGTGAGGCCTCTTTCTGCGGTCATGCTGTTTCCATTATCTGTCCATTTTTGAAGGGCATCGGTTTGGCTGATTGTTGATCCTGCATGCAAAGAAATATTGTCCGGAGACTTTCTTTTGGATTGATTGGATTCTCCAGTGTTTTGTTTTGAGGCTTTTTCTTTGAGTGCACTATGTTTGTTGCGCGGTTTTGGAGAAGTTATGAGCCCTTTGCTTGTCTTTTCGGCATTGGCAATCCCTGTCCCTCCCATTCCGGAAGTGCCTAGAAGCGTTACCTCATAGGTACTCCATGTCGTTGAGCGAACTTCGGCTTTTGTGGATGAAAAACCGATAAAGGCACCAAGTGACAGGTGGAGTATGATCGACGAAAACAAGAAGTACTTCAGCATAGTAGAGTCAAATGGCTTGACAGTCAGTTGAATTATTGAATAAGTGTTCTGCTTTGTTGGGCTCTAATACATTCATATGTTCGAGTCCATGGTTAACTATAGTTACCTTTCGGGTCCCTGCTCAGCAGGGATAATTGGGAAGTTCGGTGAGAAACCGACGCTGGCCCGCAACCGTGAGAGGGGACGAAAACCGCATAATGCCACTGGGGATATCCTGGGAAGGCGCGGTGAGTAGGTCGATCCTCGAGCCGGGAGACCAGCCCTTAAGGTGGATTTTGTAGGCTTCGAGGCAAAGCCTGGGATCACGATCCGCCGTGCACGCTGTGCTGGCTGGTGCTCTATTCCCTATTTCCCCCCTCGAAGCCTCCTGTAACGCTACAACAGGAGGTTTTATTATGAGTGTCGTAGCTCTGCTGCTGGCATTTTGTTTATTCATCCCAACTGCCTGGGCCGCCGAGTCCAGAGTTGATCCATCTTCGGGAGTTCTTCCCGAAGTGGTGGTCACTGCAACCTCTGTTCCTACCCCGAGCAAAGAGGTTCCGGTTCATGTCCAGATTGTCACATCGGAAGAAATCAAAAACACTGACGCCAAGGATGTTTCAGACGTTCTGGCAAAGTTTGTTCCCGGACACTTTCACAAGTATGGGGCAGATTACTCTTCTGTGGGGCTTCGTGGATTTAGAAGTAACAGTATGGCCGGTACGGATCTAAAGAGTAAAACATTGATCCTTATAGACGGCATGCGAGCTGGAACTGGGCGTGTCAGCGTGCTTCCGGTGGATAATGTGGATCGTATCGAAATCGTTCGTGGACCGGGGTCTGTAATCTATGGTGGCTCTGCCATGGGTGGTGTTATCAACATCATCACACGTAGAGGCAAAGGAGATGTGTCCGGTAACATCGGTGCCGAGGCTGGCTCCTTCGGTCAATATAGGGTGAAGGCGAACGCCTCCGGTGCAACAGAGAATGACACCGGCTACTCTGTTGCCGGACATGGAGAACGACAAGGGAGCTATGTTACGGGAGGTGGAGAAGAGATTGAAAACTCCCAAATGACCGACAGAGGGCTTTCCGCCAGCCTAACGTATAGGAAAGATGCAGCGAATGACCTTCATATGGCTGGTATTTATAATCATAGTGACAAAGGTTCGCCTGGCTCCGGTCGGTATCCTAGTGCAACCGACAATAGCAAAAGCACATACAAGCGTATGGCCTTTGACTGGACCACTGATCGAGGAGATGCCCCTCTAGGTTGGTATGCTAAAGGGTATGCCGTCAAACATGCGTATGTCTGGAATGATCATGCAACGGAGATCGATACTACTACCGGTGGGCTTCGAACCGGGGCGGACTTAGAGACGGGTAGCTTTGGCAACCTGTTGTTGGGTGTAGAGTACGACAGGATCAAGGAGGAACAGCGTAAGAGCGTTTGGGGACCTAATACTGAGTATAATAATTATGCTCTATTGGCTGAGCAACGCATCACTGCTGGTGATTTTCTCTTTTATCTTGGCGGTCGTTTTGACGACTACAACATGAAAATGAAAGAAACCCCCTCCATTACGGTTGCAGAAGGTAGCCGTAAGTTCACCAATCTGAGTTGGCGAGGTGGTGCGGTCTATGATGCCGCAGAGTGGTTGAGCTTTCGCACTGCAGTGGGTACCGGATTTCGTGCTCCGTCTGCTGAAGAGTTGGCAGGATCGTATACCACGAGTTGGGGTGCTACCTATTCAGGTAATCCAAACCTTAAGGCAGAAACTGCCACCACTGCAGAAATAGGGACCGATTTCTATTTGGGGGATATGACAGCAGGAGCAACGCTGTTTCATACACAGAGCAAGAACTCTATTGTTACCACAGGTAGCTTTCCCAATTATACCTATGAAAATATCAAGGGCATCAACCTGACGGCGTTTGAGGGGTATCTTCGTTCGTCGCATGATGTGACATACAATAAGACCAAGATAGTTTTTCAGCCATACCTGAATGGAATCTATTATCTTGATCGTAAGAACATGGATGATGCACTGACCAATGCCAGAGGAACCAACACTCCGCTGTACATATCTGAGATGAGTCTCACAGCTGGACTAACAACCCACATTGGTAAACAATTAACCCATGACCTGAATATGGTTTATGTTGGTGATCAGAAAATTCAGAGTTTTAAAACGACACCGTCAACTTACAAAACGATGTCCGGGTATACGGTGTTTGGTACTCGTCTGACATTTAAACCAGGAGCCAACATCAGCACATATATTGATGTGCAAAATTTGTTGAATAAGAAATACGATTGCGTAGATGATTATACCATGCCCGGCAGAAGTATGAAGCTGGGTGTTAATTACGACTTCTAACTATTCCGCGCCCGTTTACCGGGCGCGGTTTTTATTATTATGAACCTTAATCCGTGAACAGCATCAATGTTTACAACATTAGCATAGCATTGACAACTTTTCTTTCCCCTGGATTTCTGGTATGTTGCGAAAGACAACATCGGCTGAGAATATTTCACCCGAGAGGTGCGCAGCATGGCCAAAATGTCCTTGAAACTTACCGATGAACCGTTGGTGGGGCACGCCGGCCTTATTTCCATCGGCGAGATGCTCAGGATCGCGGCGATCGATGAAACATGCCTGCACAGAGAATCCATGGCCAAGCCCATCAAGGAACGCGACATCTTGCGCACCATGTGCGGGCTGCTCACGCTCGGCAGGACCGACTTCGACCATATCCGGCCCTTTCGCAAAGATGAGTTTTTCGCCCGGTCCCTGGGGTTGCGGCAAGTCCCCTCCGAGGCCTCGCTCAGGCAGCGTTTTCAGCAAATGAGCGAGGACCGGCGTTTGCTCGACGCCCTGCCGGGCTGCTCCCTGCGGCTGTGGAAGAAACTCGACTTCAAACCCCGCATCATCGAACGCGACAATCGCAAATGGGTTCGGGTCGACGTGGACCCCACCATCCTGGACTGCTCGGACGCCCCCAAGCGCGAAGGCGTCGCTTTCGCGCACAACAACGTCCTGGGGTATCAGCTTGTGTGCGGATTCCTCGAGGGCGGCTTCATGCTCGCCTCGCAGCTGCGCACCGGAAGCGCACACGCCCTTTGCGAAGGCGGCGTCGACTTTCTCAAGGAAGTCCAGAAGCGGGCGAAAAAGCTCACCGAAACCAGACTCCTCAACGTCCTCGACTGCGCCTTTGATAGCGCCGAGGCCATCGGTCTGTACCGGCGCGACCCGGAAGCCGACTTCATCATCAAGCACAACCTGCGCAGGGAAAGCGTCACCGGCTGGCTTGAGACGGCCAAGGCCCATGGCGTCGTCCATTCTCCGCGCCCAGGCAAGACCGTCTGGCGCGGCAGCATCACGCGCGAGGTCAAAGATGTGGGGCCGGTGCGATTGGTCTTCGAAGTGACCGAGCGAACCGAAAAGCATGGGCAGCTTTTGTTGTCGCCTGAAATCACAGTCTTTTCCGTATGGACAAACCTCGACCTCCCGGAAAAAGACGTCTTGAGACTCTACCGCGACCGTGGGACCTGCGAGCAGTATTTTGCTGAACTCAAGAGCGAGCTTGATCTGGAGCGCCCGCCGTCCGGCAAGTTCACTGCGAACGAATTGTTCTATCAGGTCGGCATGTTGGCCTATAACATGCTGCGAATGATGGGAGATTGGCTTCTCCGCGCCGATGGTCTGGGACTGAAAAAGGCGAACCGCAGACGGCTTCGCACGGTAATGCGCGGAGTCATGCACATGTGCGGGCGAATGGTGAAGCACGCACGGCGACAATGGCTGAACGTCGTTGGCGGCAGAGGCTGGGGCGAAGCGCTGATGGCCATGCACGCGCGCCTCTGCTCGGTTTGAGACGAAAGGATTCGAGACAACCAGATAAGGACAGGAGAAGTGCGCCCAATAACGCTCAAAATCCGGGTCCATGGGCTCGAAAACTTCTCCTGAGAGAAGAGAGCACGAGGGGTGGGATGATCTAAGTCCTACTTTCGGCATTACGGGTCTCAAAACTGTCTCTCAGGATGAGGTCGGAGCACTGTTCTTGTCCATCTTCACGGATTCAGGGTATTATATTAAGTTGTTGTTTTCGTTGAAGTACAATGCGCTTGTCTTCCATTGCCCCTCTGAGGTCCGGTACGCCAATCCATTTATCTGACGACGCTCCTCGCCGATGCGTAAGTCCAAGTGGTACTCGCGGTAGTATGTTCCACTATTATCTTTGTATGTCATAGTTGGGGTCACGGTGACAGCAAGGTCGCCCGTATCGGCCTGCCATTCCTTGGATGTTCTGCGCAGGGAATTCTCCAAGGCATCTTCAATTACAGGGGTGAAGCTGGCCGGGATGTAGCCAACCATGCCATATGGTATGGCCTGTTCACCGCGATCCAGCAGCATACCGCTTCCTAAGCCTACAAAAAGTAACACGATGGCAGCAGCCACCTGTAGCATTCTGGGAAATCCTACCTTTTGTTGATAGCGGGTCGGAGCATTGATTGTTTCCAACAGCCGCTCAGGGATATCTTCTGCCAGCACGGCATTCATTTCGGCTTTGAGCCAGGCGGTGCTTCGAGAGGCTTCAAGCACATAGGCTTGCGCATCTATACTCCGCTCAATCAGCGAGTCTATTTCAGCCATCCCGACACTATCGAGTTCACCGTCCAGATATGCCTGTAATTCCATTCTATTGTATTCGTGAGTCATTGTTACTCCTCTCGAACTTCTTGTTCGTTACGTTCTCCCTCGGCCCTTGAAAAGAGTACCTTTCCAAGTTGTATCCTTCCCCGTCCAACCCGGCTGGCCACTGTCCCAGATGGAACTTCCAAAATTTTGGCCGCCTCGGAATAGGAGTATCCCTCTATGCATACCAGCATGACAGCTGAGATTTGGTCATCAGGCAACGTTTTTAATGCTCGTTTGATGTCTATATTTTCATCTGGACTGCCTGTACTTCCGTCTACGATGGAATCCGAACTGTCTTTGTCTCCGACCAAGGAGAGGTGTTCGAAGCGGACTTTTTTCTTGCGCAGACAGTCAATCCATCGGGTTTGAATGATCCGGAACATCCAACTGTCAAAGCGCGTGCCTTTGCGGACCTGGTCCAGCCGTTCAAGGGCGCGCTCACACGCATCTTGAACCAGGTCGTCCGCAATGACTGGATCTTTAGTCAGCCCCCTAGCAAAACGACGAAGTCGGGGAAGGAGGGCTACCAGCTCTTGCCGTAGCACCTCCTTCTCCATTTTATCCAAGTTAAGTCGTTTGAAGCTCAGTATCTTCATAGTGCACTGCTATTTGTCTTTTAGCTATTGTGTCTCTTCCTGATTCTCGATGTCACCCTGCTGCTCCATTTCCTGGCTCTGGGTTCTGGCCTGCTGTTGGTCCCGTGTCTGCACAGTGTCGCCCCAGTGACCAACCAAACTAGCTTCTTCTTCAGGATCGATAGAGGTCAGATCTTGGACGCTGCCCGCCTTGACACCGCCAGTAGTGCTTCCACCCTGACTTGCCTTTGTGGAACCTCCATTCTGAGATCCTCCACCACCGTGGCTTGCGTCGGGGCCATTACTGCCGTCAGGACCGCCACCATTGCCACCGCCGCCGCCATTGCCGCCGCCACCGCCTCCGCCGCCGCCATTGCCGCCGCCACCGCCTCCATTGCCGCCGCCACCGCCACCGCCATTGCCGCCGCCACCGCCTCCGCCGCCGCCACCGCCACCGCCATTGCCAGCAAAGGCTACGGATGCGGAGAACGTTTGGGTATCAGGGCTAAATCCGTATGGCATGGATACCATTGCAAGCATCATTATGCCCGACAACAATATTGCCAAAGCGCGTTGGAGCATTCCGTTGGAACTAGTTTCTGTGATTTGTGTGATCTGCAACATGTCAATCTCCTTTGGTCGGTGTATTGGTGTGTCTTCACTCTGACAACGTTTGAGGAGGTCGTTTTTATCCGGCCAGGATTGTTTTTTCACAGAAAAGCAGATTTGGCTGTAGTCAAATTTGCTTGGCGCGTCTCATTTTTCCAAAAGATCTTACTCTTTATGATATTTATGGTGAGCAATAAATGAGTTCGACCAACGGGTAGGCTCGGCAACACCTTTTGTATAGAGGTAATGTGATGTCCACGCTTCCTTACGATTTGAGACCTCTGCGCATCCCCTTTTCGCGTCCGTGCCTTGCGCTCCGCACCCAATTTGATGTTCTGACCGCACCCCAGCTTGGGCTCATTCCCGGCCTTTTCCTGCCATTTCTGGCCGAAATGCCGGATTTTGGACGCACCTCTCCCTTCAGGCTCGCGCCAGTCGAACAGCTTTTTTCAAATTGAACGCCATGGCGAGGATGTGGAACTCTCCCTCCACCTTCTCACGACCCACGTATCGGGACCGAAAGAATGCGTAGCCACGTTTGAGTGTGCCGAAGGCCCGCTCGACTATTTGCCGAATGCTGCTGATGTCACGGTTGCGGGTCTTTTCGAAGTCTGTCAGCCTGCCGCCACGAGGCGTCTTGTCCATGGTTCCGTCCTCCAAATCGCGATCAAACAGAATGTCCCGGTTCTTCCCGCTGCAATAGCCCTTGTCCGCATAAACCCGTGCGCCGGGATCAAGGCCGACGCCATTCACGAGCCGCTCGAATTCGCCCGTGTCCGAATGGTTCGCGGGAGTGATGTGACCACAGAGCAGAAACCCGTCTCGACTGTCCGTCGCGGCATGGAGCTTGTAGCCGTAATAGGCCCGATTTCTCTTGCGGAGCCAGGCCGCCTCCTCGTCATCCGAATAGCTGACCCGGCAGTCCACCGGCCCATCCTGTTCTTCGGCGTCCTCGGAACGGTCCTCAGGCATCACGTCGATAACCTTGCGCGGCCGCCGCTGCGACTCGACTACCGAGGCGTCCACCACGGCTCCCTCACGGACAAGAAGCCCTTGTCCTTCAAGCTGGCGGTTAAGCATGTCGAGCAAGGAGTCCAGCACCTTCAGGCGGATCAAACCGTTACGGAAACGGCATATGGTGGTCTCGTCCGGCACGTCGTCCTCGATGGAAAAACCGGTAAATCTGACAAAGGAGAGCCGGTCGAGCAGCGCCTGCTCCACGCCCGGATCACTCAGGTTGTACCAACGCTGCAAGAGCAGAATCTTGAACATCGCCAGAGGCGGATAGGCGGGATTGCCCACGGCGTTGGCCTTGCGCCTGATCTTCTTGCACAGAAAGGCGTTGATGGGCTGCCAGTCGATGAGTTCGTTGATCTCATCCAGAAATGTGGTCTTGGTTCTGCGGTGCCCCAGGAAGTAATCACCCAACCGAGGTCCTTTCTGCCGAATAGCCATGCCTTCCTCCTTTGGATGGAGAAATAATAGCATAATAAATCAAATAGTTAAAGAGTAAAAGTGTGGGATTTGCCGTGCAGAGGTCTCCATGAAGGAGATGAAGGCAGGGGCAGACTTGTCGATGTCACCAAAGGTGCAGAACATGCCTTCAACAGCACCCTTGGCGATGTCGATGATCTGCGGATGGTAAACGGCGTCCTGTCCCATGAGGGCTGCATCGATGCCGAGGCGCTTGGCCTGAATGACCATCAGAGCGCCGGTGGAGGAGTTCTGCAGGGAGATGTAGAAGATGTCGGGGTTGGCGGTCTTGACCTTGGTCAGGATGGCGGAGAAGTCCTTGTCGCCCTGGTTGATGTGGTCGTGACCGAGAACATTCATGCCTGCTTCCTTGGCAGCAGCGGCCACGCCGTCAGCGATGCCCTGGGAGTAGGTGGTCTTGTCATCAACGATGTAGATGGACTTGTAGCCCTGGACTTCGGTCATGAAGCGGACAGCGGCCGGAGCCTGATGGTCGTCACGTCCGCAAGTGCGGAACATGTTTTTCAGGCCTCGGCTGGTGACATCCGGGTGGGTGGATGCCGGGGTCAGCATGAAAATATCTTCTTCCGCCAGCGTTTCCGAGGAAGGGATGGTGGAGGAGGAGCAGTAGGCACCGATAACGGCCAGAACCTCTTCGTTGATCAGCTTGTTGGCGGATGCAACAGCCTGACGCGGGTCACAAACGGTGTCGCCGGGAGTCAGAGTGATGTCGTCAAAGCCCGGAACGCCGCCTTCGGCTTTCATGACCTCGATGGCAACACGGACGCCGTTGGCAATGTCGTTGCCGTCAGCAGCGTACGGACCGGTCAGGGGACCCATGGAACCCAGTTTCAGGGTACCGGCAAATGCGGTTGTTGCGGCCAGCACCATGATGCAGGCCATGAAAAGAATGCGTTTCATACTCTCTCCCTTTCGTTTCGGTTCAGCCAGTTCTCTCTTCTACTGGCCCAAATATGCCTCAATCACGTCGGGGTTGTTCTGAATTTCTTCAGGCAATCCCTTGGCGATCATTACACCGTGGTCAAGAACGACGATGCGGTTGCAGATACCCATGACGACTTTCATGTCGTGTTCGACCATGAGAACATTGATTCCCAGGTCGGTGATATGGCCGATGGATTCCATGAGCTGCATGGATTCGGAGGGGTTCAGCCCCGCGGCCGGTTCGTCGAGAAGGATGGTCTTGGGCTCGCTGGCAAGTGCGCGGGCGATTTCCAGTCGGCGCTGATGGCCGTAGGGCAGATTGGCCGCCACTTCATTGCGATAGTCGCCAAGGCCCATGAATTCGAGGGCGTTTCGTGATTTCTCGCGGATACGTTCCTCTTCACGTTTTTGGGACGGGCTGCGAAGGATGGCGCCAATAACGCCTGTCTTGGATCGGCTGTGCTGGGCCACCATGCAGTTCTCCAGCGCGGTCATGTTCTGGAACAGGCGAATGTTCTGGAATGTCCGGGCGATACCCATGGACAGTACTTGATAAGGGCGCAGGCCGGTTATGCGTTTTCCGTCATAGGTGGCAGTGCCGGACGATGCGGTATAGACACCGGTGATAACGTTGAAAATTGTAGTTTTGCCTGCTCCGTTGGGGCCGATCAGACCGACAACCTCCCCCTCGGACAGGGAGAACGATACATCGGTTAACGCCTGCAGTCCGCCGAAGCGGACACAAATGTCTTCTAGTACAAGGTTAGCCATAACTGCTCTATATTATTATATTTCGTTGTGAGCCTTCTCTCCCGTAAAACACAATAACTCAATCTCAACAGGTTGAAATGTGGGAGTTTTTTAGAGAAGGACGCTATTTATTACATCATTTACAAATTAATGTCTATTTTGCACAAAGAATGTTGATCTGCTGACGATAATTGTCAAAAAAACTGATTTGGCCGAACAAAATTTTTTTATCACAATTCATATCCATCGATAGCTTGCAACAATCGGCGTCAAACCGTATTCACATGGGTGTAGGATATGTAAACACGGTATTTTCTTCGTCGAAATCCTCATAATGGCGGTTTTTCCTGACCGGATTGGTCGGGCTGCCTGTTTTGTCGATTGTCACAGAGCGTGTTTGCTAATTATGTTAATCTACCTCCAATCTAGTAAACGTAGGAGAATATTATGTCGAAAACCGTACTCATCACCGGAGCGACTGCCGGTTTTGGTAAAGCCATGGCCGAGCGGTATGCTGCCGAAGGATGGAAAATAATCGTCACCGGTCGGCGGCAGGAGCGTCTTGATGAGCTGAAGACCACCCTTGCTCCGGCATCCGTGCACACCATCTGCTTCGATGTTCGCGACAAGCAGGCCGTGGACAATGCCATTGATTCGCTGCCCGAAGAGTTTCGCGAGATCGACGTGCTGGTGAACAACGCCGGTCTGGCGCTGGGTGTTGAGCCTGCCTACAAGTGCGACCTTGATGAGTGGGAGTGCATGATCGACACCAACATCAAGGGACTGCTCTACATGACCAAGGCGGTTCTTGCCGGTATGGTCGAGCGTGACAGGGGGCATGTGGTCAATCTGGGGTCCGTTGCCGGGACCTATCCGTATCCCGGCGGCAACACCTATGGCGCGACCAAGGCCTTTGTGAAGCAGTTCTCCCTCAACCTGCTGGCCGATCTCCTCGGCACCAAGCTCCGCGTGACCAACATCGAGCCGGGTCTGTGTGAGAGTGAGTTCTCGGTCGTTCGTTTCCGGGGTGACAAATCCAAGGCGGACGATGTGTATGCCGGGACCGAACCCATCCGTCCTGAAGATATCGCCGAGATCATCTATTGGGTGACGTCGCTGCCGCCGCACGTCAATATCAACTCACTTGAAGTGATGCCGGTTGATCAGGCGTTCTCGCCATTCGCCATCAATCGCGCCAAGTAGTACACAACAAAGGCCGCTCCAAACGGGGCGGCCTATTCATTTATATATTGAGACGAATCCTCCCCGCGACGTCAAAATAAAAGAGACTCCCCCGGAGGAGAGCCTCTTTCCCGACCAATCCATTCTATTGGGTTGGTTGTGGCAACAAATCTTTAGTCTGCCAGTTTCTTCATCAGCCAGGCCATGTTCTTGCCCAGATATTCCATGGTCTCCATGCCTTCGACATCGTTGAGCACATCGCCCTTGTCCAGTCCGCGTCCGGTGTTCCAGTAGCGTGAGCCGGGAACGATCATCTGCTCGATGAAGAAGAAGGTGTTCAGCGCATTGAAGACCTGCATGGCGCCGCCACGACGATTTGCCACGACAGCAGCGCCGACCTTGCGGGCGAACATGTCATCGTTGGCGCGACCGACCATACCGGCCCTGTCGATGAGCGCTTTCATCTCCGGGGTGACGTTGGCGAAATAGGTAGGTGAAGCGAGGATGATTCCGTCCGCTTCATCCATGGCCTCGATACAGTCGTTCATGTAGTCATTGGCCACGGCGCATTTGCGGTTCTTATTGTCGAAACACTTGTAGCAGGCGATGCAGCCACGCATGGTTTTCCCGGCCAGTTCGAGCATTTCCGTTTCAATGCCTTCGGCCTTGAGTTCAGTGAAAACACGATTGACCATGTCGGCGGTATTTCCGCCTTTGCGAGCGGAACCATTGATTGCCAGTACTTTCATGTTGTCCCCCTAAAAGGTGTTGTAGTGGATTCTGCTTTCATCAAAGCGGCTTGTGGATTTGACTTCCTGCGCGGGCCACCCCATGGGCACAAATCCCAGCGGGATGATGTGTTCCGGCATGTTGAACATGGTTTTGAACGCGCTCATGCGATCTTCCATGGGTGTAATCCCGGTCCAGACGGCTCCAAGTCCCTTGCCGTGGGCTGCGAGCAGCAGGTTCTGCATGGCGGCAGAGCAGTCCTGCACCCAGTAGCCCGCAAATTTTTCTTTGCTCAGGTCGCCGCAAACAATGATGCCGACCTGTGCCTTCGTGACCATCTTGAGATACGGATGAAGGTCAGCCATGGCATCCAGCCGTTCCCGTTCGGTCACGACCACAAACTGCCAGGGCTGCGCGTTTCCGGCGCTGGGCGCCATCATTGCCGCATCGAGAATCTCTTTTATCATCTCGTCTGGAACCGGTTCATCCGTATATTTCCGAATGCTCCGTCGAGTATGTATGGCTTGCATTAGTTCCAATTTCAGCCTCCTTGGTGTCGGTTTGCAGTTGTTTACCGTGAGAATGTTTTCTGCTAACAGTAACAAAAGGTCAAGTACGCACGTTAAAGTGCTATAGTTACCAAAAAGAAACCATAGGCAGCCTGTCCGGCACCATAACATGGATTCAGGTTGTGCCAGCATACCATAAAGAGGTGGAGAATGGGCAATGAGTGTCAGTTGAAAATTTGTGGCGACAAGAAATATTATTGCAGCATGGAGCTGACGTTGCAGGTCATCGGCGGCAAGTGGAAGCCGATCATTTTGTACAAGCTGGGCCAGGAAGGGGTGCTGCGGTTCAGCGAGATCAAACGGGCCATCCCGAACATTACGCAAAAAATGCTGACACAGCAGCTGCGAGAGCTGGAAACCGACGGGCTGGTACATCGGGAAGTATACCCCCAGGTTCCTCCCAAGGTCGAGTATTCATTGACTGATTTGGGCAAGAGCGTCATGCCGATCATGGGCTCACTCTGTGAATGGGGTAAGCAGTTTGAGAAGTGGCATACCGAGCAGCAGACATCGGCAGAAGCAGTATAGCCATTACTATTTCGAAAAATACTTGGTTTACTCTATGCACTTGGGCTAGTTTCAATATCCTATGGAAAACGAGGTTGCTATGAGTGAACAAGTTTCGGCTGACAGTGAGACTCGATCTCTGCATGCGCTCCGGGTTGATCTCCGCAAGCGTCTGGATTCCCTTGCCGCCATTTTTGGCGATGAGCATGCTGCTGTTTCGGCTGTTATGAATGATCTTGTTCAGTATCATGATCAATTGGAAAAGCGGGAGCGGAGCCTGCAATCCACCCTTGCCAACCTTCTGGAAGACATGTCCCAAACCAGCCGGACACTGAACGAAACCGGCAACCGGCTTGATGCCATCCTGCACGCGGCAAAGGGGCTGGCTCTGGTTATCGTGGGCAATGAGGAAGGCAATCCCATCCTCGAATTCAGCCGTGGAGCCGAAGAAATCTTCGGGTACGAGCGTTCCGAGATACTGGGCCATTCCATAGACCGTCTGTACCCGGTAGAGGTTGCCAATGTGTGCGCCCTGGAAGATCATTCCAGTATCCGTACGCGTATGATCCGAAAAAGCGGGGAAGAATTCCCGGCCATGCATTCATGCTATCCGTTGCATGATTCGGGGGGGAACCATGTCAATTCACTTATCATCGTGATGGATAACTCCCGTCACGAAATGACCCAGAAGTTGATACGGGAATCCAACGAGCGGTATATGGCCCTGGCTCTGGCCGCCCCTGTTTCCATCCTCACCTTTGATCACGAAGGTACCATTACTTTTGTCAACGACTGGCATATGCGGATGGTGGATCGCGGGACCACCCATGAATATTTCCTTGGCAAGAAGGTTTTCGACCTGCCTCCTGTCATTTATTCCGGCACTTCAAAAAAGCTGCGCACGGTCATGGACGGCAAGCCGGTCCATATGGAGGATGTGCATGTTCCTGCTTACGGCGATAAAAAGGGCGGCTGGTATAATGTCCGTTTGTCTCCTCTGGTAAAGGAAGGCACATTTTCCGGCGGCATCCTGATCCTTGAGGACGTCACACGGCGCAAGCGAACCGAGCTTGAACTCAAGATGCTGATCGACAATTCACCCATCCCGCTACTCAAGGTGGAGCCAACGGAAAACGGTGGCATTATCCGATCGCTCAATCCTGTGGCTGCTGCGATGTTTGGGCGACAGGCATTGAACAGCCCTATCGAAAAGTACCTGAAGGTGATTGTGGATGAGGGCGAACTGCCGGAAAAGAATCATGGTGAGCGGTGCGAAGTGCAGACCAAGTCCGGAGTGCGTCAGGTCATCAGAACGACACACCATCCCGGTGGGCGCTTCGAGGTGCAGGCAATCATGGATGTTACCGTCCTGATAGAGGCCAAAGAAGCCGCAGAGGACGCCAGCCGGGCCAAATCCGATTTTATCGCCAACATAAGCCATGAGATTCGCACTCCGCTCAATGTCCTGCTTGGCATGCTGCAGCTTTTCAGCGAAGAGGACCTGAGTGATGAACTGGTGGAGATGGTGGAACACGCCACCGGAGCAGCCAATTCACTTCTGGCCCTGCTCAATGATATCCTCGATTTTACCGTGGTCGAGGCGCGGGCCATTGCCCTGGATGTGCAGGAGTTCAATCTGCGGGAAGTGATCAAGCTGTTGATCACGCCGTATGCGCTGGAAGGTGCGGCAAAGGGAGTGGACCTGCAGTATGCCATTGCCGAAGACGTTCCCCCTCTTCTGTGCGCCGACGTCCGGCGGCTTCGTCAGATTCTTTTCCATGTCATCAGTAACGGCGTTAAGTTCACAGACGAGGGCCGAGTATTGGTCGAGGCGGTGTGGGAACAGGAAGGCGACAGCCAGGGCAGTATCCATATCACTGTGAGCGATACGGGCATCGGCATGAGTCAGGAGCAGATGGAACATATCTTCGAGCCCTTCCGTCAGGGCGATGGCTCACGTAACAGACGTCATGGTGGGACAGGGATCGGATTGGCCATAGTATCGGAATTTGTCCGGGCCATGGGCGGCAGTCTGACCGTTGAATCACGGCTCGGCAAAGGGTCCCAGTTCAAGATCGAAGTGAAGGCCTCGTTACCCCCCTGCTGATCCTCTGTCGGGTATTGCGCAAACCCGTATTGATAATGCTAACTTCTTTTGCTTCCGTTGGCGTCTTCGTGTACACTCCGTCAACGGTAAAAAAGGGGTACCTATGTCCGTAGATCAATTCGATATCTTTCTGACCGAGGTCAAGGCGGGATGGTTGGAATGCCGCATTGTCCACAATGGCTCTCATTACGATCTCAGCGTGAACAGCACCTTTTCCGAACCGCTTAAGGATTTATTCCTGTGCCTGTGCGATGTGCACACTCTGGACGCACCCACGGACATGCAGGAGGACTACCGGCATATCGAGTTTGAGTGGGGTGGCGAGGGGTGGCTCTACTACTGGACCGTGACCCCAAAGCCTGACGGGATGCTGGATATAGCCGTTGAATTCAAGGGTAAACGAGAAGTCGGCGGGGTCGAGCACCCTGTTTGGAAAATCCAGTCTGTGGTGGCCTGGGAAGACCTGTCGCGCCAATTATTCACGCAGGCATCCGAGATGCTCTGGATGTATGGGTTTTCCGGCTACTATGATCGTTGGGCCAAGGAATTCCCGGTCGGGCAGATGATGCGACTCGGCCACCTGTTGCATGATCAGTCAGTTGATACCAACGATTTGTCCCGGGAACTCGGGTATCTGGCAGAGACCCGCTAATATCGCCAGGGCTCGCAGGGTTGGCTGTGGATGGCTGTTCTTTGGCAATTGGCTCTGCCCTGCCTCTCTACCTGCCGTAATGGAAACCCATCCTTTCAGTAAACGGCACGATGCGGCTCAAGCTGGCCATACGGTCCAGATTCGCTTCTTCAATGAAGACAATTTTCCCTTTTTAGATGCAGATGCAATGGTGTCATGAACCCTGTTTGTCACATTTCTAATAGATAAATTTTGATAATCTGGTGCAGTATAGCTCGTAAGGTCGGTGGTTTGACAAGGTGTTGAAATAAAGAAATCAACATTGCTTTGTAATTATGAACAAACAAATTCTACTCAAGATACTATTCATCATCATCTCATTTACGCTGCTGGACAGTGTGATACAGTATCAGCTTGTTCAAAATCATAAAAAAACACAGATAGTTGATGTAACCCAGGAGCTGTCGACCCTTCGGGCGAAGATAGAAAAGGAAGTTACATCCAACCTGCTGATCATTGAAGGAACGGCGAATTTCGTCAGCATGGTTCCCGATATTGGGCAGGAGCTTTTCAGTCGGTACTCGAAAGAGGCGCTGAGTGAAAGCTCCATCCTGAGGAACATGACCGCTGCTCCGGATTTCGTCATGAAATTCGTATATCCTCTGGAAGGCAACAGGCAGATATTGGGATTGAATTATCGCAAACTGAAAGGCCAGTGGGAACAGGCGTTTGCAGCCAAGGAGTCTGGCGAAATGGTTGTTGCCGGTCCAGTCAATCTGGTCCAGGGAGGGCTGGGGCTCATTGGACGGGCGCCGGTGTTTGTGGATCGTAATGGCGAAAAGGATTTCTGGGGTATAGTTTCATCCGTTATCGATATGGATAAACTCCTTCAGGCTGTCGGGCTTGATTCCACAGATTTGAATATCGGGATTCGGGGCAAGGACGGTAAAGGATGGGAAGGAGATATCTTTTACGGTGACCCGGTATTGTTTGACGGCGATACCTCTGTGCGGATGATCGTTAATATCCCTGCCGGGTCATGGATCATAGTAGCTACCCCTAAAGGGGGATGGTCATCCTCCTCGGAATATTCGTTGTACGTGCATGCTGCCATAGTGATACTGGCCCTCGGCATGTCTTTGGGGGCATACCGTAACAGCAGGCACAACGCGATTATCCGTCAAACACAAGACAGCCTTAATCAGGCTCAGGCCATCGCACACCTCGGTAGTTGGCGTTTTGATCACACCACAGGAGCCGTCTGGTGGTCGGAAGAAACGTATCGGATTTTCGGTGTTTCCAAGGAGACCTTCACTCCCTCTTTTGAAGGCTTTCTGAGTATGGTTCTTCCCGAAGACAGGGCGAAGTTTCTTGAGGCCTTTCAACCATCTGTGGAGGGCTGCTGCGGCTATTCAATGGATCATAGGATCATGCGGCCGGATGGCGAGATACGGCATATTCAGGACAGGGGCGAAACAACCTGCAAACCTGGCGGATCTCTTCCGCATATCTCCATGGGAACGGTTCAGGATATCACGGAGCGGAAGCGGGCCGAGGAAGCGCTGCAGGCAAGTGAAGAGCGAATGCGAGCCATGGCCGAAGCGTCTTACGATGCCCTTATCGTGGTCGACTCAAGTGATGTTATCAGTTTTTGGAGCCCCGCGGCCGAGCAGATGTTCGGCTGGAGCAGGGACGAAGCCATTGGTCAGAAGATGCACAAGCTGATCAGTCCGAAGCGGTACCAGAAACAGGCTTTTGAGGGGCTTGAGCGATTCGGGGGAGATGGCACAGGGCCCATTATCGGGACGGTGCAGGAGATGACCGCTGTTCGTAGAAATGGTGAAGAATTTCCGGTTGAACGCTCTGTCAGTGCTTTCAAGCTTGGTAATTCGTACATGGCAGTGGGCAGCCTGCGCGATATTTCCGATCGGAAAAAGATAGAGTCGGAGCTGAAGAAGTACGCGGATCGCCTGACGCTGGCTTCAAAAGCAGGTGGCATTGGAGTCTGGGAGTTGAATGTACAGACCAATGCACTCCATTGGGATTCGCAGATGTTTCGCCTGTACGGAGTGCAGCCCGGAGAATTCAGCGGGTTGTACGAGGCATGGCGCAGTCGGGTGCATTCCGAAGACCTGGAGCAGGCCGAGGGGTCGTTGCAGCATGCGATACTGACGCAGGCTCTCTGGGATTGGGAGTTCCGTGTAGTCTGGCCCAACAAGGAAGTCCGACACATTAAGGCGGCAGCGCTGGTGCAGGCCGATAGCAATAATCGCCCGGAATACCTGATTGGTGTCAATTGGGGTGTGACCATGGCCCGCAAACAGGAGGAACAGCTCCGATTGCTGGCTACCACCGACGACATGACCAAGCTCCTGAACCGCCGCCGATTCATGGAAATGGTCGAACGGGAATTTCAGCGCAGCAGTCGGTATGGCAATCCGTTTTCCTTCATCATGTTTGATGTGGATAAATTCAAAAACATCAATGACACATACGGCCACGATGTAGGCGATATGGTGCTCAAAAGCATAGCCTCAACAGCCAGGACCATGGTGCGTGATGTTGATATCCTTGGTCGGATCGGAGGCGAAGAGTTCGCTGTGGGGCTTCCTGAGACAGACATGAGCGGAGCGGAACTCCTGGCGGAAAAGCTGCGGGTTGCCATGGAGAACAAGGAAGTCGTTCTTGGCGACGGTACGGTGATCTCATTCACCATAAGCCTTGGCGTTGCCACTCTTGATGCTTCATGCAGTGAGGTCAACATGCTGATGAAGCATGCAGATATCGCTCTGTATCAGGCAAAGGAAAACGGCCGGAACAGGGTAGAGATGTACGAGCCGGATAAGAGCTGAACCACGAGCAGTACTTGACTCGATGATGAACGGGCCTCGACCCCAGTCGCGTCAGCTTCCACCACCCATCCCTTCACAACATTGAATGATTTTTGCGGCGCCCTTTATGGCGTTTGGCACTATTGCCTGCCAGACAATCGAGTCAGAAGGCGCTCGATGGTGGCGTCCAGCTCGTTCTGTTCGGGCAGATTCAGCACGGAGGAGTCGGTCATCTGCCGGGACAGCAATCCCTCGATGGGCGGTATGGTCAGTGACCACTCCGGCAGTCCGTCCAGCTCGGGTGGGGTTCCGCCGTTGTAGCGGTTGATGACCAGTGCCTGATTGGTCAGGCCGAGGTCCGAGGCCATGCGCCCCACCTCAGCCCCTGTGTGCAGGCTGCGCATGGACGGTTCGCTGACCACGACGAGTCCGTCCACATGGGAGACTGTGCCGCGTCCCAAGTGTTCAACCCCGGCTTCCAGATCAACCAGCACCCATTCGTCCCGGTCCATCACGATATGCGCCAGCATGGCCTTGAGCAATGCATTGGCGTCGCATGCACAGCCGCCTCCCGCATTGGTCACGGCACCCATGACAATCAACCGCTTTCGCCCGGGTTGTACCCCGTCTGCGGGTTCTCCACTGAGGGGGATATCCATGGCAAGAGTGTCGGGCAGGTCGTCCACATCGGGATTGAGGTTCAGAAATCCACCGGCGTGGATGCGATCACGGACAAGGTCTTCCCTGCATATGAGCGGTTCCGGCAGGGTCTCAGGCGCAACACCTGAAGCCTGCCCCAGAGAAAGTGCGGTGTCAGCATCGATGAGCCACACATTTTTACCCTGTCGGGCGAGATAATCAGCAGTCCATGCGGCCAGGGACGTCTTGCCGACCCCGCCTTTGCCTGCAAAAGCTATTTTCATGGTCATTTCTCCAGCACAGTATGCAGTGATTGTCCGTGAGTTTTGTTCTCTGGTGATTGTGGATACCGCCAACTGGTAGGGGACCTCCCGCAGGAGGTCCCCCCAGCCGCCGTTTCGGGGAGGTGGCACCGAAACGGAGCGAATCCGGGCATCGCTACCTATTCACTCAATCCCAACCCTTTGCGTTTGGCTTTGATGCGTTCATCGAACATTTCCGCGGTTTTCACCGGATCGGGTTCGATGAAGAAGGTGGCGCCGACGAGGTCTTCAAGCCCTTCGACTGCGAGGTTGGTGACGGTTTCCGAACCGAGTATGTTCGGCGGATGCCCGAGATGCGTGTAGATGCCGGAAGCCACGGCGTACAAACCGATGGCTGCGGCCTTTTCGGAATACCATTCCGGGGAGGATGCGCCCACCGGAAGGTCCGAGATATCCACTCCGAGCGTGTCGGCCAGAGCGCCGCACAGTTGGAGAATACGTGAGTTGTCAACACAGGACCCGTAATGCAGGACCGGTGGAATACCGAGGGAACCGCAGACCTTCTTGAGCCCGGGACCGGCCATCTCGATGGCCTCGGGAACGAGCAGTCCGGCCTTGCCTGCTGCCGTGGTGACACAGCCGGTTGCCAGGACAAGGATGTCGCGTTTGATCAGCTCTTTGGCCAGCCCGACGTTCATGGAGTCCTGTTTGAACTTCGGGTTGTTGCAGCCGACAATGCCCACGGCACCGCGGATGTCGCCATTGGCGATGGCCTGAACCAGCGGGTCAAGTGAGCCGCCAAGGGCTTCGATGACTGCTTCGTTGGAGAAGCCGGTCATGATGGAAACGGGCTCGCACGGAATGTCCACGCGCCCGGCATCACGTTCGGCAAAGCCTTCCACTGCCATGGAAACGATTTCCTTGGCCTGTTCCATTGCTGTCTTGGGCTGGAAGTCGATGTGGATGCCGCCGGTGAAGCGTGCCTTGTTGGCTGTGTCGATGAATTTGGTGTGGTAACAGCCGGCTATTGTCACCAGGCTGGGCATGATGCACTGGTAATCGACCACGATGGCTTCGACGGCACCGGTGAGGATCGCCAGTTCGGTCATCAGGTGGTTACCGGCCATGGGGATTCCCTGGCGCATGAGCAACTCGTTTCCGGTGCAGCACAGACCACCGACATTGATGCCTTCAGCGCCCAGTTCCTTGGCCCGGGCCACCAGCTCGGGATCGCGGGCTGCGGCCAGGATCATTTCGGAAACGACCGGATTGTGGCCGTGGACGAGCAGGTTGACCTGGTCTTCCTTGATGATACCGAGGTTGGCTGTCGACATTTTCGGCGTGGGTGTCCCGAAGATGACATCCGACAGTTCGGTGCCGATCATGGAGCCGCCCCAACCGTCGGCCAGTGCGGTACGGGCCGCGTGGATCATCGTGTTGGGAGCGTCGTTGTCACAGCCCATATGGGTGCGGTGCATCATCTCCGCGATTTCACGGTCAATGCCACGGGGGGTCATGTTCAGGCTGTCCCATTTGTCGCGGCGAACCTTGGGTGCGCGGGACAGGAAGGCGACTTCGGATTTGCGGGAACCGAAATCGCCGAAGAAACATTCCATGGCGTCTTCGGCCACGGCCATGATGTCGCGTCCTTCGGTTTCAATGCCGACTTCAGCGGCAATGCGTATCAGCTTGGCTTCATCGGTGATCTTGTAGTCCTTGGCCTCGCCTTCGACGATGGCTTCGAGCACTTCGATCAGGTCGCGGCCATGGTCCGAGTGTCCGGCTGCACCACCGGCGATGAAACGCCCGAAATTGCGTGCAACCACCACATCGGCATCCGCACCGCAAACGCCACGCGGCATCTTCTTGGAGATGCGGCACGGGCCCATGGTACAGTTGCGACAGGTGGTGCCGAGTTCACAGAATTTACAGTGGGGAGTCTGCATCTGCAGACGTTCGTGCACGGTTTCGATACCTTCTTCCCGTGCCTTCTTTATCATCGCTTTTGCGTCATCCCAGATGGTCAGATCATCAATGGGTTTTGGTTCCTTGGCCATACGTACCTCCAAATGCCTGGTTTAACAGGATCTTCTTACCGCAACGATCCGAAACGATCAGCGTCTTGACTCCAGTTTCTGACGGACCATACACGGAGTCTCTTACCTTATCTGTCGGATAGCCGACAAATGGAAAGAAAAAGATCATGATAATAACCAGACCGCCAAGCTGGGGTATTACGCATACGCAATAGTGCGTACGTTATGGCACGTATTGCACCTTGCGTCGAGCGTGTGCGAATGACGATGGTAAGCTGCCGATGCAGGCTTGGGCGATGGAGGGTGCTGTGGGTGGCTTGAAACCTGCCGCGTTTATTGTCCGGCTGCGGCTTCCAGTGCTGATAAATCCGGAATGTAATACCTGCCACGTCCCTCTTTTTCCATGAGACCCTGCCGGACTATTTCATTGAGCAGCGTGGAGATGGTCTGGCGACTGGCGCCCATGAGCTGGGCGAGTTGTTCCATGGTCAGTCCCAGAGAGATGTGGACACCGCCATTCTCTGACGGCGGAGCAGAACGGGCTTCGCTGAGGATATAGTCGATCAGTCGTTCATGGATATCCTTGAAGGCAAGGCCGCCGATGATGGAAAAGGAGTTGTGGAGGATGTTGCCCAGAACGCGAACCATGGTCCGTGTGAACATGGGGACACGATCCATGACGGTTTTGACCGAATGGACGTCCGCGACCAGCAGGGTGCAGTCGTCAAAGGCTTCGATGAAACAATCCGCATGGGTGGCGTAGAGGTCGCCGGGGTTGAGGATGGCCAGAGAAAATTCCTTGTCTTCATAGCCGAGATAAATACGCACCCGTCCGCTGCCGATCACGAAAACAAGGTTCTCCTGCTCATCAGGGGCATAGATGATCGTACCCTTGGGATAGGTCTTTTCATGGAATACGGCACGGAGGTCCGCCAGTTCCTCTTTTGCCAGTTCATCCAACAGGTTGATGCCGGAAAATTTCATTATGTTCTCCCCCGGTGTCCGCAGACACCCGTTTATATTGCTGCCTATCACGGGGTGGGGAGTTCGTCCAACAAATGCAATTTTCAAGATTCAGACACCAATGCTTGCTTTTTGTGTACACTTGCACGATATTGCAACGGTGAAGCAATATTTGATCATAATTTTTACCCTGTTGATGGCCGTCACCGCGTTTGCGCAGGAAGATGACCCCTGGGTTCCGCGAGAGGTGTGTGTGTTCGGCATGCCCTATGTCGGCCGGGCCGTGCAGCCGGGACAGGCCGGACTGTATACGGAGATTCTGCAGAGTGTGTACGAGGATGAGGGGATTGGTTTCAAACACAAATCCCTGCCGTATCCGCGTGCGCTGCAATCTGTGACTGACTCCAGGATTCAATGCACTCTGAGCGTCAGGGATCAATTCAATGACGTTGTTCAAGGGGCTGTGTCCCTGGCGCTGTACGATTTGGTAGCAGTCCATTTTCGTTCCACGGATTTTACCGGGGTTGATTCTCTTCGCGACAAACGCGTGGCCTATCTCAACGGGTTTGACTGGCAGGAATACATCACGGTGAAGATGTCCCCACAGGAAGTGTACGATCTCGGTTTTGCCTTCCAGATGTTGGACAGGGGGCATGTGGAATACATCATAGGTGACAAGGACCAACTGCTGGAAGCGTTGCCCCGGTCCGGTATCCAGCTCAGTGACCTACGCATTTCCCCCATCACCACACTTGAGGTCTGCCCCATATTCAGCCCTTCGGAGAGTGGTCGACGACTCAAGGAAGTCTATGACCGTCGCATGCAGGAGTTGGTGGATTCTGGTGCTCTGGATCACATTTATCAGAGGCATGGCGTCAATATTCGAGCCCTCCATGGCGCCTCAGTCACACTAGATTGATCATGAATGAATACAGCCGTATGGCGAAGTGGTACGATACCCTTGTCGGACCATCTCTTCGTCCTGTGCATGAGTCCATGGTACAGGTTGCCCTCAAGAGGGGCTGTCGATCTGCGGTGGATGTCTGTTGCGGTACGGGCATGCTTGCCGGAATGTGTTTTGAAGCGGGACTCCCCGTGATCGGCCTGGATCTTTCTCCCGACATGTTGGCTGTGGCCAGAAAAAAGCGCTCCGGTGTTCGTTTTCAGCAAGGGGACGCCACACGTTTGCCATTCGCCTCGGATGGTTTCGATGCCGGATTCATCAGCTTTGCCCTTCATGAAAAACCGCTTGATCAGGCAGAGCGTATTTTTGCGGAAACCTTGCGTATCGTCCGTCCCGGCGGGGTCGTTCTCATCGGTGACTACCGCCTACCATCCGTTGGCCGTTCACCTATGACGGGCCTGGTAGTAGCCATGGTCGAACGGTTGGCCGGTGCCGACCATCATGCCTGTTTCCGACAATACATGGATCGGGGCGGAACCACGTCTTTCCTCCATCGCTCGGGAGAACCGTTTGTCAGGAAACGGGTGTTCATGGGCGGATGGGCTGGCGTCTACGCTGTAACGGTCGAATAAAAAACGGACACGATGCAGGCATCGTGTCCGCTGACAGTCTGTGGGTTACTCCGCACATTCAACGCATAATTCGGTTTCCGGCATGGCTTTGAGGCGGGCCATGGGGATAAGGTCGTCGCATTCGATGCACCGCCCGAAATCTTCGTCTTCATCCACGCGTTTGAGCGCTTTTTCCAGGCTCATCAGACGGACCCGGGCCTTGGAAAGCTGTGCCTCGGCCACGGACTGGTTGACGATGTTGTCCATGCGGGAGATGCGGCCGATGGCATTGTCGGGGGCAACCGGTTCCAGCAGTTTCTCAAGGTGAGGAATCTCTTCCTTGATTTCCTTCATTTCCTCCTGCGCAAATGCCTTGAACTGCTTTTTTTGCGAATCATTCATGAGGACAGCCTCCGTAAACGGTTCATGGCATCTTCCAGTACCGGCATTTCCTTGGCAAAGCAGAAACGCGCCAGTGTTTCACCTTCCGGGCCGTGGAAAAAGGCGGAACCGGGGACGCAGGGCACGCCGGTCTGTTGCAGCAGGTACAGCGCCCGCTCCTTGGCTGTTTCACCGGGAAGCGACGATATATCGGCCAGCGTATAGTAGGCTCCTTCTGGAACATGCGGCGTCAGATCGATCTCCTTGAGCGTATTGCAAAAGAGATCACGCTTTTGTTGGTGGTCGTCGGATATGGCCTGATAGTAGTCAGGGCCGAGGGTAGCCAGTCCGTTGGCCGCGCCGATCTGGAGCGGGGCCGGAGCGCAGACATAGACCAGGTCACTGAAATGGCCGATGGGCAACGCCCATTCCGGGTCGCAGATGGCGTAGCCCAGTCGCCAGCCCGTGATGGAAAATACCTTGGAAAGCCCGGAGATGGTGATGGTCCGGCGTCCCATTCCCGGCAGGGTGGCCGGGGAAATGTGCTTGAGCCCGTCAAAAACAAAGTGTTCGTAAATTTCATCCGTAAAAACAAAGAGATCATGTGCTTCGGCGAAATCGGCAATGACCGACATCTCTTCACGGTTGAAGACCTTGCCCGCCGGATTGGACGGCGTGTTCAGGATGATGGCCCGTGTTCGACTGGTAACAGCGTCTTCAAGGGCTTTTGTGGTAAAAGACCAGTGAGGCGGCTCAAGGGTGACATACCTCGGCTTGATGCCCAGCGATGCCATGGTCACGATATGATAGCCGTAATATGGCTCAAACACGACGACCTCATCCCCTTCATCCAGCAGGGCGAGACATGCGGAGTAGAAGGCGCCAGTCGCACCGGCCGATACCACGACCTGTCCTTCGGGGTCGATGTCCAGCCCGGTGAAGCGGCCCTGCTTCTCGGCCACGGCCTTGCGCAGTTCCCAGCGCCCGTCAAAGCGGGTGTAGGTATTGATGCCGCGGTCCATGGCTTCCTGCGCGCCCTGCCTGACTGCATCCGGCACAGGCAGGTCACAGACCCCCTGCGCCAGATTGATGCCTTTGGCCTTGGCGCATTCGATGGACATGTTGCGAATTTCTGATTGGGCGACCAATGGACGTCGTTTGCTTACTTTCAATGACATGTTGCGTATTCTCGGGTATGCAATAGGGTAAACGGAAGGATCAACATATATGACTTTGCTCAGGAATAAAACCCTCGTGCTCACAGGAGCCTCAAGGGGCATAGGAAAAGCCCTGGCTCTGGAGCTGGCCAAGGAAGGCGTGAACCTTGTTCTTGGTGCGCGCAGTGAAGATAAGCTCAGGGAAACCAGTAAATTGTGCCGAGAACAGGGCGTGAAGGCCGTTGCCATCAGTGGTGACGTGTCCTCGTCCAACGTGGCACTGGAATTGGTACAGGTGGGAATTGAATTTGGTGATTTCTACGGATTCATCCACGCGGCCGGAGTGCTGGCACCCGGTCCGGCCATCTGGGAGCTGAACAAGACCCGTTTCCGTGAAGTCATGGATTCGTCGGTCACCGCTGCCCATCAATTGATTCGGCATGCGGTACCCCATCTGCTCTGGCGGGGAGGCGGTCTGGCCGTCTTCTTCGGGTCCGGCGCAGCAGAACGCGCACAGCCGGGAATTGGGGCCTATTGCGCCGCCAAGGCCGCAGAAGAACACATGGCTCGTCAATTGGCGGCGGAAGCACCGCCGGTCACTTCCATAATCTGGCGTCCTGGCGTCGTGGAAACACGGATGCAGGTGGACGCACGCAACAGCGAAGGGCATAGTGCCGAACAGCTCAAGGCGGTCTTCCGCCCATGGAAGGAAGAGGGCATCTTGTTGACACCGGAAGAGTCGGCCCGCGGCCTTGTTGATTTCTTGAAAGACGATCCGGGCAAGTATAATGGCAAGGTTGCCGATATACGGAAAATATAGAAGATATTCCAAGGAGATAATTGTGAAACACCTCAGCCTTACCCTCATGCTGATTTTCTCTCTCGTACTCTTTGCCGGTTGCAGCGATAATGAAACCGTGGCCCCGGAACCGCCTGAAACAACACGGGATTCAGCCCCGGCTTCGATCCCGGAGGCGCAGGTCGAAACGCAATCCATGGCTCCGCTCACCGAAGCCGAATTTCAGAAGTTCATCAAGGATATTCCCGAAATCACCCGCTTGACCAATCCGACCATCAACGCCGAAGGTCCCAAAGACCCCGAAGTCCTTTCCGCCAAGATTGCAGAGGTCACCACATCCCTTGGCTGGGATCAGCAGCGGTTTCTGTATGTGTACGGACAGGCCATGACCGTTATGAATTACGAACAGATGGTGCTCATGAAGCGCCAAATGGATGAGCAGATTCAGGGGCTGACCGAAGAAGAACAGAAAATGGTCGAAGAGATGATGGCCCAGCAGCCTCAGGGACAGTTGGAAGCCGTCAAGCAGCAGGTGGATCGACAGGTCTCCCCTGCTGAACAGCAAATCATCCGAGACAATCTGACAGCTCTTGAAGAGGCTTTGGGGCTGCGCTAGGCCACAAGCCACTACCATTAAACAACGGCCTGGCCGTCACCGGTTCTCACCGATGGCGGCCATGCTTTTTTACCTTTCAAAAATCTATGAAAACTGATCTTTCCCCATGGGGGCTGACCTTAGGGCGCATACGTGACGACATTCTCCTGCCGGGCAGTCCTGAGCGGTGTGCATCCCGTGTGGCGGTCGATGATTCAACCGGTCGAACCTGGATGCTGGAGCAGCTCAAACCCGGGCAATTCGACAGCCGTGAACGTATCGGGCGTGCCCTGACCACACTCTCGGACGCCGGGGTGCCTGTACCTGCGTATGTCGCCGCTGATGGGCGGTATTGCGTGGAGCAGGGCGGCGCGTATTGGCAGCTTTCCCCGTTCATTTTCGGTGATCCTTTACCGCAGCCCGAGTTTGTGGATGACGCGGCGCGGGGCGTGAGTCTCGGGCAGTTCATAGCGGGCATGCGATTTGTTTCATCGGCAGCTTCGGACGAGTTTCTCAACGTACCCCGGTTCGATCTTGAAGCGTACGTCAATGAACTGATGGCAGTCATGGCGCCACGCCGGGTCGACCTGCACGAGGCGTTGCTCCCTGTTCTTGGTGTGCTGGCCCCGCTTTTCGACGTCTGGCACGATTTGCCCGTGGCTCTGTGTCAGGGAGACTTTCATCCGCTCAATGTCATCTGGAATGATACGCAGGTTGGCGCGGTCATCGACTGGGAATTCATGGGGCTTCGGCCTGTATTATTTGATGTAGCCAACTGTCTGGGGTGTGTCGGTATCGAAGACCCCCACGCCTTGGTGCGCGGTTTGGCTCCGGCATTGCTCAAGACCTTGCGGGATCAAGGGCAGCTTGATCCCGCTGATTTGGCGCTGTTGCCCGAGATGATTCTGGGGATGCGATTCGCCTGGATGTCCGAGTGGTTGCGCAAGCAGGACGAAGAAATGGCCCAGCTTGAGGTTCGGTACATGCGTCTTCTGGGCAATTCCATCGATACATTGCTCCCGGTCTGGGAGCAGATGCTTGGGATGAAAGGCTGAAGCAGAATATGAATGCCGCGTTGCGGCGATATGTCGCAAGACTTCGCCTCCGGCGGCCAAAGGGCGAGCCCCTTTGGAATAGCCACAACCTCTGTGTGTGACTATCGGTTCTTACCTTTAGTTTTCAACGGGTTGCCGACAAATGTCTGCAACCCGTTTTGTGTTTGTGTGTGAACCGCGTGTGTGGATTTGTTACGCGACCTTATTGTCATCCTTGCGGCTTTCCCTTTCGTAGATGTCCATGGCATCGCGTTCAACGTCACGGAGTTTTTCCAGGTAGATTTCCGTGCTTCGGCGGTCGGCGTGTCCAAGGACGCGCTGGATGCCTGGAAGCAGGGCGCCATGGTTGTCCATGACGGATGCGCCCGATGCTCGGAAGCGGTGGAAGCTGTAGTAATCCACACCTGCCCGTTTGCAGGTGTTTTGGAGCATGGTATATCTGCCACACTTGTACGGCCCTTCTTCCATCCTTTTGGTCTTCGCATTGTAGGCTCGGCGCCAAAACACCCATTCCTTATCTGGATCACGTTCATTATACAGGTCCAACAAGACTTCATACAGCTTGTCCGTCATCGGGATTTCACGCAGGACCGGCTCCCTGTTTTTGTTCTTGAACGTCTTCAGCTCAACATACCGTTCTTCGAAGTTGACCCGCTTCCACTTGAGTCGGTGTACTTCGATGCTTCGGGCCAAGGTTTCGCGCAATACCCACAAGTAGGCACGGTGCTTCGGTTTGGCCGCTTCAATAATGCGATCAAGTTCATCACTCGTCGGAGTCCGCTTCTTTTCCTTGGGCTTATCGTTGGGAAACGTTTCCAGTCCCGCAAAGGGATTGTTTTGAATGAAATGCTGCCCACGTTTCATGGCCCAGGAAAACGCTGCCCGAAGGACCTTCAAATCGTTATTGCCTGCAACAGGGGTGCTTTTCTTTACCAAAGCCATCAGGAACTCATCGGCCTTCAGGCGGGTGATGGTGCTGCAAGGCACGTTGCCCAGATAATCCAGCAAGCGTTGAGCTGCGTACTTTGTCTTTATGTAATGCGACTCGGAGTATGCTCGGTCCAACATATAGTCCAAACGCAGGTTCAGCAGATCAAGCAAGGCCATGTCGCCCTGGGCTTCCATCGCCAGTTGTGCTTTTACTTCCTTCCTTTTTTCGGCTTCTGCCGCTTTTGCGGCCCGTTTTGTCTTGAACCACGCCTTGGTGTGGCGCTTGCCTTTTACCATGAAGTCGTACCGGTACCCTTTTCCGGCTTTTGAATAAACGGTCATAGATATCTTCCTCGTTCGGGAAGAACCACGACCCACCGCGTTTGACACCACCGATTGCTTCGGCATGGTCGTAGACCCAGTCTACGCTTTTGCCCAAGTATTCGGCGACATCCTTTGCGGATAATACGCGCGGATGTGATTCAGTGTCAAAGGTCATCGATCTTCCCAACCATTGTTTTCTTAGTGTCGGGAAAATTTGAAATTAACCCAACTCATCTGCCAACCCTTCAGTTTAAGCACAGCGAGAGGTTAAATTGCAAGGTTGGGACAACGGGTATTTTGTATTTGGGCGATAAAAAGCAAAAAAAACTACGAAAAGGTGGGTTTTTGGAAAAAATCAATACCAAAAAAGAATCAGAGGCACCCACTCCTCGGAAGCAAAGTCATGCCTGTTTGTCGGCCTACGGACTACAAACAGGTACGACGGTTGAAGAGCAGATTGACTCGTCGACCTCCCTCTTCAACCTATCCCAACAGAAAACCCCGCACAAAAAAGCGGGGCTTTGATTAATGACTACAACCAAGATAAGCGTCAGACACATCCCGGCGACCGGAAGAATGACCGGCAGTGACTTCAATATCATCGCGGGCCTCAGCATCCAGCCGAGACCATTCACCCCCTGCCGCATTTTGAGCGGCCTGTTGAAAGCCTTCCACAGACTCGTGTTGATTGGGCGGCTGAAATCCAGTGTGATCGACGTACATACGATGGAACCTTTCGTGCCGATTACTGTGGAGCGTCCAACCGCTTTCTTTCTTTGTAAAGCCACATAATCGGGCAGCGTGGGATAGCTTTTCTTGCCACTTGTCGCCCATGCCGCTTGGCATGAGATTGTGTATTCCGGGCCTGTCAGATTGACTGACATATGGCAGTGCTTTTTCCAATGCTTCTTGCTGCTGCCATGACAGGTTGTAAAGTGTTCTTGGTCTGCCGCCTTTCGTCCCATACTGGACATGAAGACTACGGCTTTCTCGGTCCCAATCGCTGATCAGATCAACTTTGGCTGCTTCTTCTCGGCGTAATCCGAGTTCATACTGTAATCTTATCTGTGCAGCGGCTCGTGGCCCGTATTCATACTTGACCTCGTTTGCCAGCTTGTCGATTGCCCCCTGCACAAAGACGGGGGCAACCGCTTTACTATTAGCGTTGGCAATGCTTCCGCGCCTGACGTCGAAGACATCATTAGTCGGGCTAATACCTGTATTGCCATATGTTTCGCACAGGTGACGGGCTGCAGAGAATACTTCTGCTATACGCCCGTCACCCGTGCCATTTTCTTTCATTTTGTCAGCCACTGCCGAAAAATGTTTGTTGGATATCTTAGACCATTTACGGACCCCATATCCTGCTTCTTTTAACCTTTTCGCAAAGACTTTTGCATTTTGTCTGATGCGATATTGTTTTGAGCGCGGACCGGACAGGGTTGCCCTGTTCGCGCCCAGTGCTAGACTGATGGATTTTGCCATGGATTTCTCCTTCAATAATAGTTCGGGACAATGCCCCGGGACAAAGCAGGTTGGACCTTTCCCGTTATCGGGGAAACAACCTGCCTATGGCGCGAAGATGCGCCACACAACAACCGATAGCGGAACAAATCAATGTCCGTTTCCCACTGAATGAGAAATTCAAGAATCCATTTAATAAGGGGTGTCACCGCACAGGCTCGTTCGTCCTGCGCATAGATTGGTGACCATGGGGGAATTTGGGCAAAGATAGATTTAGGGGCTGTACCAGATAACTCCTTTGGGTTATCGGTATGGCAATGCGAAAAAGTCGTTTGAGCAAGGACAAGCAGCTTCGTTTAATCGAACATTTTGTGGCTGGCACGACAGCTCGTTGCGCTGCCGATCTGGTTGGTGTGAACGTCAAAACAGCCGCCTATTACTTTCACCGGCTCCGGGAAATCATAGCGGTAGAAGAGTCCTGTGAAGGGATGGATTTTGGCGAATTTGAGGTCGATGAGAGCTACTTCGGTGGCAAGCGAAAGGGCAAAAGAGGACGTGGGGCGGCTGGTAAGGTTCCTGTTTTTGGAATCCTTAAAAGGGGCGGGAAGGTCTATACACAGGTGATTCCTGATGCGAAAGGTAAAACCTTGCTTCCCATTATTCAGGAAAGAATCCAGCCAGACAGTGTGGTTTACTCGGACTGCTGGTATGGCTACAATGTCCTTGATGTGTCAGCGTTCAAACACTTCCGAATCAACCACTCGAAGCTGTTTGCAGATAGCCACAACCACATCAATGGAATCGAGAATTTTTGGAACCAGGCCAAACGCCATATGAGGAAATTCAACGGCATTCCAACCAAGCATTTTTCTCTGTTTTTAAAGGAATGCGAGTGGCGTTTTAATAACAGCAATCCGCGAAGCCAGTTTAAACAACTGAAACAGTGGGTTAGAAGACATATGGGCTAGTTATCTGGTACAGCCCCTAGATTTATAGGTATCTACCGTTTGTCCGATGGCGGGTGCTGCGTTTCAGCTTGCGTTTGGATGTGAAAGTCTGCCGTTTGGAATGAAAAGGCACTGAAGTGTTAGATGTTTCGGCGCATTAGCGCCGGATTTCGTGCTCATCAGTTCTGACTGTCGTCCAGAACTTATGAGCACTTGCGGTGAGAATCCTCCTTTCCGAGTTTAAAGGTTAGACATGAGTCCTTACTTAGTGAATATGATCATCTTTTCTGAAGATCAAGGGCTCACCGCCAATTAAATGATCTTTCCCGCCTTTTGTTATCAGCGTAGCGCAAACAGACTCAATGGCAAGGCGATCCCTACGGGCGAATGGCAAGCATTCGGCCTTGTCATTGAGTCTTGATTTACGCTGGACGCGGATTAGATGACGGCGACAGGATGCTCGAATCTGGTTCAAGGGATAATCATGACATAGGGTTTATTCACATACTAACCAGGTGGTAGAGAAAAAATCATTCCCCGAAGGAATTTAAGTTGACTATTAGTCCAAAGAAGTGGCCTCGGTTCTTCGGACCACTGAGCGACGATTTTAAGGTGGACACGTTTACGAGCTACGCCGCTCTTTCGTTCCAGGCCAGAGGGGGTACCCCCTCTGGCCTGGAACGGTTCTGATATATCTCCATCGGCTTCTTGCCGTCAAAAGCAAAATGCGGACGTCGATTGTTGTAGAAATCGAACCACCAAGCCAAGGCTTGCCGCAGTTCGCTTCCGGTTCCCATTGTAAAGTCCCCTTTCATAGGGCCAGTTAACGGTAGAGACTCCCGGCAGTTTTCGGGGGGTTGCCCAGAGGGTAGGGGGTACCCCCTGCCCTTTGGGCAGCAAAATTTATCGGCGACATATTCCCCAGGGATTCATGAGGACGTTCCTCGTTGTACTCACGGATAAAGTCCTCCGTAATGGCCCGAACTTCGCTCAGGCTGTTGAACACGTACAAATCAAGCACTTCTTCTCTGTAGGTTCGGTTGAACCGCTCGATGTATGAGTTCTGGGTGGGTTTGCCAGGCTGAATGAACTCCAGATTCACGCCATGCGATTCGGCCCAGGCCGCCATGACAGTCCCCGAGAACTCTGGACCATTGTCCATTCGCAACCTCTCGGGATAGCCGCCACGCTCTTCGGCTACCCGATCCAGCACCCTTACCACTCGTCCTGCTGGCATATTGGTATCGATCTCCACGGCCAAGGCCTCACGGTTGTAATCATCTACAGCGTTGAAAGTCCTGAAGACGCGACCGCTGTAAAGCGTGTCCCGCATGAAATCTATCGACCAGCAATAGTTTGGCGCAAGCGGTTGGGCCACTGCCGTCCGAGAGGCTTGCGGAAGCCGCTTCTTGGCCTTGCGCTTCAGGTTCATTTTCAAGAGGCAGTAAACCCTCCAGACCTTCTTGTGGTTCCAGGGCTTGTCCTGCTGTCGAAGGACGTTGAAAAGCTTACTGAAGCCCCATGTAGGCTTTTTCTCGGCCAGTTCAGTCAAGGCTGCGATGACATCGCTGTCGTCCCGCGGATGCGGCTTGTAGGCGTAGTAGCTCCTACTGATGCCCATGGCCGCGCATGCCTTGCGCAAGCTCAACTCAAACGCGTTGACCATGTGCATGACAAATTCCTTGCGTTGAACTGGCCTCAGAGTTTTTTTTCGATCACATCCTTGAGCGCCATGTTTTCCAGGCTGAGGTCGGCGAACATCTGCTTGAGCTTACGGTTCTCCGTTTCGAGATCCTTCATCCGTTGGATATCGGATGCCTCCATGCCGCCATACTTTGACTTCCACTTGTAGTACGTGGCGCTGCTCACGCCGTGCTCGCGGCAGACATCGACGACAGTTCGTCCGCCTTCCACTGCCTTCAGGATCTTGACGATCTGGTACTCGCTGAACTTCGATTTACGCATGCAAAACTCCTGTCCCATTTTGGGCCAGAAGTCTCTACTTGGCAATGGACCTACTTTACGGGGACTTTACACCATCTCACGCAGGTAAGCACATTCATATTTCAACGAACGCCACAGACGCTCGATCATCACATTATCCATCCATCGGCCTCGACCGTCCATGGAGATACGAATTCCAGCCTCTCTGAGCGTCCGTGTGAACTCGTAGCTGGTGAACTGTGATCCCTGGTCGGTGTTGAAGATTTCCGGCACCCCATAACGATTCAGGGCTTCTTCCAAGGCAGACACGCAGAAATCAGCATCCATCGTGTTTGAGAGCCTCCACGACAGGACGGCCCGACTGTGCCAGTCCATGACCGCCACAAGGTATAAGAAGCCGCGTGTCATGGGGATATACGTGATGTCGGCACACCAAACCTGATTGGGCTTCGTAATCGCCTTGTGCCGCAGCAAATACGGATACGTCTTATGTTGCGGATGCGGATGGCTTGTCTTTGGCTTTTGGTAAATCGCCATCAGGCCCATTTTACGCATCAGACGTCGTACCCGTTCACGACCGACCCTTTGCCCTTCGTCTCGTAGGGTATTACGCATCTGTCTGGAACCGAAAAACGGCAGCTCCATAAACAACTCATCGATTCGGCGCATAAGGGCCAGGTTGGCCGGAGATTCGCCGATCGGTTCGTAGTAGTACGTCGATCGGTACAGCTTGAGAATTCGGCATTGCCGCCGGATACTGAGCTCGGGGTGAGTCTTGTCGACCACCTCTCGCCTTCGCTCACAGCTCAAATTTTGGCGAAGGCTTGTTGCAAAAAATCCTTCTCCACCGTGAGCTGGCCAATCTTGGCGTGAAGCTCCTTGATCTGGGCCCCGTTATCCTGACGGCCGACGGCCTTGCCTGAAAAGGACGCCACGATCCCTTCCTTGGCCTGCTTCTTCCACTGGGAAACCTGATTGGGGTGTACGCCGTACTTGCTGGCGAGTTCCGACAGGGTGTGTTCCCCGGACAGGGCATCCAGGGCGACTCGGGCTTTGAATTCCGCGCTGAAACGTTTTCTCGTCTTGGACATGAATTGCCTCCTTCGGGCAGTTTATGTCCACCTTATCGAGTGGTCCAGTTTTCCGAGGCCACTTCGCTTTTCCTTGTTCAGACGACTTTTTCGCATTGCCATACTGATAACCCAGAGGAGTTATCTGGTACAGCCCCATGGATTTTTTAGGTGTTTCGGTAGTGGGCTGCCAGCTTGGTGGCCATTCTTCTCTTCCCTTGATCCGCGAGTTGTGAAATATTTAAAGGGTAGCAGAATAACTATGGGATGGGTTTTTGCCAGATTATGATGTCATAGTAGTTGGAGCAGGGCCCGCAGGGGCGTGTACAGCAATCCATGCTGCCAGGCAGGGCTTGCATGTCCTCTTGCTCGACCAGAAAAAGTTCCCAAGGGAAAAACCCTGCGGAGACGCGCTCTCTTCGTTGGCGATTGCCGAGTTCAACGTCTTGGGACTTCTGCCACGCCTATTGGAAATCCCCCATACCCCGGTTCAAAAGATCGCCTACCACTCTGCCGACGGTAGTTCTGTGACCGTGCCGATACTCAAGATCGACAAAGATACTCCCGAGGCCGGAATTATCTGTCGCAGAATTCTTCTTGATGCTCTTTTGATGGAAGCTGCGGCTGAAGAGGAAGTGGAGATTGTCGATTGGTGCCAGGTGACTGAGATCCAGACTAAAAATGGACAGGCCTGTGGAGTGAAGGGCGAACGTGGCGGCGGGCGCGAAGTATCCTGGACTGCAAAGGTCATAGTCGGTGCTGACGGCAGCGATTCAGTCGTAGCTAAGCAGATGAAGATGCCCCGCTACAGTGAGTATCGTGCTCTGGCTGTCCGTGGGTATTATCGTCAGGTGCTAGGCATCCGGGGGAACATCGAGATTCATTTCCCTGAAGAGGTTCTGCCCGGTTATGTCTGGTTCCATCCCACTGAAACGAGCCAGACCAATGTCGGCCTGGCCCTTCCCATGGACGTGGTCAAGCAAGGGAATATTAAGCCCAAGCAGGCCCTTTTACGGGCACTTGAATCTCCTGAACTCAAGGAACGTTTCGCTTTTGCCGAGCAGATGGGTGAGATCGAAACGGGCGTGTTGCCGGTGGGTAATCCCATGCGTGAAATTCATGGCGACGGCTTCCTTCTCGTCGGTGACGCAGCAGGTCTGGTCAATCCCTGCAGTTCAGACGGCACAACCAATGCCATTATCTCTGCCCGGATAGCCGGACAGGTGCTTGCCAAGGCGTGCGCTGGTGATGTCTGGGACGAAGCCGCCTTGCGCGAGTATCCATACAACCTGTGGCAGGAGATCGGTCCTTCCCTTGAAATGGGCGGCCGCCTCATGGGGTTGAGAACCCCCAAAGCCATAGGGAGCCTCATTCGAAGTGCTTCCCGACGTCCCCACAATGCCGGTTGGATTTCCGGTGTTCTGCTCGGCTCGGCGCTTCCCTCGGAAGACCTGGACGATTTCCTGGCCTACATCAATTTCTTCGCCAAATAACATTCCCTCACGCTGTGCCACTTGCGGCCCAGCTCACGGCACATGCTCTGAATTGCTGGGTCAGGAATGGCACAGTCATGAGAAGAACTCTTTTCTCTCGTTTCGCAGTAACCATCTGTAATAAATGTGGTTGTCTTCTTCCATCTTTCAGGCGAAGTCGTCGGCACGTCTTTTGATCTAATCCTGGCATCAACCGTTTCGCCGGGAGGACACCATGAAAGAGACATTACGACACTACCTGAATCCGCTGCACGTCTTCTGCCGCCTGAAAAGCTGCGGCCTGCATAACCGAACCGCCATGAAGCTCTGCGGTGTGTACGAGCGTGTCTATTCCCGGATCCTCTAATCAATCACGTCAACAAGAAGGGGAAAAGCAATGCCTCAACGCAGTGAACTTGCCAATGCCATCCGTGCTCTGAGCATGGACGCCATCCAAAAAGCCAATTCCGGACATCCGGGTGCTCCACTCGGCATGGCCGATATCGCCGAGGTTCTGTGGAACGATTATCTGGTCCACAATCCGGCCAATCCCAGCTGGGCAAACAGGGATCGATTCGTTTTTTCCAACGGGCATGGCTCGATGCTCCTCTACTCATTGCTGCACTTGAGCGGCTATGACGTCACCATCGATGACATCAAGCAGTTCAGGCAACTCAATTCTAAAACCCCGGGGCATCCGGAGCTTGGAATGACGCCGGGCGTCGAATCCACCTCCGGGCCTCTTGGGCAAGGCATCGCCTGCGCTGTGGGCATGGCCGTGGCCGAAAAGGTTCTCGGCGCCCAATACAACCAAGACGGTCATACCATCATGGACCACCACACCTATGTCTTCATGGGGGATGGATGCATGATGGAAGGCGTCTCCCACGAGGCGTGTTCCCTGGCTGGCACCCTGCAACTCGGCAAGCTCATCGCTTTTTACGACGACAACGGCATCTCCATCGACGGCTGCGTCGATGGTTGGTTCACGGATGACACGCCGCGTCGATTCCAGTCCTATGGCTGGCACGTCGTTCCCGGTGTGGATGGTCATGATCCTGAGTCCATCAAGGACGCCATTGAAAAGGCACGGAGTGAGCCGGACAGGCCGACTCTCATCTGCTGCAAGACGGTCATCGGGCAGGGTGCTCCCAATGTCTGTGGTACGGAAAAATGCCACGGTGCTCCTCTCGGCGATGACGAAATAAGCTGCGCCAGAGATGCCATGAGCTGGCCTCATCCACCCTTTGAAATCCCGGAGTTGGTGTATGCCTCCTGGAGTGCCAAAGGATCTGGCTTCAGGGCAGAGGATTCCTGGAATGCCCGCTTTAAGGAATACGAAAAGGTTTATCCGCAACTGGCTGCCGAGTTCACTCGTCGTATGAATGGCGAGTTGCCTGACGACTTCGACTCTCACGCATCCAATTATGTTGACAGTGTTGATGCCAAGGCAGAAAGCCTGGCCACTCGCAAGGCCTCGCAAAATGCCATTGAAGGGTTGGCCCCGGTGCTGCCGGAATTCTTTGGTGGATCGGCCGATCTGGCTGGTTCGAACTTGACCAGATGGTCCGGTTCCAAGATCGCTGTCCCGACTGACTGGAATGGCAATTACATGAATTACGGCGTGCGAGAATTTGCCATGTCCGTGATGATGAACGGCATGGTCCTGCATGGCGGCTTCATCCCTTATGGTGGGACATTTCTCGTCTTTTCGGACTATGCCCGCAACGCCATGCGCATGTCTGCCCTGATGGGGCTGCGTACTCTCTACGTCCTGACTCACGATTCCATCGGTGTTGGCGAAGACGGACCGACCCACCAGCCAGTGGAGCATGTCGAATCGCTGCGCCTGATTCCCAACATGGATGTTTGGCGTCCCTGCGACGCAGTGGAAGCCGCAGTTGCCTGGGAACGGTCGGTCAAGCGCGACGACGGCCCATCATCTCTCATCATGTCCCGCCAGGCTCTGCCGCATCAGTCCCGGTCTGCGGAAACCCTCGAACAGGTGTCTTGTGGCGGATACGTCCTGCGTGACAGCGACACGACTCCCGACGCCATCATCATTGCCACCGGGTCCGAAGTCGGCCTGGCCATGGAAGCCGCCATGACTATGGAATCCACAGGCAGCCATGTCCGGGTTGTGTCCATGCCGTGTGTCGAGGTCTTTGAACGGCAGAGCGAAGACTATCGCAATCAAGTTTTACCGCCTCATGTCACGACTCGTGTGGCAGTCGAGGCTGGTGTGACGAGCGGATGGGGCAAGTATGTAGGACTTGAAGGTGCTGTGCTGGGCATGGACCGTTTCGGCGAATCTGCTCCGGGCAATGAATTGTTCGAATATTTCGGGTTCACGCCCGATGCATTGGTCAAGCTGGTCAAACGAGTCATGAACGGGAAGAAGATGGCCGCTTAATCAAGGGGGAGGATGGTTATGTTGGAGATGTCAAAGCTCGATTTGGCCGGAAAGCGGGTCCTCATAAGGGAGGATTTCAACGTTCCGATTTCAGATGGCGAGATCACGAGCGATAAACGACTTATGGCGGCCTTGCCGACCATCCGAACGGCCTTGAATCGCGGGGCCCAGGTCATGATCATGTCCCACTTGGGACGGCCAAAGGAAGGGACCTTTGACCCGGATATGACTCTGGAGCCAGTGGCTCATCGATTGTCGGAATTGCTCGGACTGGTTGTCCGTTTCGAGAAAGACTGGATCAATGGCGTTTCCTTACAGCCCGGTGAGGTTGTCCTCTTGGAAAATGTTCGATTTCTCAAGGGAGAAAGTGACAATGACCTTGAGCTTGGTAAGGCCATGGCCGTGCTCTGCGACACCTTTGTCATGGATGCTTTTGCTACGGCTCACAGGGCTCAGGCGTCGACGCACGCCGTAGCCCGGTTCGCGCCTGTCGCCTGTGCCGGGCCGCTCTTGATGAGGGAACTGGCCGGACTGGAGCGAGGATTCATGGCTCCCCAATCGCCTGTGGTGGCTGTGGTGGGTGGGGCCAAGGTTTCAACCAAGCTCACGGTACTTGAGTCGCTCCTCTCTAAAGTGGACAAGCTTATCGTGGGCGGTGGTATTGCCAATAATTTCATTGCTGCCGCGGGTTTCGACATCTGCTCTTCGCTCTTTGAGCCGGACTTGGTTGAGGCTACCCGCGACCTGATGCAGGTTGCCATCGATGCCGATGTTGAAATCCCCATCCCGCTTGATGTGGTGTGTGGACGGGAGTTCTCCGAAGATGCCGCGCCCATTGCTCGGCAGGTCAATAAAGTCGCTGCCAATGAGATGATTTTGGATATCGGTCCCAAGACATCCTCGCTGTATTCCCGATTGTTGGAGGATGCCGGAACCATCGTCTGGAACGGTCCGGTCGGTGTTTTCGAGTTCGACCAGTTCGGCCAGGGGACCATGGATCTTTCCATGTCCATCGCGGAAAGCCCGGCCTACTCCATTGCCGGAGGGGGAGATACCCTAGCTGCTATCGACAAGTATGGTGTGGGCGATGACATCTCCTATATCTCGACCGGTGGCGGGGCTTTTCTGGAGTTTCTTGAAGGCAAGACTTTGCCCGCAGTGGGCATTCTCGAAGAACGAAGTATGTGAGTATGGAACAGAGACTTCGCAGAACCAAGATTGTGGCTACGCTCGGGCCTGCAACCGACAATGAGGACGCATTGCGCGACCTCATCCGTCAGGGTGTCGATGTCGTGCGCCTTAATTTTTCGCACGGGAACAGTGCCGATCACGTCAAATTGGCAGCACTGGTCAGGAGAATTGCCAACGAGCAGGGCAGGACTGTGGGGATCCTTGCCGATCTCCAGGGACCAAAAATCCGCATCGGTGGTTTCAGGGAAGAATCAATTACCTTGGAAGAAGGGGATAGTTTTATCATTGACCCGGACACCGCTCTGCACGAGGGCAGCGTCGAGAGGGTTGGTATTACCTATTCAGCTTTGTCTGATGACGTGGACCCTGAAAGTATCCTGCTTCTCGATGACGGTAAATGCATCCTCGAAGTCGACCACGTGGTCGATGGTGCGGTTCACTGCACTGTTGTTACTGGAGGCGTCCTTTCCAGCGGCAAGGGTGTGAACCTGCTTTCGGGCGGCCTTTCAGCCGGCGCTCTGACTGAAAAGGATCGCATGGACATGCGAGCCGTGGCAGAAATGGATGCTGATTTTCTGGCTCTTTCATTCGTCCGCAATGCCGCAGATGTTGATGAGTGCCGTGAACTCATGGCCGCGCTTGGCTGGCACGGATTCATTCTTTCCAAGATCGAGCGCGCCGAGGCCCTGGAGCATGTGGAGACAATCGTTCAGCTTTCCGACGGCATCATGATCGCGCGTGGCGATCTCGGTGTGGAGATCGGTGATGCCAAGCTTCCCGGTGTACAGAAGTCGCTCATCAAGCGGGCCCGATCTCTCAACCGGATCGTTGTCACAGCCACTCAGATGATGGACTCAATGATCCTGAGTCCGGTTCCGACACGGGCCGAAGTCTTTGACGTGGCCAATGCGGTTTTGGACGGCACGGATGCAGTCATGCTCTCCGCAGAGTCTGCTGTGGGCAAGTATCCGGCTGAGGCCGTGTCCGCCATGGGAAAAATATGTCTTGAGGCGGAGCGGCAGGAAGTGGCAATCCGCTCCCGACATCGTCTGGATTCCCGTTTTACGCATATTGACGAGTCCATTGCCATGTCCGCCATGTATGCGGCCAATCACCTGGATACCGCCGCTATTGGCGCTTTCACTGATTCGGGTGGAACCGCGTTATGGATGTCCCGAATCAGTTCTGGCATCCCGATTTTCGCCCTGTCCAAGATTGAAAAAACCCGCCGTCGAGTCTCGCTCTATCGTGGCGTCTACCCTGTGGATTTCAATCCCGAGACTGTCTGTGCTTCCCAGCAGCATTCGGCTGCAGCAGCAGAACTCGTCAGGCTCGGAGCTGCACAGGTAGGCGATCTGGTCATCACCACCAGCGGGGATACCGCCGGAGAAAAGGGCGGCACCAACTCGATGCGAATTTGCAGAATAGAACAACCAACCGAGATACATCCGGAGGAGTAATCATGGCGCTTATTTCATTACGACAGTTGCTGGATCATGCAGCAGCCAACGGCTATGGCGTTCCTGCTTTCAACGTCAACAATATGGAACAGATCAGGGCTATCATGGAAGCTGCTGACGAAACCAACAGCCCGGTCATACTTCAGAGTTCGGCTGGTGCGCGCAAATATGCCGGTTCCGTCTTTCTGCGCCATCTTATCCTGGCTGCTTTGGAGGAATGGCCCCATATACCGGTCTGCCTGCATCTTGATCACGGTGCCTCGCCTGGAGTCTGTGTTCAGGCCATCCAGAATGGTTTCAGCTCAGTCATGATGGATGGTTCTCTCATGGAAGATTCCAGTACCCCATCCAGCTATGAATACAATGTGGATGTGACTAAAAAAGTTACGGACATGGCTCATGCTTGCGGTGTGTCAGTGGAAGGAGAACTCGGCGTGCTGGGATCTCTGGAGACGGCAACGGCAGGCAAAGAGGACGGTGTCGGAGCAGAGGGTAAATTGACCCGCGAACAGATGCTCACCGATCCGGATCAGGCAGCCGATTTCGTTGCGAAAACCAAGGTGGATGCCCTGGCCATCGCCATTGGCACCAGCCATGGTGCGTACAAGTTTTCCCGCCCTCCGTCCGGTGAAGTGCTGGCCATCGATCGGATCAAGGAGATCCATGCCCGCATACCGGATACGCATCTCGTCATGCACGGCTCTTCCTCGGTGCCGCAAGAGTGGCTCAAGACCATCAATGATTATGGCGGAGAAATTCCCGAGACCTACGGCGTTCCCGTGACCGAAATTCAGGAAGGCATCAAGCATGGCGTGCGCAAAGTCAATATTGATACCGACCTGCGATTGGCAGCCACTGGTGCGGTTCGTAAATACATTGCCGAAAATCCGGGCAATTTCGATCCGCGCAAGTTCCTCTCCGAGGCGACCAAGGCCATGAAGGAAGTCTGTAGGTCTCGGTTCCTGGCTTTTGGTTCCGCCGGCTGGGCAGAGCCCATCACACCCCGCAATCACGAGACCATGGCCGAAGGGTACGCTGCCGGGAAGTATGCCCCGACAGCGAGGACGTAAAGGGGGAATCATGAGTGTTGAAAATACTGTCATATTGTCGCCTTCTCTTCTGTCGTCTGATTTCAGTCGACTCGGTGAAGAACTGGCTATGTTGGAAGATGCAGGTGTGGAATGGGTCCATTGGGACGTCATGGACGGTCAATTCGTCCCCAATATCACCTTCGGGTCGCCTGTCATCAAAGCGTGTCGCAAGCAGAGCAAACTGTTCTTTGACGTACACCTCATGATTGATAACCCCGGTCGCTACATCAAGGAATTCGCTGATGCTGGCGCCGACCTCATTTGTGTTCACGCCGAATCGGAGACGCACCTGGAGCGTACCGTGGCCGAGATCGCAAATCACGGTGTACGACCTGCAGTAGCCATCAACCCGCACACGTCTTTGAGCGCAGTTCAGTACTTGTTGCCACAGTTGTACATGGTCCTTGTCATGAGTGTGAATCCCGGCTTTGGCGGACAATCGTTTATTCCATTTTCCATCGACAAGATCAGAACCCTTGCCCGGATGATCAAGATGCATGAAGCGGACACCCTCATCCAGGTGGATGGTGGCGTGACCCCTGCCAACATCGCTGAGCTTCATCATGCCGGGGCTGATGTTTTCGTATCCGGCTCGGCGTTTTTCGGAGAACCCCCGTATGACAAACGGCTAGAAACCTTTATGGAGGCAGCCTGCGCAGGGGCTGACCAAAAGGCGTGCGGTTGGGGGGCCATTGCGCCTCCCCCCATCCTTTGGACCACTGATCGGTCATTTTAAGGTGGAGCCCGGCGTCCGAGTTTGTGCCTCCTTAGAGGCGGTTCGCCGTAGCCGTTGTGGAGCGTAGCCCGTCCCCGTAGGGGCGGCCCGAAGGGCCGAGGGCGGAGCGGAGCAACGGCTACGAGCCAAGTCAATGAACATTCAAGTTGCTTCTGTATACGGCAGCGGGAGTTCTTTTGTCCAACGACGAATGACCGCGCTCCCCGTTCACCACGTTGAATCGGCCATTGAAAGAGAATTCATCAGTAAAAGTCCGGGAATTGGCTAAGTAAAGCCAACAAGGGCACAGCGAGGGCGGCCACGGTCGCTTGAGGAGACAATCATGAGTGTGAAAATAGGTATCAACGGTTTCGGGCGAATCGGACGTTATCTTGCCAGGCTGCTTGCCAGGGAAGAAGGGTACGAACTCGCTGTGGTCAATGCCCGCGCCGACAATGTCCAATTGGCCCACCTGCTCAAATATGATTCGGTTCACGGAACCTTTGATGAGGAAGTAAAAGCCACCAACAATGGGTTCATGGTCGGCGATCATGAAGTCGTGGTGACTCGCTGTGCGCCCGGCGAATGGTGCTGGGGAGCCTGGGACGTCGATATCGTCGTTGAAAGCACCGGTGCCTTTCGTGATCGTATGAGTTGTGAACAGATGATCGATTGCGGCTGCGAGAAAGTGGTTATCAGTGCTCCAGGCCCAGATTGTGATGCCACCATAGTCATGGGCGTCAACGATCACCTTCTGAGCGAAAACGATGTGATTATTTCCAATGCGTCCTGCACTACCAACTGTCTGGCTCCTGTTGCCAAGGTGCTGCATGAGGCCTTTGGCATCGAGAAGGGACTCATGACCACCATTCACTCATACACAATGAGTCAGCGAGTGCTGGATGGCACGCACAAGGACCTCAGACGCGCCAGGGCCGGTGCAGTCAATATGTTGCCCACCACCACGGGCGCTGCCCGGGCCGTGAGCCAGGTCATCCCTGCCCTTGAAGGCAGGCTCGATGGTATGGCAGTACGTGTGCCTACCCCCAATGTTTCACTCGTGGATTTTGTGGCAGACGTGAGTTGTGACGTCACGACAGAAGACGTCAACAACGCCCTCAAATCCGCCTCCGAAGGAAGCCTGAAGGACGTTATGGGCTACTCGGAAGAGCCTCTCGTATCGACTGATTATCTTGGCTCGGCGTATGGCGGCGTGGTGGATGGTCTATGTACCACTGTTATGGCAGACCGGATGGTCAAGACCATTATCTGGTACGACAATGAATCAAGCTTCACCCACCAGCTTCTTCGCCTTATTCGCAAGGTTGCTGCACTGATGTAAGAAACAGGGGTCACTCGCATTCCCGATTATTCGGCATAAGCGTGGCCCCTATAAAGGCCTCCCAGCCGATGGAGGGAATATGTGGAAAGACACCAAGATACAGATCCTGGTTGCAGGTTCGGGGAAGACATGTGCCCCGTTCGTCAAGGCGATCGCGGATGTGCACGGTGTCAAGATAGCCTGCCTTTTGGACATGCAGGCTGACCCGTCGAGCATCGAACTCGCCAAGGACATCGGTGTGCCGTTGGTCAATGAACTGCCGTCCTATGTGGATGCAGCCAATTTGGACATCATCGTCAATGCTTCGAAAAACGATGATGTTTCAACACACATCAACAAGAACAAGCCTGAGCACGCCGTTGTGCTTGAAAATGCGGCCGCACGCTTGGTCCGTCTCCTGACGGTCTCTTTACGCAAGAAAGCGCGCTACGAGGGGCGCTTCCATGCAGTGCAGCGAGAGATGGAGCAGCGCGGGGGAAAAACCCGGATCATCGGAAAATCGATCCAGATGTGTGAGGTCATGGATCTCGTCGAACGTGTTGCACCCACGCCGACTACAGTGTTGTTGTTGGGCGAAACCGGGGTCGGCAAGGATCTCATTGCACGGGCCATTCACCAGCAGAGCCACCTGAACAGTCGTCCCTATATCTCAATCAATTGTACAGCCCTGACGTCGTCGCTCATGGAAAGTGAACTCTTTGGTTATAAGAAGGGTGCATTCACCGGTGCCGAGGAAGACCGCAAGGGACTCTTTGAAGAAGCCGATGGCGGTACTTTGTTCCTGGACGAAATCGGGGACATGTTGCCCGAGTTGCAGGCCAAGCTGCTCCGCTTTCTTCAGACGGGAGAGATTCGTCGCGTCGGCAGTACTGAAACCACGAATGTCAATGTGCGGGTCATCGCAGCCACCAATCGTGATCTTGAATTTGCCATGGATAACGAGACGTTTCGACGAGATTTGTACTATCGGTTTAATACTTTCACTATCGAAATTCCGCCTCTCAGGGATCGGATGATGGACATCCCGTACCTGGTTTATCACTTCATAACCAAGGCCGAGGCCAAGTTGAACAAAAGGCTGACTGGCATTGCGGACGAGGCACTGGAGTGCATGAGCCGCTACGACTGGCCCGGCAATGTCCGGGAACTGGAAAATGTCATCGAACGGGCTGCCATTCTGTGCAAGGGCGATGTTATCGGCCCTGAGGATGTAGCCTTGCGTATTGATGATTCCGGTACTTTCGGGTGTCCGGTAGGAAAGCCCGCAGCAGAGGATCAGGAAAACAGCAGTGTTTTCCAATCCAAGAAAGACCAAGTCATGGAGAACTTCGAGAAGAAGGAGATGCAGCGCTACCTCCAGGAGACGGATGGTAACGTCAGCGAAGCCTCCAGAATGTCTGGGATCCCTCGTCGGACCTTTTACAGAAAAATGAAAAAATACGGGATGTAGGATAATGTCATGTTCCCTCGAACAACGAAACAATCCGTGCATTTTGACATGCACACACACTCTGGCCGCTCATGGGAGAGCAAGATACCCGGCAGACTGCTGCTGACTCTTGCAAGACAAAACGGGCTGCAGGGAATCGGCATATGTGAAAAGGATGCATTTCCTGATGAAACCCTCTTTACTCATGCCGCCAAGCTGCGTTTGAAGCTGGCGCTGGGCATCGAATTCTCATGCCGGGACGCCAGCATCATTGGCTTCGGTTTGGACTTGACCACAAAGGACCAAACCAAACTTGAATCTCGCTTTGCCTTGGTACGAGAGCAAACCTTGCAACGTGCACATGTTCTCATCGAACGGTTGCAATCGTGGGATGGGACCATAAACCGTAAAAACGTCGCTGCATTTGCAGGGAGAGACCCACACCCCACATTCATTGTGCAGTATATGGTTCAGGCCAGGCGTATGTTTCCATCAATGATTGACGCAGGGCGTTTTATTGCTGAGGAACGACTTGATTCCGATCTGCCCGCCTTGCACCTGCCCGATCCGGTTGACATCATCGAATTGATACACCGGGTCGGAGGAGTATCCATCTGGGCGCATCCGTTCATGTCGCCATCCGAAAAGCAGCGACCGCTCATGGCAACCCTTGCCGAGGCCGGTCTCGATGGCATTGAGGCGGTCTACCCTTACCGTGAAAACGGATATCCAGGGGAAGAGAGCAATGAGATCCTTCAGGCCCGGACCTTGTCTCTGACGAAGAACACCGACGTCTTCTTCTCCGGTGGGTCTGATTGTAGATATCCAATAGGTCCTTTTGAAGACACGAGACTCATGCTGCCCGGTGAATACGGTATCACTTCGCATGAGGCTCAGTTCCTTGAGCGGGTGCTGCACTGACCTGTGTCACAGGCGGCACAGTTAAGAAACACGGCTCATCCGAGTGTGCCCCTTGCGGCACATCCGGATGAGCCTTTTCTTTTTCGTCGACTCAATAACCTTCTGTATACAAAGACTAAATCTCAATTCATCTGTTCAGAACAATTGTGGCACGGCAGTTGTAATCATTCATTCTAGGAGACGGCCTTACCGCAAGCCGTCTACCTCTCTCCGAGGGAGAGGCAAGGGGATGTAATCTGTCATCCCCCCCAGGATGAATGCTCAGAATAAACAAGGTGACCGCAACACACCGCCCCTTGCCTCTCTTTCAATCATATAGCGAAAACACTTTTGTGGAGATGAAATGATGACAAGAAGACAGCCTGACAGAAACCTCGCCCTGGACCTTGCCAGAGTCACCGAAGCCGCAGCCCTTGCCTCGGCCCGATGGCTTGGCCTTGGTAAAAAAGAGGACGGAGACGGCGCTGCCGTGGATGCCATGCGTATCAGTTTTAACGCCATGGCCATCAACGGCCGGGTCGTCATCGGTGAAGGCGAAAAGGATGAAGCACCGATGCTCTTTAACGGAGAATCGGTCGGCACCGGCGTCGGCCCCAGGATGGATATCGCCGTGGACCCGGTGGAAGGAACCCGTCTTCTTGCCAATGGACGACCCAACGCAATTTCCGTTGTGGCAATGACTCCTGAAGGAAGCATGTATGATCCGGGCCCTGCCTATTACATGAACAAGCTTGTTGTTCCGCCCGAAGCCGTCGGGATGGTCGACATCAAGGACCCAGTGGCTCGAACTCTACGCAAGGTAGCCCAGGCCAAGAACAAGGACGTGAGAGATCTCGTTGTGTTCGTCCTGGACAAGGAGCGGCACGAAGAACTCATTGCTGACATTCGTGCCACCGGAGCGCGCATCCAATTGCACACGGATGGCGACGTGGCCGGTGCACTCATGGCTGTCATTCCCGATACGGGTATCGACATCATGATGGGCACAGGCGGCACCCCCGAAGGCGTGCTGGCCGCCACGGCAATTCGTGTCCTCGGAGGCGAGATGCAGGGCATGCTCGATCCCCAATCAGAGGAAGAGAAAGCACGGGTCAAGGAAGCCGGTCGCGACATCAAGCAGGTATTGAAGATGGAGGATCTCGTGAGCAGCGACGATATTTTCTTCGCCGCCACCGGTATTACCGACGGCGTCTTTCTCAAAGGCGTCGACTTCACCGGCAAAGGGGCAAAAACGACCTCGCTCGTCATGCGGGGCCTTACCGGTACTGTACGCTATGTCGAGTCGGCTCATCGGTTCGACAAGCTCATGCGCATCAGTTCCATCGATTACGATTAAAGAAAAGGGAGAACCCCATGCAACGCACAAGACCAATATTGCTTGGCATAGTGGGCGATTCGGCCGCCGGGAAAACCACGATCTCGGCTGGGATTGAAAAGATCCTCGGCCCGGACCGAGTGACCAACATCTGCTCCGACGACTATCACAAGTACAACCGGGTGCAGCGTGCCGAGAAGAATATCTCCGCCCTCCATCCCGATTGCAACCATATCGACATCATGCAGCACAACTTTTACCAGCTGCGTCGTGGCGAAGCGATCCTCAAGCCTGTCTACAACCATAGCACAGGCGACTTTGACCCGCCTGTCTATGTCGAGCCCAAGGAATTCGTCATCGTTGAAGGGCTGCTCGGCTTCTATACCAAGAAGATGCGCGATGCCTTTGACGTCAAGATCTATCTTGATCCGGACGAGGAACTCCGGGTGGACTGGAAGTTCAAGCGGGATACGGTCAAACGTGGCTATACCCGTGAAGAGGTTCAGGCTTCCCTGGACAAGCGGATCGAAGTCTCAACCAACTTCATCCGCCCGCAACGAAAATTTGCCGACATCGTCTGCAATTTCTATCGCCCGGATGGAGCCGAAGAGGAAACCGGTACCAAGCTGAATACCAACCTCATCCTGAGGCCGACCATTCATCATCCGGATTTTGCCGAGTTCATCGACCATCGTCCGGGCACCAAGGAGAAGTGTCTGACGTTCACCTTAGGTCGCGATGAAGGGCTGCCTGTGGATATTCTCAAGATCACGGGCAACATCAAACAGATGACCGCAGAAACGCTCATGGACATCATCATGGACCATCTGGACAAGGTCGACGACCTGACCACTGATGGAGTGGGTTGCTACACCGAAGGTTCGGAGAAAAAAGTCAGCTATCCTCTTGGCATCACTCAGCTTTTGACCTGTTTTCACCTGATGAATGCCAAAATGAACACATAAGATGCACACACGTGCTGAGACAAAAGGAGACAACCATGTCTGTATATGACCAAACCAATCGCTATGTGAACTTTGACCTGAATGAAGAAAAGCTGATCGCCGACGGCAGGCACGTCCTCTGCGCCTACATTTTCAAACCAGCCGATGGGTACGGTGATGTCGAGGTGGCAGCCCACTTTGCAGCCGAATCATCCACCGGCACCAACGTTGAAGTGTGCACCACCGATGATTTCACCAAAGGGGTCGATGCCCTGGTGTACGAAGTCAAGGATGTTGGAGACGGTGATTCGTTGATGAAGATCGCCTATCCGGTGGAACTCTTTGACCGCAACATCATTGACGGTCGGGCCATGCTCGCCTCGTTCCTGACCCTGTGCATCGGTAACAACCAGGGCATGGGTGATGTGGCCTACGCCAAGATGCATGATTTCTACGTGCCTCGTCAGTATCTGGAACTCTTTGACGGTCCGTCCAAGAATATCTCGGACTTCTGGCGTATGCTGGATCGTCCCACGGAAAACGGCGGCATGATCGTCGGTACCATCGTCAAGCCCAAGCTGGGCTTGCGTCCCAAACCCTTTGCCGAAGCCTGTTACCAATTCTGGCTTGGTGGCGATTTCGTCAAGAACGACGAACCCCAGGGTAACCAGGTGTTTGCGCCTCTCAAGGAGACCATCACGGCCGTTGCCGATGCCATGAAACGCGCCCAGGACGAGACCGGTGAAGCCAAAGTCTTCTCGGCCAACATAACGGCCGATGATCCGCTGGAGATGATCGCTCGCGGTGAGTATATCCTCGAAGCGTTTGGTGAGAATGCAAACCAGGTTGCTTTCCTGGTTGATGGATATGTGGCAGGCCCGACCTCCATCACCACCGCCCGTAGGAACTTCCCCAATCAGTTCCTGCACTACCACAGGGCAGGGCATGGCGCTGTCACCTCTCCCCAGGCCAAACGCGGTTATACCGCCTTTGTGCTGAGCAAGATGTCTCGCCTCCAGGGTGCATCCGGTATCCACACCGGCACCATGGGATTCGGTAAGATGGAAGGCGACAGGAGCGACAAGGCCATGGCCTACATGATCGAGCGTGAAGAGGCCCAAGGGCCGTATTTCAAGCAGAAATGGTACGGTATGAAAGCGACGACACCCATGATCTCCGGTGGCATGAATGCCCTGAGACTGCCGGGCTTCTTCGACAACCTCGGCCATTCCAATATCTGCCAGACCTCTGGCGGCGGTGCTTTCGGGCACGTCGATGGTCCCACGGCAGGCGCGCTGTCGCTGAGACAGTCGCATGAAGCGTGGATCCAGGGAGTCAATCTCGTGGAATATGCCAAGGAGCATAAGGAACTGGCTCGGGCATTTGAATCCTTCCCGCAAGACGCAGACCGGTTCTACCCCGGTTGGCGCGAACAACTTGGTTAATAATGATCAAGGGAGGGGCTACGGCCCCTTCCTTATTTATGGGGAGGTTTTATGAAACTTGAGGCTCTTATCTGGGATGTAGACGGCACTCTTGTGGATAGTGAGGAGTTACACCGAAAGGCTTTTAATCAGTCATTCGAAGACGCGGGTCTTGACTGGCATTGGAGTCATGAGGCGTATTTGAAGCTACTCGACGTCACAGGCGGTAAGGAGCGAATCCGGCATTATATGGAGCTGTCCAGAATAGACGAAGAAAGCATGCCAAAAACGCCGGAAGACATCCACGCCGTGAAGACCGATTTCTATAACCATAGCGTGCGCAACGGTGGTCTCGGCCTGAGGCCGGGCGTGGAAGCTCTCATCGAGGAAGCCGTGCAAAGGGGAAACCGGCTTGCCATCGCCACGACAACCTCACTGGTCAATGTCGAAGCTCTTTTCCATTCTGGAGTGCTCCAGCGAGAGCACTGGGAAGTCATTATGGCCGGTGATCAGGTGGAAAACAAGAAGCCTGCACCTGATGTATACATTGAAGCATTGAGGCAGCTTGGGTTGAACCCCTTGGAGTGCCTTGCGGTCGAAGATTCCGAGAATGGGTTGAACGCTGCCTTTGAGGCAGGCCTTCCCACCGTGGTAACGACCAATGCATACACTCGACATCAGAGCTTTGGGAAGGAAATAGCCCTTGTCCATGGTTTCGAAAATGGTGTCCCAACGCTGGGCGGAACGTTAAGACCAATTTCCATGTGTCATCTTGAGGCGTGGCATGCTGCTGCACAATCCATCTATCAGCGGAGAGCTTAACAGTCTGCTATTGTCAGTCCACAGTCAAACACGTGTTTAGTTATTGATTTAATTTGAGATTGATGTATTATTAAAAGGGGCTGTACCAGATAACTAGCCCATATGTCTTCTAACCCACTGTTTCAGTTGTTTAAACTGGCTTCGCGGATTGCTGTTATTAAAACGCCACTCGCATTCCTTTAAAAACAGAGAAAAATGCTTGGTTGGAATGCCGTTGAATTTCCTCATATGGCGTTTGGCCTGGTTCCAAAAATTCTCGATTCCATTGATGTGGTTGTGGCTATCTGCAAACAGCTTCGAGTGGTTGATTCGGAAGTGTTTGAACGCTGACACATCAAGGACATTGTAGCCATACCAGCAGTCCGAGTAAACCACACTGTCTGGCTGGATTCTTTCCTGAATAATGGGAAGCAAGGTTTTACCTTTCGCATCAGGAATCACCTGTGTATAGACCTTCCCGCCCCTTTTAAGGATTCCAAAAACAGGAACCTTACCAGCCGCCCCACGTCCTCTTTTGCCCTTTCGCTTGCCACCGAAGTAGCTCTCATCGACCTCAAATTCGCCAAAATCCATCCCTTCACAGGACTCTTCTACCGCTATGATTTCCCGGAGCCGGTGAAAGTAATAGGCGGCTGTTTTGACGTTCACACCAACCAGATCGGCAGCGCAACGAGCTGTCGTGCCAGCCACAAAATGTTCGATTAAACGAAGCTGCTTGTCCTTGCTCAAACGACTTTTTCGCATTGCCATACCGATAACCCAAAGGAGTTATCTGGTACAGCCCCGACCACAATTGTCTCGATTTGTGTCTCTTGCCTGTCAGTCATGCTTAAAAGGGGACCTCGCCCGAATAGGCTGCGTCGAACCAATCGGGGATGGCGTCTTCAGCACCGTTGTGCTTGCCCTGCCAGATGTCGCCGCCGTCGAGATGATTGCGTACCGCGTTGTGCAGGCCGCGCATGTTGGCTGCCCATTCCGGGGCGATCAACTCGCCTTCCAGTGGATTGCCGTTGAGCCGGTGTACAATGGTGGTCGGCTTGAGCAGCATGAGCGCGTCCGAGAGAAAACTGAGATATTCGAGCTGACTCAGGGGCGTGTACTGTCCGTTTTCATACATTTTGGCGATGCCCGTGTCGCGGCATACATACAGGTTGTGGAACTTGATGCCGTTTATTGGAAGTCGATTGATGAAGCGAACGGAATCGAGTAACTCATTACGTCCTTCGCGACCATACACGGATGGCAGACCAGCGATGACATGGGCCACCACCGTCAGGCCGCGTTGTGCCGCCGCCTTGGTTGCGTCGGCAAAGGCGCGGGCCGTGTGGCCTCGATTGATGTGGGCCAGCGTTTTGTCGCAGGCTGATTGCAGTCCCAGTTCCAGCGTCACATCCTCAAGGCCCAGCTTCTCCTTCTGTTCTGCAAGCAGGTCCAGCTTTTTGTCATCAAGGCAGTCTGGGCGTGTACCCAGGCTGAGGGTGGTCAGGCCGGGAAGCCCCTTGAGCTGGGCCACGGCATCGGCCAGTTGGTCAATGGGGCCGTGGGTGTTGGAGTAGGATTGCAGGTAGGCGGTGAAGAGTTCAAGATTATGGTTGGTCGTGTGAATGTCGCGCCAGAACTTCCACTGTTCGGCAAAGGACATACCCTTGTCGGCAAACCCGGATCCGGAACCACGCGGGTTGCAGAAAATACAGCCGGTTCTGGAGAGGGTGCCGTCACGGTTTGGACAGGAAAAACCGGCGTCGAGCGGAATTTTCTGGACTCGTTTGCCGTACCGTTGTCGTGTGTATGCTGATAAGGAGTAGTATCGAACCATGTGGTTTTTAGAAAAAGTTGAGAAAATATGCTCAAACCGGCCTTGGCGTATTGCCTGAGCCGGTTATGTTTGGTACCAATCGTCAACTGAAAATGTACGCTAGCGCACTTCCGTGCCGTTGGGAAGTGCCTTTCTCGCATATGATTCTGAACGAATTTCGAATGGAACGGGGGTTTAATGGGAAGCCTGCTTAACAAAATTATCGGCTCTTTTTCGAACGATCTTGCCATTGACTTGGGGACGGCCAATACGCTGGTCTATGTCAAAGGCAAGGGAGTCATGCTGTCCGAGCCATCTGTAGTCGCGGTCAAAAAAGACTCGCGCGGTGGCAAGGCGGTATTGGCGGTTGGTGCCGAAGCAAAGAAGATGCTGGGTAGAACGCCCGGCAACATCGTCGCTATTCGTCCCATGAAGGACGGCGTTATCGCCGACTTCGAGGTGACGGAAGCCATGCTGCGTCACTTTATATCAAAAGTTCATAACTCTCGGAGGCTTGTCCGGCCTCGCATCATGATCTGCGTTCCTACCGGCATCACGCAGGTAGAGAAACGGGCAGTGCGAGAATCCGCTCAGTCTGCCGGTGCACGTGAGGTCTACCTGATTGAGGAGCCCATGGCCGCTGCCATCGGTGCCAATCTGCCGATTACGGAACCGACCTCAAACATGATCGTCGACATCGGTGGCGGTACCACTGAGATCGCTGTCATCTCCCTGTCGGGTATCGTTTATGCGCGCTCGGTGCGCATAGGCGGCGACAAGATGGATGAAGCGATCATGCAGCATGTCAAACGCAAGTACAACATGCTCATCGGTGAATCCACGGCTGAACAGATCAAGATTCACATCGGTTCCGCCTATCCTCTCGGGGATCAGGAGCCTGTGATGGAAGTCAAGGGTCGCGATCTGGTCACAGGTATCCCGCAGAATCGACCGATCACTGCGGAAGAGGTTCGCGACGCCATCAGCGAACAGGTCGAGGGCATCGTTCAGGGTGTTCGTATCGCCCTTGAGCAGACGCCGCCCGAACTGGCTGCCGACATCGTGGATCGAGGTATCGTACTGACCGGTGGTGGAGCACTCCTCAAAGGACTCGACCAACTGTTGCAGCATGAGACCCAGTTGCCCATTACCGTAGTCGAGGACCCGCTTACCGCGGTCGTTCTTGGTTCGGGTAAGGCGCTGGACAATATCGATCTCTATAAAGACATCACCACCGACTAGTCGGCCATTCATGGCCGGAAAACTGGTTGTTCCGGGGCGCACGATTGCAGCATCCACGCAATCGTGCGTCTTTTAACTCAGCGGGCAGGAAGCAAATGTGAGCGGGCCGAAGAAAATAGCTGTCATCATCGTCGTTGGACTTTTCGTCTATCTTTCCATGTACACGTGGAATCTGCGAACCGGCCACCTCGACGCGCTTTCCAGCTACACCGGGCTGGATATCTCCGGCTACGTGTTGCGCCCCGGCATCTGGGTGAAAGATCAGGTTGTCGGGTTCTGGGAGCGATACATCTATTTTGTCGACCTCAAACAGAAGAACGACGCCCTGCTACGTGAGAACAGCGAGCTGAAACGGCAATCGATGCTCCTCAACTCGCGGGCTGAATCTGCCGCCCGAATCGAAAAAATGCTCGGATTCCAGCCGCCGCAGGAATGGGAATACTCTGGCGCACGCGTTATTTCCCATCGAATGGGGCCTGCTGGCATCTTCGCCACGGTCGCAGTCGATGCAGGTGCTGCATCCGGTGTGGAGCAGGATATGCCCGTGGTTGCCCTTGACGGAGTTGTCGGGCGCGTGCTGGAAACCGGTGCCATGACATCGACGGTCTTGCTGCTGAGCGACCCCAATAGCCGTATTGCCGTTCTGGGACAGGACAACCGTTCTCCCGGCATGCTCTCGGGTCGTGGGTATGGCAATCCCCTTGAGCTGCGTTTCGTCAATCTCAATTCCGACATAGAACCCGGCGAGATACTCGTCACTTCCGGTCTTTCCGGCATCTACCCGAAAGGCCTGCCGGTTGCGCGAGTGGTCAAGGTTCAGCGTTCGGATATCTCTCTTTTCCTTTCCATCTTGGCTGAGCCGTTGGTTGATATGGCTGAGCAGGAAGAAATCTTGTTGCTCAAGCGCGTCCCCATCGAAGAACCCGTGGCTCCCGAAGTCACAGAGGGTGATGACGATGTTGTCCAACAGTAATCTGCTTTCCATCGGGTGGTGGTCCGGGTATACGCTGCTTGGCGTATGGGCGCAGCGCTTCGTGCCGGGTGTGGATTTCCTCGCTCCGGGTATCGTGCTGGCCCTGCAAAAAGAGTATCGATACGGCGCGCTCTGGCTCATGCTGGTGTGGATTCTTCTGCAGGAAGGGATGGGGAGTCTTCCATTTGGCTATGGTGTGGCATCGTATGGAATGCTGGCGGTATTTTACGCCATGGGGCGCTGGCTTTTCGAGGCACGGTCCATCCTGTTCATGTGTCTGCTCGGAGTGGCACAGGGTGGCTTGCACGTCTTTTTGGGGTACAGCCTTGCCAGGCTGGCCAAGCTCCATGTCATCATGGATACCCTGCTGTGGGAAGGTATGATTCAGGCAGTAACATTTGCCGGGGTGTGGGTTATTATCGACGCGCTTTACCCCAAAAGGTTGAGGCACAATGTCAAACCTTTATAGCAATGCTGACCAGACGCCGCCCCAGAGCGGCCTTCTTCTGCTCCAGATTCTGATCCTTGCGCTGTTTTGTCTGTTTTCCGTCCGGCTGTGGTATCTGCAAATCCACCGGGGCGAGGAATACGCTCGTAAGGCCAAAGAAAACCAGCTTCGTCAGGAACATATTTTTTCACCGCGTGGCTTGATTCGCGATAGAAACGGCGACCTGTTGGCGGTCAATGAACCTGCCTATGCCCTTGGGCTGGTGCGGGAAGATTGCCCCGATATCGACCAGACCCTGCATCAGGTGGCTCGCTGGACCGATTTGTCCTTTGAGGAACTCAAGGAGACCTACAATAAAAAACGCCGACGGGTGAAGCCGTTCGAGCCGCTGATTCTGGTCTCTGATCTTTCCTTTCATCAGCTTGCGCTTATTGATGCCAATAAACTCCGCTGGCCCGGACTTGAGGTCCAGGTTCGACCCAGAAGACAATATCGCTATGGCAAGCTCATGGCGCATGTGCTCGGATATGTAGCTGAAGCCAACGAGCGCGAAATGGCAAAGAATCCCGAACTCGCTCTCGGTGATACCGTGGGCAAACAGGGAATTGAGTTTGTCCTTGAAGACCGCATGCGTGGCGTCAAGGGCCTAAGCCAGTTCGAGGTCGATGTCACTGGCCGTCGTTTGCAGGAACGCATTCTCAAACACCCTAGGGCCGGTCACGAGGTTTCTCTGTCCATCGATCTGGGGCTGCAGAAAGTGGCCATGGACTGGCTTGAAGAGCAGGCAGGCGGTGTCGTCGTCATGGACGCCGATACAGGGCAGATTTGGGCATTGGCCACCTCGCCGTCATATGATTCCAATGATTTTTCTTCCGGGCTGACGCCAGAACAGTGGGCCGAGCTCAGAGATGATCCGCTACACCCCATGCAGAACCGTGTCATTCAGTCCGTCTATCCTCCCGGATCCGTATTTAAGCACGTGGTGGCTGGGGCCGGATTGCACTACGATATGCTCGATCCCAGTGAAACAGTGAATTGTACCGGCCAGATGAAGCTGGGACGACGCGTTTTCCGTTGCTGGAAAAAATGGGGCCACGGCAAGGTCGATCTCGAAACGGCATTGGTTCAGTCCTGTGACGTATATTTCTATAGAATGGGAAAAAAGCTGACCGTTGACCGCATGTCCGAATTTGCACAAGCATCTGGTTTCGGCAAGCTGACAGGAATCCGTTTGCCACATGAGAAGGCCGGAGTCATGCCCACGCGTGAGTGGAAACAGCGCCGATTCAACGAAAGTTGGCAAGGAGGTGACAACCTGAATATGTCCATTGGGCAAGGGTATACGCTTGTTACCCCGTTGCAGGTTGCTCGATTCTTCGCTGGAGTCATCAACGGTGGAAAGTTGTTGAAACCGCTGCTGCTGAAAGATGAAAAGACCGTTGTTCAGGGAACCATACCGCTTGATCAGAAACAGCTGGATCTGCTCCATGACGCATTGGTGGAAACCGTGGACAGCAACCGTGGTACTGCGCGGCGTATTCGTACTCCCGGTGTCGTGGTTGGTGGCAAGACGGGAACGACTCAGGTTGTGCGTTTGACCGATGAACTCAAGGAGCTGGATGACGATGACATCCCCTACAGATTTCGTGATCACGCATGGATGTCAGCCATTGCTGAAAAAGATGGTCGTCGATTTTCCATTGCCGTGCTTGTGGAGCATGGTCTCCATGGCTCATCCGGTGCTGGGCCGGTTGTCAAAGCGGTCATAGATTACCTGTTCCTGGACAAGGTCCGTAAAAATCCTGAATCGCGCAAAGCCAAAGCTCGCCAGGCGCGAGAACTGAAAGTGCCGGAGAAAAAGAATGCCAATTGATAGAAGGCTCTTTTTTTACATCAACTGGCCTCTGCTTATCTCGGCCATCATGCTGTTTGCCCTCGGTGCACTCAACCTCTATTCCGCCAGCGGTCATCGGCTGGAAGAAGGCATGAGTGTCGCTCCCTTTTTCAACAAGCAGTTGATTTGGGGTTTGATGGGCGTGTTCGGCATGATTCTGTTCATGTTCTTTGATTACCGTCACCTCAAGACCTTGGCCTGGCCTGTCTTCTGGATCACGGTCCTTTTACTCGTTTCCGTTTTCTTCATGGGTAAAACCATCTATGGAGCCAAACGGTGGCTTGACCTGGGGTTCATGAACTTCCAGCCAAGTGAACTAGCCAAGATTGCCATACTGATCGTAGGAGCGCGCATCCTTTCCAAGGAGCGTGAGCCACTGGATTTCCTGCGCCTGTTCTATGTGCTCGGGGTGGGACTTATCCTTGCTGGGCTCATCATCAAGCAACCGGACCTTGGTTCCGGCCTCTCGATCATAATGATATTGGGCGGCATGATCCTTTTCCGCGGCGTGACGCCCAGGGTCTTTAAAACCGCACTCCTCGTGATCCCTCTTTTGCTGCCGCTGTCATGGTTTTTCCTGCATGACTATCAGAAGCAGCGAATCATGACGTTCCTTGATCCGACCACGGATCCACTGGGTGCTGGCTACCATATCATCCAGTCAGAGATAGCCATTGGCTCAGGCGGCTTCTGGGGCAAGGGATTCCTTGAGGGAACCCAGTCGCAGTTGCGCTTCCTGCCCGAACGTCACACCGACTTTGCCGTGGCGGTTCTGGGTGAAGAGTGGGGCTTTTTCGGGACTATGTTACTTTTGTCACTATTCTGTTTTTTCCTGTACCAAATGGTGCTCATAGCACGTGATGCGCGGGGGCTTTTCGGGAGCTATCTGGCGACAGGCGTGTTCTTTTATTTCTTCTGGCAAATCCTAATAAATACGGGTATGGTCCTCGGGCTTATGCCAGTAGTAGGAATTCCGCTGCCTTTCATCAGCTATGGAGGCAGTGCCACACTGGTAAACTTCTGTCTCGTAGGGCTTGTGCTAAATGTGTCAATGCGCCGATTCCTCTTCAAGCAGAGGTAGGCCAAGTCCGGTCGCAGTGCGGATTAAACAGCTTTTCAGGAGCGCGTTTCGATGGCGAGAGATGAAATCAACGCCTTTTTGGGTGCTGGTACTAACTATGAAGGAAGATTGCACTTTCAGGGTGCTGTTCGAATAGATGGCAACTTCCGGGGCGAAGTCGAGTCCGATGGCACATTGGTTGTCGGGCAGGAGGCTTCGGTGGAAGGCCAGGTAAATGTAGGCCAGCTCGTCCTATCCGGGAAGATTCAGGGCGAGGTGGCAGCCAAGAACAAGGTCGTTCTGCACAAAACGGCCAATCTCCAAGGCAACATCAGGACGCCAGTTCTGGTGGTGGAAGAGGGTGCTGTCCTTGAGGGACAGCTTGATATGGGCAGTCTGAGCTCCAAGTCCGAAGGGACCTCGGAAGCAGATTCCAGCTAACTTTCAACAGGGCGCAGCCGCTGTTTTTTGAGCGTGTCAAAAGCAAAAAGCCTTTGACAGAACGCTTGAAATTGCGTAATCGGCAGTGACTTTGCGCCAAAATTCACAACCTATCTGGGGGCAACGGTATGGTATTACCTGACAAAACAATTTTTATCCAAGCAGTGAACTTTTTAGTCACGATCTTCGTGCTGAACGTGCTGCTGATCAAACCCATTCGCGAGATCATCAAGAAACGCAAGGGTTTGATGGCTGATCAGCTGGAGAAGATCGAAGGTTTCAACAGCAGCGCTGAAGGCAAAGTGGCCGATTATGAGGTCCAGCTTGCAGCCGCTCGCAAGGAAGCCAACGATATCCGCACCGCCATGAAAGACGAAGGCACTGCTGAAGAGCAGAAGCTGATGTCCGCCGCAGGTGAGGAAGCCTCCAGCACCATTCAGGCCGCTCGCGCTGAAATCAAGAGCGAGGTCAAAGGTGCCATGGATCAGCTGACCAAGGACGTTGACAAATTCGCCGAAGCCGCTACGGGCAAGATCCTGGGCCAGGCTTAGACGAGGGAAGGAGGGTTTCATCTTGAAACGGATGTATGTGTTTTTTGCGGTCCTGGTGTCCGCCCTGGCGATCTCGTCGGTTGCCTTTGCCGCCGCAGCGGAGGGTCATGCTCTCTTCACGTCTGAGAACGTGAAAGACTATGGTCTCCGCATTGTCAACTTCATCATCTTCGCTGGCCTGCTGTACAAGTTCGCCGGTGCAAAGATCAGAGACTTCTTCGTTGGTCGCCGTGACGGCATCAAGCAGGAACTTGACGACCTGCAGACCCGTCAGGCCGAGGCCGAGAAGAAGCTCAAGGAAGTTGAAGCTGGCATCGCCAACATGGCGCAGGAAAAAGAGGCAATCATTGCCGAAGCCAGACAGCAGGGCGAAGCGATCAAGGAAGGCATCATTGCCAAGGCTCACAGCGACGCCGAGGCTCTGAAGGAGCAGGCCAAGCGCACCGCTTCCAACGAAGCTCAGGCAGCTATCAAAACCATTCGTGTCGAAATGGCCGAAATGGTCGTTGAAGCCGCAGAGAAAATCGTTGCCGAGAAGCTGAGCGCGGAAGATCACGACAAGCTCGTGGATGACTATTTAACCAAGGTGGTGCTCAATTGACCGGTAACGTAGTTTCCCGCCGCTACGCCAAGGCTCTGTTCTCTATTGGCGCCGCCAAGGGCGAGGCAGATCAGGCGAAGTACGGCGAGCAGCTGGTTGCTCTGAGCGATTCCATTATGGAATCCGCAGAAGCCGTGGGGTTCTTCAAGAATCCCTCATTCTCTGCTGAAGAGAAGAAGGCTGTACTGAACCAGCTCACTGACAAGATTGCGGTAGATCCGATGGTTAAGAACTTCTGTGACCTGCTGGCCGACAAAGGCCGGGTCGAGATGATTCCTGCTATCGCTTCCGACTATAAGGCAATGATGGACGCCGTGTCCGGTGTCATCTCCGGCGAACTCATCACGGTGAGCGAGCTTTCCGAGGAAAGAAAATCTGCAATTCAGGCGAACCTTGAAAAACAGGCCGGCAAGAAGCTGGAACTGTCTTTCGCAACCGACAAGGACATCCTTGGCGGCATCGTCCTCAAAGTAGGGGATAAGGTTATGGACGCCAGCCTCAAGGCTCAGCTGCAGATTTTGAAAGAAAATATTAAAAGGGGTGAGTAGGGCAATGCAGATCAAAGCAGAAGAAATCAGCAAAATCATTCAGGACCAGATTCAGAATTATGAGTCTCGTGTTGAAATGAGCGAGACCGGTACCGTCCTCTACGTTGGTGACGGTATTGCTCGTGTTCACGGCGTAGAGAACGTCATGGCCATGGAGCTGCTGGAATTCCCCGGTGGCCTGATGGGCATGGTGCTCAACCTGGAAGAAGACAACGTTGGTGTTGCTCTCCTGGGTCCGGACACCGGTGTTAAAGAAGGTGACCCGGTCAAGCGTACCGGTAACATTTACTCCGTTCCCGTTGGTGACGGTGTTATGGGTCGCGTTGTTAACCCGCTGGGTGAGCCCCTTGATGGTCTGGGACCGATCAACACAACCGAGACTCGTCCGGTTGAGATGAAGGCACCCGGCATCATCGCTCGTAAGTCCGTTCACGAGCCCTGCTACACCGGCCTCAAGGCTGTTGACGCCATGACTCCTGTTGGCCGCGGCCAGCGCGAACTCGTCATTGGTGACCGTCAGACCGGTAAGACCGCTGTCTGCGTCGACGCCATCCTCGCCCAGAAGACCACTGACGTACATTGCTTCTACGTCGCTATTGGTCAGAAAAAAGCATCCGTTGCTCTCGTTGCCGACATTCTCCGTCAGCACGGCGCCATGGAATACACCACCATCATTTCCGCGACCGCTTCCGAGCCCGCACCGCTGCAGTTCATCGCTGCCTACACCGGTGCGACCATGGCCGAGTTCTACCGCGACAACGGCAAGCACGCCCTGATCTGCTACGATGACCTTTCCAAGCAGGCCACCGCTTACCGCGAAATGTCCCTCCTGCTTCGTCGCCCTCCGGGACGTGAAGCATTCCCCGGTGACGTCTTCTACCTCCACTCCCGCCTCCTCGAGCGTTCCTGTAAGGTTAACGACGAACTGGGCGCCGGTTCCCTGACCGCTCTGCCGGTTATTGAAACCCAGGCTGGTGACGTTTCCGCGTTTATTCCGACAAACGTTATCTCCATCACCGATGGTCAGATCTACCTGGAACCCAACCTGTTCCTCTCCGGTGTTCGTCCGGCCATTAACGTCGGTCTCTCCGTCTCCCGAGTCGGTGGTTCCGCACAGATCAAGGCCATGAAGCAGGTTGCCGGTACACTGCGTCTCGACCTCGCTCAGTACCGCGAGCTCGCCGCATTCGCCTCCTTCGGTTCCGATCTCGATAAGGCTACTCAGGCCAAGCTGAACCGCGGTGCCCGCATGGTTGAGCTTCTGAAGCAGCCTCAGTACCGTCCGCTGACCGTCCAGGAGCAGGTTGCTGTTCTGTACGCCGGTACCCGCGGCTTTATTGATGAGGTCCCTGTAGAAGAGGTTGTCCGTTTCGAAGCTGAATTCATTGAGTTCATGAACAACGCCAAGTCTTCCGTGCTCGACTCCATCGCTGAGAAGCAGAAGATTGATGACGCTGTGGAAGCTGACCTGAAGGCAGCTATTGAAGAATTCTTGAAAGGCTTCAGCGCCTAACCTAAGGGGTTAACTGAATGGCTTCGTTAAGAGACGTCCAGAACCAGATTACTGGCGTCAAGAAAACCAAGCAGATCACCAAGGCCATGAATATGGTGGCCTCGGCAAAACTGCGCAACGCACAGGAGCGTATTGAACGCTTCCGTCCGTATGCGGACAAGTTTTATGAGATGCTGGGTGACTTGGCTGCCGGTGCTGACGAATCGGTACACCCGCTGCTGGAAGTCCGTGACGAAGTGAAAACCGTGGCAATCATGGTAACCACTTCCGACCGCGGACTCTGTGGCGCATTCAATATCAATATAATAAACAAGGCCAAAAAGCTCGCTCAAGAAAAGGCCGCCGAAGGCAAGACTGTCAAAATGTACTGCATCGGCAAGAAGGCCCGCGACGCCTTCAAGAAGTTGGATTTCGAAATCGTTCGTGCGGATGCAGATTCCATGAGCGGAAAATTCGACTTCACCCTGGCCGCCAGCGTAGGCAACGAGCTGATCTCCGGTTACATGAATGGAGAACTGGACGAAGTACACGTTGTGTACGGTGAGTTCCAGTCCATGGCCAAACAGCCGCCCGTAGCTCTGACTGTACTGCCCATGGCAGCTCAGGAAGAAGGCGAAAGCCAGGGCGAAAGCGGCACTGGTGATTACTTGTACGAACCGTCTGTCGAGGGACTGCTCGCTGAGCTCCTCCCCCGCTTCATCAAGGTCCAGGTCTACCGCGGCCTGCTCGATACTTCGGCATCCGAGCACGCAGCTCGTATGGCTGCCATGGATAACGCCACCAAGGCGTGTGATGAGTTGACGGACAGCTTGACCTTGCTCTTCAACAAGACGAGGCAGGCCGCCATTACTGGCGATCTTATGGACATTGTCGGCGGCGTTGAAGCGCTGAAAGGATAAAAGGGGGCTATGAAAAATGGCTAATACTGGTAAAATTGTTCAGGTAATCGGCGCCGTTGTCGACGTCGAATTTGCCGAAGGGAATCTTCCCAACATTCTGTCTGCGTTGGAGATTAAAAACCCCAACAATACTGACGCTCCTGAGCTGATCTGCGAAGTAGCTCAGCACCTGGGTAACAACGTCGTTCGCACCATCGCCATGGACGCTACTGAAGGTCTCGTTCGCGGCATGGTAGCTACCGACCTCGAATCTCCCATCACCGTTCCTGTTGGCGCCGGTTCTCTGGGCCGCATCATGAACGTCGTTGGCGCACCTGCTGACGAAATGGGCGAAGTTCCCTGCGAAAAGCGTCTTCCCATTCACCGTGAAGCCCCCGCCTTCACCGAGCAGTCCACCAAAGTTGAGCTGCTCGAAACCGGCATCAAGGTCGTTGACCTTCTTATTCCCTTCCCGAAGGGTGGTAAGATGGGCCTCTTCGGCGGCGCCGGTGTTGGTAAGACCGTTATTCTGATGGAGATGATCAACAACATCGCCAAGCAGCACGGTGGTATTTCCGTGTTCGCCGGTGTTGGTGAGCGTACCCGTGAAGGAAACGACCTTTACCACGAAATGAAGGACGCTGGCGTTCTCGAGAAAGCCGCACTTATCTACGGCCAGATGAACGAGCCTCCGGGAGCACGTGCTCGTGTTGCTCTGACAGCTCTGACCTGTGCTGAGTACTTCCGTGACGAAGAAGGCCAGGACGTGCTTCTCTTCGTTGATAACATCTTCCGCTTCACCCAGGCTGGTGCTGAGGTATCCGCACTGCTCGGCCGCATGCCTTCCGCAGTTGGTTACCAGCCGACTCTGGGTACTGACCTTGGTGGCCTTCAGGAGCGTATTACCTCCACGAACAAGGGTTCCATTACTTCCGTTCAGGCCGTTTACGTCCCTGCGGATGACTTGACTGACCCCGCACCGGCTACCACCTTTGCTCACCTCGACGGTACTCTCGTTCTGTCCCGTCAGATTGCTGAGCTCGGCATCTACCCCGCGGTTGATCCTCTTGACTCCACCTCCCGTATTCTCTCCCCCGACGTTCTCGGTGAAGAGCACTACGCTACTGCACGTGAAGTCCAGTCCGTACTGCAGAAGTACAAGGACCTGCAGGACATCATCGCCATTCTTGGTATGGACGAACTGTCCGACGAAGATAAGCAGACCGTTGCCCGCGCTCGTCGCGTCCAGCGTTTCCTGTCCCAGCCGTTCCACGTTGCTGAGGTCTTCACCGGCGTTCCCGGCGTGTACGTCAAGACGGAAGACACCGTTAAGGCATTCCGCGACATTCTGGACGGCAAGTACGACGACCTGCCTGAGCAGGCCTTCTACATGTGCGGACCCATCGAGGAAGCCATAGAGAAAGCCAAGCAGTAAGCGAGGTAACCAATGGCTAATAATTTGAAAATCGAGATCGTCACTCCCGACCGCAAGGTATTGTCGGAAGAAGTGGAGTACGTGGGCGCACCCGGTATCATGGGTGAATTCGGTGTACTGCCGAACCACGTCCCTTTCCTTTCCGCTCTGGGAATCGGCAATCTCCATTATAAACAAGACGGCAAGGCGCACTACGTCTTCATCGCCGGTGGATTTGCTGAAGTAAGCAACAACCAGGTCACCATTCTGGCTGAGGTTGCTGAAAAAGCCACTGAAATCGATGTAGATCGTGCCCAGAAGGCCAAGCAGCGTGCTGAAGAGCGCACTGCCAAGGCCAAGGAAAAAGTGGATGCCGCTCGTAACCAGGCTTCATTGAAGCGCGCAATTGCTCGCATCAACGCAAGATCCTGCGGTAAAAACGCTGGCACCTGCTAGATCCACACCCCATAAAATAAAAGGGCAGTCTCGTATGAGACTGCCCTTTTTTTATTACTGGCCGAAAAATGTGAATGACTCGTTAGATACGATATTCTTGGAAAGCGTGATGAAAGTGCATCGATAGTTGCAACACGTTTCTGAAGCATAAACAAAGGCTGCCATGACCATGGCAGCCTTTGACGATGAGAGTCTGTTTATTTGCCGGTTAAGACCTTACCAACAGCGTGGAGCGCTTTCTCAAGCGTTGCATCGTCCACGGCGTAGGAAAACCGAATACAGTTGTCGTCACCGAAAGCAGAGCCAGGAACAAGGGCAACACCTGCTTCTTCCAGGATTTTGGTGCACATGGTGCCGGAGTCCGGGGCATCGTCCGTATAGAACTGATTCAGGACAGGAAAGAGGTAGAATGCGCCATCAGGTTTCGGACAGGAGGCACCCCAGCCGGTGATGATGTCGTATGCCAAATCACGACGTCGTACAAATGACTCTTTCATCTTTTCAACTATATCCCAAGATCCAGTGAGACCGGCTATTGCAGACTTTTGGGTGATGGAGTTGATGTTGGAAGTCGATTGTCCCTGAATCTTGCACATGGCCTGAATGAGATCCGGGTGAGTAAGCGTATAGCCGACACGCCAACCGGTCATGCAAAAGGATTTGGATAAGGCACCAACAATGGCAATGGTGTCTGGATAAGATTCCCAGGTTTTTGCCAGCGAGGAGGGCTTGGCCGGTTCGTAAACAAGTCGATCATACACTTCATCGGAAATGATGAAAATATCGTTTTTCCTGGCCCACGACGCGATTTCATCCAACTGTGCTTGTGTGTAGCAACAGCCGGTTGGATTAGAGGGCGAGTTGAGAATGAGCACCTTGGTTCTCTCAGTACGTGCAGCCTTCAGACCTTCGATGGAAACCAGATATCCATCTTCGGCGGTTGAAGGCACGAATACGGAGACACCTTCTGCCAGCTGTACCATTGCGGGGTAGCTAACCCAGTAGGGTGAAGGGATCAGCACCTCGTCACCGGGGTTAACCAAAGCCATGAGCAGGTTGTACAAGACCTGTTTGCCGCCATTGGAGGCCATGGTGTCAGCGCTTTCTGCGTTAGCGCCGTAAAATTCGGAATAATACCCGGCGATGGCCTCACGTAGCTCAGGAATGCCTGGTACAGGCGTATATCGTGTGAAACCTTCATCAAGAGCCGCTTTAGCAGCTTCGCATACGTGTGGTGGTGTTTCAAAGTCCGGTTGACCAACGGCAAGGCTGACGATTTCCTTACCCTGCGCACGCAGTTCCATGGCTTTGGCATTCACAGCAAGGGTGGCAGAAGGTTTGATTCTGCGCAGCCTCTCGGAAATATTCATCGGGTGCTCTCTTTTTATGGTTACTATAATGGACCGCTCTACTGCCCATAGACGAAAAACCATTACACGTAAATCCGTTTTATTTACCGAAATAAAAAATTTGACCTGTCTATACGTTCATAGTGCATCACCCTTTGACAATGTTGTGTAAACAATAGCTTGGAGGCGCTATGTTGGATGGAATGTACGAGGGTAAAATGGTATCGGAAACCATGAAGCTGGAATACCCAATTGATGATATCTGGAGACTGCTGTGTCCGGTGAGTGAGTATGATTGGATTCCAGGCTGGGAATGTCGCATAGTTCATACAGAAAGCGGGACAAATGAACTGGGCTGTGTGTTTCAGACCGACTTCCCACTTGATGGACCGACTGATACCTGGGTGACCAGTGTCTTTGAACCACCATCAAGGCTTGAATTCATTCGCACCAATTCTATGCGTGTCATTCGGTAAAGCATCGAATTGGAGGTCATTGATGGCGCGACGCAACTGAAATGGTCCCAACGAATAATCCCGCTTTGTCTTGAAGGTGTTGAATTGGCAGAGGCCAAGATTGACAGCTTTGCAAGCCAGATCGCCGGGTTGAAGCAGATGATGAATCATTATTTGGACACCGGTACCATGCTGAACCTCATCAAGGAGTAGCAATCGAATGTTCACAGTAGGACGACTGGCAAAAAAACACGGTTTGTCGCGTTCGACCTTGCTCTATTATGAGCGCATTGGCTTGTTTGCCCCCCATCAGCATGCAAAAGGGGACTACCGGCAGTATTCAGAGGAAGATGATCGTCGATTAGCTCGAATCTGCCAGTACAGAAAGGCAGGCATCGCGCTGTCGGTGATCAAGGAGATGCTCGATGATGGGCCGGAGAATCGAATTGTTGGTGCTCTTGAACAACGTCTGGAAGAATTGAACACAGAGCAGGAAACCATTCGAATGCAACAGGAACTGGTCGCAAAATTGCTTGGTCGTCCTGCGCTACTGGCAGGCGTATCTGCCATGGACAAAGCCACATGGGTTGGATTGTTGCGTTCTGCGGGACTCAATGAAGATGACATGCGGCAGTGGCATATTCAGTTTGAACGGACGGCACCACAAAAGCATGAAGCGTTTTTGCGGCAACTCGCCATCCCATCGATGGAAATACGAGCTATCCGCTCCATGACGGCAGCTCCTCATCATATACTGCAAATAAATAAGGATTCAGGACGATTTATGAAGATGTTTTTCAAAATATATGAAGGATTGAAACGGGAAGGTCCAGGCAGTTATGCCATGACGGAAAAAGCGTATTCCATGTGTGAGGGGCTGAAAGAACGGCCTGCCATACTGGAGACAGGATGTGGCAGCGGTGGCGCGACCCTGAATCTGGCACGGATAAGCAACGGGACGGTTATGGCTACGGAAATACATCAACCGTTTCTTGATGTGCTGGAACAGCGGGCAAAGGATGCTGGTTTGTCTGACAAGGTGACGCCATGCAGAATGGATATGGCCAGTCTTGACTTCGAGCAGGAACAGTTTGATCTGATCTGGTGCGAAGGGGCGGCTTATATCATGGGCGTAGATGAGGCTATGGCCTACTGGAAGCAATTCCTGAAGCCGGGCGGCTATCTCGCATTCAGTGATGCGGTTTGGTTGTCAGAAGACATTCGCGACTCGGCTCCTGAGGAACTCAAAGTTTTTTGGGCAGACGGGTATCCTGCCATGCGTACTGTTAAGGAAACTGTCCATTCTGCAGAATCATTGGGCTACACACACTGTGGCAACTTCATCATCGACACATCGTGTTGGGTTGACTTCTATGCTGATGTAGCCAAGCGATTGGATAAGGTGGAAAAAGAGTATGGTGATGATCCTGATGGGAGACCGATCATCGATTTGGCCCGTAAAGAAAAACGGCTCTTTGAAGCGTATCCGAATACCTATGGTTATGCATTTTATGTGTTGAAAAAGGAAAAATAAATAGTAAGCATTACTGATAGCTAAAGCTACTTCAGAGGGGCCAGATCCGTAAATCGTTCAGTTTAACGATATTATGGCTGGCCTTTTTTGTGCTGTTTCTGTAGTCTCTTCAATCTCTGACGGTGCCGCCCTGTGGGCGGCTTCTTTAAACATAAAGCTAGAAATTCAAGTATATTACGAGAGGTTGCCCTATGTCCAAACTGAAGATGCCGAACTCACTTCCAGAACCGAATATCAATGAAAACGCGAAGATAGTTTTGCAACGACGGTATCAAAGAAAGGACACGACCGGAGTAGTATATGAAACTCCTAAAGAACTGTTTTGGCGGGTAGCCTCATCCATCGCTGAGGAAGAGCGCAAATACGGGGAATCCGTCTACACCCCGTCCAAGCTTGCTCGTGAATTCTATGATCTCATGACGTCCTACCGCTTCCTGCCCAACTCGCCGACACTGATGAATGCCGGAACAGGACTGGGGCAGTTGGCTGCCTGTTTTGTCCTGCCTGTGGAAGACTCCATCGAGGGTATCTTCGATGCAGTCAAGCATGCGGCGATGATTCACAAATCCGGTGGCGGTACCGGCTTTTCCTTTTCCCGCCTCCGTGCCAAGGAGTCGGTGGTCGGTTCGACCGGCGGCGTCGCTTCCGGGCCGCTGTCGTTCCTCAAAATTTTCAACTGTGCCACCGAACAGATCAAGCAGGGGGGAACGCGTCGTGGTGCCAACATGGGCATCCTGCGTGTTGACCATCCGGACATCATGGATTTCATCAAGGCCAAGGAGCGCGACGGCGAGCTGAACAACTTCAACCTGTCCATCGGGTTGACCGAGCAGTTCATGCAGGCGGTCGAGAAGAAAGAGGACTACGACCTCATTGCTCCCAATACCCATGAAGTCGTCGGCCAGCTCAATGCGCGTGAAGTCTTCAATATTCTGGTCAACAAGGCATGGGAATCCGGCGATCCGGGCATCGTCTTTCTGGACCGTATCAATCGCGACAACCCGACTCCGGCGCAGGGTGAGATCGAATCGACCAACCCGTGCGGCGAGCAGCCGCTGCTGCCGTACGAAGCCTGCAACCTCGGCTCCATCAACCTCGGTGCCTGTTTTGCCAAAGGCAAGAACGGCCATGATTCCGAGATCGACTGGGAAGAGCTTCGCCGCATCATTCACCTGTCCGTCCGCTTCCTCGATAACGTCATCGATGCATCCATCTACCCGCTGGACAAGATCACGGAAACAGTGGAGCGCAACCGCAAGATCGGCCTTGGCGTTATGGGCTGGGCCGACCTGCTGTTCCAGTTGAATATCCCCTACAACTCCCAGACTGCCATTGATCTGGGTGAGCGGGTCATGAAATTCATGCGCGATGAAGCGCGTGCCGCCTCCAAGCAGCTTGCAGCCGAGCGTGGCCCGTTCCCGGCATACGCGGAATCCATTTTCGGCGAGACCAACCTCGGTCCCTACAGAAACGCCACCACAACGACCATCGCGCCTACCGGGACCCTGTCCATCATCGCCGGGTGCTCCTCGGGCGTAGAACCGCTGTTTGCTCTCAGCTTTGTTCGTAACGTCATGGACGACGACAAGCTGCTGGAGAGCAACCCGTTCTTCGAGAAGGCCCTCAGGGAGGCTGATGCCTATTCCACGAAATTGATGGAAGAGATCGCCAAGGTCGGCACCATCAGGAAGATGGACCACCTGCCTGAAAGCCTTCGTAGCGTGTTTGTGACTGCCATGGACATTCAGCCCATCTGGCATCTGAAGATGCAGGCCGCCTTCCAGAAGTACACGGACAACGCCGTGTCAAAGACCGTGAACCTGCCCAATGAGGCCACCCGTGAGGAAATCTGGGATATCTACTGGAAAGCCTACGAATACGGCTGCAAGGGCGTGACCGTTTATCGTGACGGCTCCAAGATGTCTCAGGTGCTGTGCACGGGAGATGACAAGGAGAAGAAGGACAAGGAGGAATCCGGTGCACTGAGCGTGGTTCAGGACCGTCCTGATGTCATTTACGGCTTCACCCAGAAGATTGCTACCGGGTTGGGCGTCCTCTTCCTCACCGTCAATGAAGTGAATGGCAAACCTTTTGAGGTGTTCGCCACCATCGGCAAGTCCGGTGGTTCCATCACTGCCAAGGCCGAAGCCATTGGTCGTCTTGTCTCCCTGGCTCTGCGTTCCGGTGTTGAAGTTCGAGAAATCGTACAGCAGCTCAAGGGTATCGGCGGCGAGAATCCGCGCTTCATGAAGAAGCATCTGGTCAAATCCATTCCTGATGCCATCGCCCACGTCTTTGAATCCCGCTACATGCAGGGGGATCGTGTGGATGCCAGCGCCGCATCCCTCAACAAGGAACTGTGCCCCGACTGCGGCGAGGCCCTTGTCTTTGAGGAAGGCTGCCACATCTGCAAATCCTGTGCGTACACCAAGTGCGGCTAACCGCTGCTCTCATTGGTTAATTCAGGGCTGTCCGATTGTCGGACAGCTCTTTTTTATTGCGTGGATGGTGTCAGTGGAGCAGGCCCGGGAACCGATAAACTGCTTATGCGGCAAGTCGTTCCTTGACCATGCGTAGTCGCTTCCGGGCAGTGGTGTTGTTGGGGTCAAGTTCCAACACGTGCTGGAAAAACGGCTCGGCATCGCGGTACATGCGCATGTCCAGATACAGCAGCCCGATATTCAAAGTCGCACCGACGCTTCCCTGATGGAATTCGGGGTCGATGGCCAATGCCTGCTCAAAGGATTGCAACGCCTGATTGCGTTTGCCGCCTTCCCAGTAGGCAAGCCCCATGTTGTAGAGGATGGCCGGATCGTCGGGCGAAATTTCCAGAGCTTTGGCATATACATCAATCGCTTCGTCCCACTTGCCTTCTCCGCGCAGGAGCATGCCAAGCCGGTTGTAGTGAACAAGCGCGTCGAGTCCGACCACCCGTTGCGAGTCGATGACCCGTTGCAGGTACTTCTTGGCAAGATGGGGGGCCGTGCCGGTCACGGCGTCGACAATACGCATGGTCAGATCGCCCACCATGCTCAGGGCTTCCCGTTCGGCAGCCTCGACCCCCTGATCCATATAGACCTCGGCCTCTTCGTGATCGTCACGCAGCAGATACTGTTCGGCAATGTCGATCTTTCGTTCCGGGTTGAGGGGAGATATTTCGTCCAGTGTCATGAGGTAGTCGAGGGCGCGCTCGTCTTCCATGTCCCTGAATGCCGAAGCAAGCCGGAGCAGCGGGGCCATGAACATGGGGCGCGCTTCGTGGGCGGTCATGTATTGACGGATCGCTTTGTCTTCTTCGCCTATGCCCATGAGCGCGTCGCCACGCAGGGCGAGACCTCGCGCAGAGTTGGGCTTGACCAACAGTATTCGGTCGGAGATTTCGAGCGCCTCGTCATAGTTGCCTTCCCGTAGCAATTCTTCGCATCGCTTCATCTGATTCTTCAGCTCGCCGGGAGGGCTGATGGCAAGAGCCAGTTCACGGATGATCTGATCGGCGGAAGCGGGCTTGAGCAAGACGCGACTGACGCCCAGCTCGAAAAAATAGGCTACGGTTTCCTGCGTTGCTTCCCATGTCAGCATGATAACCGTGGTGTCGGGCAGTTCCTGCTTGAGGGTGATGAGCTGGTCGGTGCTGGGTCGCTCATTGAGCATCCGTTCAATAAGGACGATGGTGGGCCGCTCGGCTTCCTGCAGTTCCCGGCATCGGGAAAGACCGTCAGCAAAGGAGCTGAACGTGGAAAGCATGTCTCCCTTGAGGCCGAACATGCGGCTGATGATGTGGCGAAGCGCTCGGGTAAAGGTGACGTCACCGGTTATCTGGACAATGGCTCCGTTGTCCTGCTCAAGGAAATTGCGAACGATGGTATCAAAGGACGGCGGCATCGGGTGTTCCCCCCTGCAAGAGCGGTGGTCGGGTTATACTGCGGTCAGTATATCCTTTCCGGCAGGATAGGGTCAACACGATGAAAAAAGCCGCCGGAGTGACCGGCGGCTTGAATTGTTCTATTTGGCTGTATTGGGTTTGATTTTATTATATTTGCTGCGGGCCAGCGAATTGTTGGGATTGAGCTTCAGGACGTTCTCGTAGAAAATGATTGCCTGATCGTAGCGCCGCAGATCGGCATATACAGTGGCCAGATTCATGGAGACCACCTCGCTCTGCTTGTAGAAATCCGGGTTGATTTCCAATGCCCGCTCAAAGCACTGGGCTGCCTCACGATGTTTACGTCCATCGTAATACGCCATGCCCATGTTGTAGTGCAGTCCTTCATCCTCGGGAGAGATGGTCAGGGCGCGTTTGTAGTTCTCGATGGCATCTTCCCATTTGCCTTGACCGCGCAGGGCGATACCCAACTTGTTGAACAAAGTAATATCGTCCTTGGTCAACGCTGCTTTCTTGGTGTTGAGCACCTTGGTCAGATATTTTTCCGCAAGCACAGGAGAGGTGCTCCCGACAGCCTGCGTTATCTGTTCGGCAACGGTGCCGATCATGGACATGGCTTCTTTTGTAGCAATGTCGATGGCCTGATCAAAGTACTTCTCCGCCCGCTCAACATTGTTCTTGTTGAGATGAACCTTGCCCATGTTTGTCTTGCGCTCGACATTGAGCGGACTCAGTCGGTCAAGCTTCTCCAGGTAGTGGAGCTGCTTGTCTTCATCAACACCTTCATAGGCATTGGCGAGCTTCTTGAGCGGTTCAAGGTAGAGGCGGGAGCTTTCATGGGCCTTGAGGTAACTTTGGACCGCTTTGTCGTGGTCCTTGGCCTGCAAATACACATCGCCTCGCAGCATCAGTCCGGCAGGCGAATCGGGTTTGATCGAGAGAATCTTGTCACTGACTTCCAGCGCCTGCTTGAGGCGGCCGACTGCCAGGAACTTTTTCCCGATGGACATGTATTCGCTCAGCTTGCCCTGGGGCTTGATGGTGAACGCCATCTTTTCGATGATGTTGTTCATGGACGCCGGTTTGGAGATGACGTTGTTGACGCCGATCTCATAAAAATACGCGATATTCTCGCGTTTGGTTTCATTGACAAGTGCAATGATCCGAAGGTCTGGAAGTAGCTGTTTTAGCGTGATTATGGTGTCTGTGCTGGGCCGTTCATTGATGATGCGTTCAATGAACACCACGCACTCGATCTTGTCTTTCTGGCACTGCTGTATGCGCTTGAGTGCCGGTTGGACCTCTTCAAAAGACCACATGCAGTCCCGTTTGGTCCCGATAGTTTTGAATATTGTGTTGGAGAGCGTTTTCTTGAATATCTGATCATCGCTCAACAGCACGACTCCACCATTTTTCTTTTCAAAAAAATCGTAGAGTATTGCATCGTACTTTTTATCCGCCATTTGTTTCCCCTGTGAAGTGAATTGGTGCTCACATGGTGAGAGAGTGGACACCTGATGTCGATTATAATTATACCTGAGAGGTAAAGTTATCACCTTCCCGAGATGTGATCGTGATGGAATCCCCCGATTCCGGTACGATCACATGTGGTTCCTGTGATAAGGATATGCGTTGCTGTAGTTGGTCGTTCTGGTATTTGCGAACATCTCGTTCGATATGAACCAACGCCAATTGTCGTGCACCAGCACGACGTGCAAAGTCAATGGAAGCGTCCACTGTCCCATGTCCCGGGGTGTCTGCATCCATTGTGAACGACTCGTGGATGATCAGGTCGGCTCCCGCAGCCAGCGCCGCCGTGTCAGCCGTTGCCCCTCCGTCACCGGAATAGAAGAGTGCCCTGTCACCGCAGTCCACACGGATTGCAAGGCATGGTCTGGGATGATCGCTCAGGGCAAAGCCAAGACACATGTGGCCAAGCACGATGTTCTGTCCTGCGGAACATTCCATGAAGGACAGATCAAATGAAGCCTTGGCCAGAGAACCGGGATACGCCAATTCGATTGTCTGGCGAACCACAGCTTCCACACCGGGCTGTCCCAAAATGGTCAGCGGGGCGGTTCGTCCTTCCTGCTTCATGCGCATGAGCAGCGCAGGGAGGCCGAAGAAATGGTCGCCGTGAAAGTGGGAAATGTAGATGGCCTGCAAGTCGAGAGGATGGGCAGCCGCTTTCCAGAACCCCATCGGGGCGGTGAATCCGCAATCCAACAGCAATGATGATTCTGCTGTTTCAATAAGTAGACTGGTATTGAGTTGGTTGTCGTCAAATGCCTCGCCAACGCCGATGAATGTCGTACGCATGCTACTCCTTTCCTCTTAGCCGAACCAGGCTGGAACCAGCCGTCCTGCCTTGCTCAACAGTCGTTCATACCGTTGAAAATCCGGCTGATGTCGTGCCACCAGTTTCCAGTATTGCGGGGAGTGGTTGAGGTGGCGCGTATGGCAAAGCTCGTGGAGCAGCAGGTGCTCGACCAGTTCCACGGGCAGAAACATGAGTTTGGCATTGATGCTGATCGTTCCCCTGGCAGAGCAACTGCCCCAGCGCGTTTTCTGTCTGCGTACACGCAGGGCTGAGTAGGGGAGGTCTAGTCTTCGGCTCATGCTATCCAGCATGGGGAGGACAAACTCCCGGGCTTTGGCTGCCGTGAACTTGCTAAGGGCATCAAAGATGGTTTCGCGATCCTCTTTCGGTCCGGTCACCATCAGGCGTAAGCCATTTTCAGTGATACGAACCCGTCCCGGACGATCCACATAGCCAATGGCATAGTCTCGACCACATGCTTTCAAATCCAGATTGGTGGGCAGTTCCGGCGGGGTACCGCTCAGATCATACCCCCGCTCCATCATTTTGCGGCTGGTCTCACGAAGCCACCGCCGTTTCTCTTCAAGAATGGCCGGTACCTGACGGGTGTCGAATCGCTTGGGGACAACGACCTCAATACCTTTGCCCGGCACCAGCTTGACCAGTACTCGCTTGGCGCGGGGGTGGGGCTTTACCGTCAGCGGCATGTCCAGAAATTCTGTCATCAGCCGTCGAGGTCCTCTTCGGTGCGGACGCGAATTCCGGCATCAAGCAGCATTTGGGCAAAGACGCCATTGCCGGGAATGCGGGTGGAGGTGAATGTGCCGTCATATATCTCGCCGCAGCCACAGGAAGGGGAGCCGGCCTTGAGGATGGCTTCGGTGCAACCGGCCATCTGTGCGAGGCGGACGCCTTCCTTTGAACCGCGAATAAACGGTTCGGTCTGATCCACGCCCTCTTTATCAATAACTCGGTCTCCCTGAATCTCGCATGGAGCGCGGGGAGTAGGCAGTCCGCCGTAGGCTTCGGGGCAGAAGGGGATGGCTTTTCCCCCGGAAATGAGATCCACGATGCGCTGATCGGAACGGGTCTCTCCATTATATCGGCAGTAGATGCCTGCGAGGCAGGCGCTCACTAAAAATGTCTTGTCCATGGACCGGATTCTACCCTTGATCTTTTCAGATGCCTAGCCCTATTGTTTTCCTTTCCAGCGAGGTCGTAATGTCAGAGAATTTCAAGCAGCGTAAAATGTACCTGTTCCTTCTTGTTCTGGTGGTGGGTTCAGGGATTGCATTTCAGGGGTGGCGCACCCTGCTCAACAACTTTGCCGTGGAAGTAGGCGGCCTTTCGGGCTTTGATATGGGTATCATCCAGTCCGTCCGTGAAGTGCCGGGATTTCTGGCACTTCTGGCCCTGTATGTCATTTTGATCATACGGGAGCATCGGCTGGCCGCTCTTTCGGTCGTCCTGCTTGGTCTGGGGGTGGCCCTGACCGGTTTCTTCCCCTCCACCGTGGGACTGGTGGCCACGACCCTGCTGATGAGTTTCGGGTTTCACTATTTTGAAACCATGAACCAGTCGCTGACGCTGCAGTATTTTTCGTACACCGAAGCGCCGGTGGTTCTTGGTCGACTGCGCTCCTATGCGGCGTTGACCAATGTCGCCGTTGGTGGGGCCATTTTCCTGCTTGCCCGCTTTCTGGGCTTCACTTCTCTGTTTGCGCTGTTTGGTGCGCTGGCGATTTGTGCTGGGTTGTGGGCATTCAAGCAGGACCCATCCGCTCCCGACATGCCGCCGCAATCCAAGAAAATGCGCATCTACAGGCGGTACTGGCTGTACTACCTGCTTACCTTCATGGGGGGAGCCAGACGGCAGATTTTCGTGGCGTTTGCGGTTTTTCTGCTGGTGGAGAAGTTCGGGTATTCCATCGTTGATGTCACGGTCCTTTTCGTCATCAACAATGTGCTGAACTATTTTGCCAATCCTCTCATCGGCAGGGCGGTGAATCGGTATGGTGAGCAGGCTGTGCTTGTGGTGGAATATGTGACCCTGACCTTTGTTTTTCTCGGCTATGCGTTGACGGATAGCGCCTGGGTGGCCGGAGCGCTGTATGTGGTGGACAATATTGTTTTCAACTTCTCCATGGCCATCAAGACATTCTATCAAAAGATAGCCAAGGGGGAGGATATTGCTTCGGGCATGGCGGTGGGATTCACCATCAACCATGTTGCCGCAGTGGTTATTCCCGCTGCTGGCGGACTGGCGTGGATAGCTGATTATCGGGCGGTTTTCTATGGTGCCGTGGCACTGTCTCTTATCTCGCTCGCACTGACGTTTTTCATCCCCGGACAGCTTGCGAGAAAAGGTGCCAAAGCTTGACTTGCGAACACCCGCTTGTCACATTGAGCAGGAATGATAATTTCGACTGAAAACGCGTTCAACAGGTGATCATCGCATGAATCATAAGAATCTACCCAAAGTCTTTTTGCAGACAGGAGACTGTTTCTTCGGGGTCCAGCCGACACTGGTGACCACCGTGCTTGGGTCATGCCTTGGTGTGACGATTCATGCGCCCGAAAAAGGAATCGGCACCATTTGCCATGCCTTTTTGCCGGATAGCTCCGAATCCCGGGGCGGACATGAGCCCCAGATATGTCGATACGTGGATACGGCATTGCTCAATATGCTGGAATCACTCGATAAGATTGGTATCCCCCGGCGTGATCTCGTTATCAAGATGTTTGGCGGTTCCTCCGGCATCGCTGTGCAGGGCATGAAGCGGACCTCATATGACATCGGGCGGCGCAATATCGACATGGCGCGCAAGCTGCTCCGGTTTGCGCGGCTTGAAGTGAAGCGTGAAGACGTCGGGGGCTCAAGAGGTCGCAAGCTCATGTTCAATACCTTCACCGGTGAAGTGTGGTTGAAGAAGTTGAACGGCATGGCCTTGGAAGATCAGCGTTAAAACTCCAGCCGACAAGGACTCCCTGTTATGTTCTCAAAATCTCGGACAATTGTGTTGGTCCTTGTTCTTTTCCTGAGCCTTCCGTCCGGTTTTGCGGCGGCAGGTCAGACTCTGTATCAGTATTCGACCATCGATGCGCTGCTGGCCGGCCTGTATGATGGTGATTTGACCGTGGCAGAGCTCAAGGAACGCGGTGGTTTCGGGCTTGGGACCTTGAACGGCATTGATGGGGAACTGATCGTTTTGGACGGTGAAGCGTACCAGGCTGCTGCAGGCGGTGCGGTTACCGTGCCTGCGGGAGATGCTCTGGTTCCATTTGCCACTGTGGTCCATTTTGATGCGGAACAGCAGAGGCAACTCAAAGATATTCATACGCTGGATGGCTTGAACGACGCCATTCACGCACTGCTTCCTTCGGAGAATCGCTTTTACGCCGTTCGTATCGATGGTACATTTCATGCCGTAAAAACCAGAGCCATTGCCAAGCAGTCTCCACCATACAAACCGTTGGCGGAAGTGGTCAAAGAACAGGTTGTCACAACGTTTGATGGTCGCGGCACTTTGATCGGCCTCTATGCACCTGTGTTTGTCAAAGGAGTGAACGTCCCGGGTTTTCACTGGCACTATCTTGCCGCGGACCGTCAGGGCGGGGGCCATGTTCTTGATTGTACCTTTGATGCGGCAGTGGCAAAGCTTGATGTACTCCGTTCTTTTACCGTCGAACTTCCGGCTGACAGGGCGTTTGACGATATCGACTTGAGTGGTGACAAAGGGAAAGAACTGCATGCCGTAGAAAAAGACCCGGCACAGGGAAAGAGGTGATCTGATGGGGAAGCGTTTTCAGGTGATTGTCGATTCCATGCTTGAGCCAGTCATGGATAGGTATTTCGAGATCCGGTATGAGGAACTTGAGCAGATGGAGCAGGCTTTGGTAGCGGGGGATGCGGAGACAATCGCCCTGTTGGGGCATCGACTGAAAGGGTCTGGCACATCCTACGGATTTGTTCGTCTTACCGAGCTGGGAGCCATTATTGAGGCGGCAGGCAGAGATGCAGAGCTTGAACAGGCTCGGGAACCCCTTGCCGAGGTTCGCAGCTACCTCGATGCGGTAGACGTTGTTTTTGGGGAGCAAGGCTGACATGAAAATCCTGATGTTCGCCATCAATGATCCTGCCGGAACAGCCATTCAGTTTACCAAAGCCGTTAACAAGTACAGTGAACATGAGGTCCGCCTCGTTACCCTTGAGACCCGGTACACCCATTCCTGGGAGAAGGACCTGCACATCCCCGATCTGGGGTTGGATGGTATGGAAGAGGTCCGTATTCTCATGGAAGAAGCGGATGTATTTCATTTTCACATGACATGCGACGAGCACCAGCCTTTTGGTCCATGGCTACCAGCCGACTACCTTGCAGGCAAAGCGGTTGTGCATCACCATCATGGCCATCACGATTTTCGGTCCAACCCCGATTCCTTTCGGCAGAAGTATGCCGAACTCGGGCGGACCAACCTTCTTGTTTCCACTCCCGACCTCATGAAGCTGCTGCCCGAAGCACAGTGGCAGCCCAATCTTGTTCCAATCGACGATCCGCTTCTCAAGCCGCTGGGCGGACGATTCGATGATCCCGGTCGACTCAGCATTTGTCATTCTCCTACCCGCAAGGACCTCAAGAACACGGACGACTTCCTTGCGGTGGTGAAACGTTTGGCCAAGGACAAAGTGCGCCTTGACGTGGATATGATTGATGATGTGCCCAATGATGAGTGTCTGGCCCGAAAACGCCGATGTCATGTGTTGTTCGATCACATGCAGGGGTATTACGGCGTCAGCAGTCTCGAAGGCTTGTCGCAGGGCGTGGCGGTCATTGCCGGGCTGGATGTATGGAACAGGGAGCAGGTGGCCCGATTCGCCGGGACCGAAGACCTGCCGTGGATATTGGCCCATGATCGTGATTCGCTAGAGACATGCCTGCGAGAACTCGATGGCGATAGAGCGTTTTGTGAAGCCAAAGGATATGAAGGTCGGTTGTTCATGGAAAAATACTGGTCAGACAGGCGCGTGGCTGAACATCTGATCGATTTTTATGAAACAATGTAGCCGGAACTTTTGCCTTTATCGACACTTTGCAGTATACCCGACACATGCTTTTCAAGGGTCAGTATAGAATCTTCCGTAGCTTTTCCTTTTGCGCCATACTTTTGATGGCGGGAATGGGAGTCTGTGTCCCTGCAGTCGTGTCTCACGCTGCGGATTCCGACATGTCCCGTGTGCGCATGGAAGTTGACCCGACGGTGCTTCCCCCCATTCAGCCGCCGAATCTGCCTGAAAAGGCCAATGCAGAGAGTGATGACAAAGCGGACAATGGTTCTGATGCTGCCGAGTCTGCACCCGCTGCTGCTGAAGGTATCAACGCTGAGGGAAACAAAGCAAAGGAAGCCAAGGTCGAGGACCCCACTGTTGATGTGAAGTCCGATTCCGAAGCTGCCGATGCCGGCGAGTCTGCCCCGGCCGTGGAAGTCAAGGCGTTGGCCGGTCCCGGAACCGTGGATTCCATTGATGTGGATATTGCCAAGGGGCGGGTCGTTCTGCATCTGCACACAGATAAGAAAGACGTGGAAACTTCCTCGTTCAATCTGCAATCTCCCCGTCGATTGGTCGTCGATGTCCTCGGCGAGTGGCGCTACGATAAAGAAAACGTGCTGCGCCTTGAGAGTGATGCCATCAAGCATGTGGTCATCGGCTCCCATCCCGACAAGTTGCGCCTGGTCATTCACTTCCGTTCCGATATCGAAGACGTTGTCCCGCTCATCAAGCAGGAAGAATCCGGTCTTCGGATCACCATTCCTTTTTCATAGATTCCCTGGCATTTTCATTCTGGTCAGCCAAACACCCGCTACCGTAACGAAATCGTAACAAGCGGGTCATTGATCCGTAACTGAATCGCGGTACTTACCCCGAGTCCACCCTGTTTCGCGCAGGGGGCTTATTATTTGTAATCGGGAGTAAGCAACGCATGACACGAGCCATCAAAGCAGCTTCGACCAACCTTGATTTTTATTATGGCGACTTCAAGGCGCTGGAAGATATTAGCATTGATTTTGAACTCAACCGGGTCACTGCCCTGATCGGGCCGTCCGGTTGCGGAAAATCAACCTATTTACGCTGCATCAACCGCATGAACGATCTCATCCCCGGCACGCGAGTGGTCGGGCAGATGGTGCTGGACGGAGAGGATATCTATGCCCCGGGCATTGATGTCGTTTCATTGCGCCGTCGGATCGGCATGGTCTTTCAGAAACCGAACCCATTCCCCAAAACCATTTTCGAGAACGTGGCCTACGGGTTGCGTGTCAATGGCATCAAGGACAAGCAGTTCATCGAGCAGCGGGTGGAAGAATCCCTGAAGGGTGCTGCTCTGTGGGATGAGGTCAAGGATCGCATGCACACCTCGGCCCTGGGTCTGTCCGGCGGGCAGCAGCAGCGTCTGTGCATCGCCCGGGCGCTGGCCATCGAGCCGGAGGTGCTGCTTATGGATGAGCCGGCATCGGCTCTGGACCCCATCGCCACCCAGAAGATCGAAGACCTTATCCATGAGTTGAAAAAGGAATTAACCATCATCATTGTCACCCACTCCATGCAGCAGGCTGCCCGTGTCTCGGACCGGACTGCATTCTTCTACATGGGTAAACTGATCGAGGTGGACAGCACCAAGGCTATGTTCACCAACCCGGCCAACAAGCAGACCGAGGATTATATCACCGGTCGATTCGGCTAAAGGGCAATCTGATGGTGATATGGTGATTAATAAGGTATAGTATCGAGACACACCAACCGGGTCGGTCCCATGAGGGGAGACCTTGGAGGAGTATATGGAACAACGGGCACATTTTTCAAAGAAGATCGAGGACCTCAAAGTGATGGTTCTTCGTATGGCCGCTCTTTCGGAGTCAGCCATTCACAAAGCTATTCGGGCCTATCTCGAAAACGATGCCGATCTGGCTGAAGAGGTCATTGTCGGTGATGACGTCATCAATGAAATGGAAGACCAGATTGATAAGTTCAGCCTTGAGTTGCTGGCCCTTGATCAGCCCATGGCGATCGATCTGCGAACCATCGTCGGTGCCCAGCGAATCACTGTCAATCTCGAACGTCTTGGCGATGAGGCCGTGAACCTCGCGCATCGGGCCTTGTTTTTGTCCACCCGTCCGCCCTTGCCGCACAATCCGAAGATGGAAAGTCTCGCGAACGTGGCGAAATCCATGCTCTCGGAAGCATTGAAGGCGTACGTCGACGAAGACGTCAACCTGGCCGGACAGGTCTGTCGAATGGATGATAAAGCGGACGACCTCAATATTGCCATCCTGCGCCAATTCGTGACGGAAATGGTTGCTGAATCGCGTATTGTCGAGCGTGGAGTGCATGCAATCATCGGCGCACGGCACCTTGAGCGCATCGGCGATCTTGCTACTAACGTTGCCGAATCCATCGTGTTCATCGTGGAAGGGACCAGTCTCAAACATTCGTGCAAGGGATAGTCTGTAATCGAATTTCAAATGAAAAACCGGGGGGCGATAGTCTCCCGGTTTTTGTCGTATTGGCGAAAAAGCAAGGCAGGGCTTGAAAAAAGGGTTGTAGAAAAGAGTTTACAGTGTGTTCAAATTTCGGTAGGAACAGGACTCTTTATAGATAGGATAAGGCTTGACAGCCGTAACTGACCAAAAAGGTTGGGTATCCTTAAAGATGGCGCAAAGACGTCGGAAGCGGCTTACGCCGACCGCATAGCCTGGGGCTCGACTGCCTCGGAACGACCCACCCCGGGGAATGCTGGTACCGATGTTTTACGATATAACGCAAAAATACTTTGTCCGAGGTTCCGTTGTGGAGGTAACCCATGGAAAAAACTGTTGAAGCACCTGAAATGGAAATGAACTTTGCCGATGCTCTTGATGAGTATCTGAATTCCGATTTCGGTGATCTGGACGAAGGCACCATCGTAGCTGGTGAAGTCGTCAAAGTTGATAAGGACTATGTCCTCGTCGACGTGAATTTCAAGTCCGAAGGCCAGATTCCGGTGTCCGAGTTCACCGAGCCTGATGGCACCGTCACTGTCTCCGTTGGAGAGAAGGTCGATGTCTTTGTTGCTCGCAAGAACGAAGCCGAAGGCACCATCTACCTGTCTCGCGACAAGGCCAAGCGGATGCAGCTGTTCGACAAGCTGGAAGAAGTGCAGGAAAAAGACGGCGAAGTCGTCGGTCGCATCATCCGTCGGATCAAGGGCGGTTACACCGTCGATCTGGGCGGCGTTGAAGCATTCCTGCCCGGTTCTCATGTTGATCTGCGCCCGGTCCCTGATATGGACGCTCTGGTTAACCAGGAGTTCGATTTCAAGATCCTCAAGATCAACCGTCGCCGTTCCAACGTCATCGTTTCCCGTCGCGTCCTCCTCGAGGAAATGCGCAGCGAACAGCGTGATAAACTGCTCGGCACCCTGGAAGATGGTCAGGTTGTTACCGGTAAGGTCAAGAACATCACCGAATACGGTGTGTTCATCGATCTCGGTGGCCTCGACGGTCTCCTCCACATCACTGACATGTCCTGGAAGCGCATCAAGCATCCTAAAGAAATGGTCAACCTCGGTGATGATCTGGAACTCAAGATTCTCTCCTTCGATCGCGAAGCACAGAAGGTCTCTCTTGGCCTGAAGCAGCTCGTACCCGATCCGTGGGAAAATATCGCTGAGAAATACCCCCAGGATTCCCGCTTCACCGGCACCATCACCAACCTGGCTGATTACGGTGCATTCGTTGAGCTGGAAAACGGTGTTGAAGGTCTGGTTCACATCTCCGAGATGTCCTGGACCCGTAAGCTGCGCCACCCCTCTCAGATGGTCAAGGTCGGTGACGAAGTTGAAGTCATCGTTCTGGGCGTCGATCAGGAGAAGAAGCGCATCTCTCTCGGCATGAAACAGATCTCCCCGAACCCGTGGGATGTCGTGGCCGAGAAGTACCCCGAGGGCACCGTCCTTGAGGGCGCTATCAAGAATATCACCGAATTCGGCGTCTTCATCGGTATCGAAGAAGGCATCGACGGTCTCATCCACGTGTCCGACATCTCCTGGACCAAGAAGATTCGCCACCCTTCCGAGGTTTACAAGGTCGGCGATACCGTTCAGGCCAAAGTCCTCACCGTGGACAAGGAAAACGAGAAGTTCACCCTCGGCGTGAAGCAGCTCACCGAAGATCCTTGGACCCAGGTTCCGGGCAAGTACCCCGTTGGTCAGATGATCACCGGTACTGTCACCAACATCACCGACTTCGGTCTGTTTGTTGAAGTGGAAGAAGGCATCGAAGGTCTGGTTCACGTTTCCGAAATCAGCCGCAAGAAGGTCAAGTCTCCCTCTGAAATGTTCAAGGAAGGCGACTCCATCGAAGCCAAGGTCATCCACGTTTCCGCTGACGAGCGTCGCCTCGGTCTGTCCATTAAGCAGACCAAGGAAGAGCCCGCAGGCGGCGGACGTAAGCCGAAGTCCTTCGGTGGTTCCTCCTCTGGCGATATCGCTGGTTCCACCCTGGGCGACCTGCTCCGTGAAAAGCTCGAAGAAGCTGCTGGCGACATCCCCACCGATGAGCCTGCTGGCGACGAAGAAGCCTAAGCGAGCAACAGCATGATGCGCATGGAAGACAGCCGTCCTCGGTTCTCCCAGCGCCACCCCCTTATGTTTGGGGTGCTCATGATTACTATGGCCGTGATCCTCTTTTTGGGGGTCACGGCCTTTGTTCGCGCTATGGGCTGGACCAGTGGGAACTTCGCCTTGGGCAAGGACTCATTGGGCGTTGTGCACATTGAAGGGATGATCATGGACTCCACGGATGTGGTGGACTGGATCAACACCCTGCGGCGCGATGAAGATGTCAAAGGCGTGTTGCTGCGGGTCAATTCCCCTGGCGGTGCCATCGCTCCCTCACAGGAAATTTATGAAGCCGTTAAGATGCTTGCAGCAGAAAAGCCTGTTGTCGCATCTTACGCAACCGTCGCAGCTAGCGGCGGGTATTATGCTTCGGTTCCATCGCAAATCATTGTTGCCAATCCCGGTTCCATCACGGCATCCATTGGCGTTATGGCCGAATTCATTACGGTCACGGAAGCGCTGTCCAAGCTCGGTATCAAGCCGGAAGTGCTGACCACCGGCAAGTACAAGGCGGCAGGGACGCCCATCCGTGAATTGACGGATGAACAACGCGAGCAGTTGCTTGGGATGATGCTCGACATGCACGATCAGTTCGTGACTGACGTGGCCGAAGCCCGTGGCATGGAGCGTGCCCGCATTGAGGAAGTCGCGGACGGAAGGGCGGTCACAGGGCGTCAGGCCCTTGCGCTTGGTCTGGTCGATCTACTGGGTTCCAAGCAGGTGGCTTTTGATAAGCTCAAGACCATGTGCGGCATAGAAGGCACGGCCATCCTCGTTGAAGGCCCCATCCATGAAAAGACATTCATGGAAGAAGTGCTTGGCTCAATCCAAATCGATATATCCGGCCTGACCAACTCCGTTGGTAGCTGGTCCTTCTCCTACAAATAATCTCGCCATTATCCATCCTCCACTTGAGTGGAACGGGATGCGTGTGTTGTGAACCGTTAGCGGCTCAGGCTACGACAGTAGGCTGTGAATGTGCAAAGCAGGCTCGCGGCATCGTGTGTTTGAGTCACATTGCTGAGCAAAAGGGATGGGTCTCCGCCGTTCTTCAGTATGGCTTGCGCTTGTTCGGCTACATATAAGCGCATGGCTTCAGCATCGAACTCCGGGTGAAACTGGACTCCCCAGATGTGTTTACCGATACGAAAGGCGTGGTGCGGTTCGTGCTTGTTGTGTGCAAGAATGACGGCATCGTCGGGCAGAGTCAGGGCTGATTGAAAGTGGGTAGTGTGTGCAGGAAAAGTGTCGGGCAGCGTGCTGAAAAGCGGATCGTTGGCGGCTTGGTCTGTCTTGTGAATCTGCATGGTGCCGATTTCAGGCCCTTGGGGGTGTGGCCCGACCTTGCCGCCCAATGCGTCAGCTACCAGTTGATGACCAAAGCATATTCCGAGAATAGGTACATCATGTGAAGCCGCATCACGAATCCAACCCTTCACTGAAGTGAGGTAGGGCAGGCTGTCATCCGTAACCATGTCATGTGATCCGGTGATGACGCACCCGGAAAAATCCCAGGATGAGGGCAATTTCTCCCCATTTTTTACGTCGCTGCATACCCATTCATCGGCCCCTATCCCCATATTCCGGGCAGTCCAGTCTTGGAAGTCTCCATGCTTTTGGGCATACTGGGGAAAGGTACCGCCGGTGCGTATTACAAGATATTTCATGTCATGAACCTACAAAAATGTATGTAAATTGAGTTAGTTCAATTACAAATTTTGCGCCTGAGTTGAGCAGATGTCAATAGTCGTGCCCCTTGGGTGTTGAAATGGGTATAGAGTAGTCAGAAACAACGGAGTTACAATGCCTTCCATAAAAAATATTCGCCAATGGAGCCGACGGGAGTTTATTCAGGCTGGTGGCATGACGGCTATGGGTATTGCACTGGGCGCTTGCGCTAAAAATCCTGTGACAGGACAAAGTCAGTTCATGCTGGTTTCCAAAGAGCAGGAAATATCCATGGATAAGGAAGCGTCACCACATCAACTGTCTGCCGACTACGGTCCGACGCAGGACGCTCAGCTCAATGAATACGTATCAGGGATCGGACATACGCTGTCCAACAACAGTCATCGTCCCGATATGCCCTACAATTATCAGGTAGTGAACGCCAATTACATCAATGCGTACGCTTTTCCTGGCGGCACCATTGCCTGTACGCGTGCCATCATGTTGGAGATGGATAATGAAGCCGAACTGGCTGGCCTGCTTGGGCATGAAATAGGTCATGTCAATGCCAGGCACACCTCTTCGCGCATGAGCAGCCAGATGATGGTCGGTGCCGTGGCAGGCATCGGTGGCGCTGTTGTCGGCGCAACCCTGGGCGGTGAATGGGGTGCTCTGGCCGGAGGCTTGGGTGGAATCGGGGCAGGTGTCCTTCTCGCCAAGTATAGCCGTGACGATGAGCGCCAGGCCGATGCGCTGGGCATGGAATACATGACTCGCGCCGGATATAATCCCGATGGAATGGTTGGTCTCATGGACATGCTCAATGAGCAGCATGATCGTGAACCGAGCGCATTGGAAGTGATGTTCTCCACTCACCCCATGAGCAGCGAGCGGTTGCAGACCGCACGCAAGCGTGCTTACACCGAATATATGGGCGCAAGTGAATATTCCCTTTACCGTGAACGATACATGGATAATACGGCTTCGTTGCGCAAGTTGGCGCCGGCGATCAAGGAATTGCAGGATGCCGAAAAGTTGCTTGGTCAGAAAAAGTATGACGCTGCTGAGGAAAAGTGCGCGGCAGCTCTTCAAATTGCTCCGGACGATTATGCCGGATTGCTGACCATGACCAAATGTCAGATAGCGAAGGAAAATTACGAAAAGGCGCAACCGTACGCCCAACACGCCAAGGATGTGTATCCGGGTGAAGCGCAGGCTCTCCAGCTTAATGGTCTCCTGCTGTTGCATTCCAAGCAATATGCATCGGCATACGAGAATTTTGATGCATATGAACAGAGTATGCCCGGCAATCCGTATACCGCTTTTTACAAGGGATATACGAGTGAAGGGATGGGAAATCGGGATCAGGCAGCACAGAATTACCTGCGATTTCTGAAACAGGTCAACAAGGGCGATCAGGCGAAACACGCCTATTACAAGCTTGTTGATTGGGGATACATCAAAGGTGAAGCTTCGCCGGTGGAGAATCCTCTTGCCGGACTGGCCTGATGCATTGCGGTCATCGGTTTGGGCGCTTTTGTTTGAATAGTTTATCTGTTAGTGTGAATAAATCATCTTATGAGGTGTAATATGAATATGTTACAACGGTTTATAGTTGTGTTGGCCATGAGTTTCGTTCTGGTCGCCTGTTCAGGTGGCAGTCAGGCTGATGGAGAAGGCAGTGGTGCTGCTCAGGATGGGTTCCCCAAAATGGGACTGGCTGAGCTGGATGCCTATCTTGCCGCCAACAAGGGCAAGCCGACAGCATTAATGTTCTGGACCACTTGGTGTCCTTCCTGTAAGCAGGCAATTCCCGAGATGGAAAAGCTGGCTAAGTCCCATGGCGATTCCGTGAATGTAATCACTGTCTCGCTGGACGAAAACGTCAGCGCTTTGGAAAGCTACTACGCTAACAAAGAGAAGGTATTGCCCGTATACCACGGCAACGAGGCCATTGCTCAGCGGTTTGGTGTTCAGGCCATCCCGACCCTGGTTCTGTTTGACACAGAGGGCAATTCGGTTTTTGCCAAGCCCGGCGTATACCCGCACGAAATGCTCACGAAGATGGCCGAAAAGATGATGGCAGGACAAAAGTGATTCGGAAGGCAAGAATAGATGACGTCAAGGCCATACACAGCCTGCTTCTTCTTACGAAGGAGCATGATGGGCTGGTGTTGCCGCGTTCGTTCAGTCAGTTGTATTCTCACCTCAGAGACTTTTTTGTAGTCGTTGAGGGTGATGAGGTTATAGGGTGTTGCGCCCTGAACATCATATGGGACAACCTTGCAGAGATCCGTTCTCTTGTGGTCTTGCCGGAGCATCGAGGAAAAAAACTCGGTCGCAAGCTCGTTGAGGCATGTCTTAGCGAAGCCGTGACCCTGGGCATATACGAGGTATATACCCTGACCGAGCAGACAGGCTTTTTTGCCCACCTGGGCTTTGTCGAAGAGGGGATGGAGAAACTCAATCAAAAAGTGTTCATCGATTGCATGAACTGTCCCCGATTCCCAGACCACTGTAACGAAGTGGCAATGGTACTCAACCTTTAACCGAGACACTCTGGTGTACGAAGATGGGACATAAACTCACCCCTTTCATTACTGCCGAACAGATCGCGGAACGCGTCGAATCTCTCGGCAAGGAAATAACCACAAGCTATGACGGCGACGAGCCGTTGGTTTGTATTTGCGTCCTCAAAGGCGCTTTTCTCTTTTTCTCTGATATCATTCGTAAAATCGATCGCGACATCGAAGTGGATTTTGTCCGTCTTGCCAGCTACGGCACGGCGACATCCCGCGGTGATGACATCGTTTTCTCCAAGGATCTGGAGATATCCATCGAAGACAAGGATGTGCTGGTCATCGAAGATATCGTCGATACCGGCCACTCCATGGACTTTCTTTTGAATGTTTTGAGGATGAGAAAGCCGAAGAGTTTGAAAATCTGCTCACTTATTGATAAGCATGAGCGACGAGAAAAGCAGATCACTGTTGATTTCTCGGGGTTCAAGCTCGAAGATGGGTTCATCGTCGGGTACGGCCTGGACTATGCAGAGCGCTATAGAGAGCTTGATGGAATTTACGAATTGTCCACAGAATAAGGATAATTGGAGATAGCTGTATGATCGTCACCTGCCCAAACTGCACCACAAGGTACAATCTCCCCGACGACAAAGTGCCGCCGGGCGGAGCCAAGGTCAAATGCTCCAAATGCGCCCACGTCTTCAAGGCCGGTCTGCCGCCGGCATCACCTGAAGAAGAAGTGGAAAGCCTGTTGGAGAATGACTCTCCAGCTCCGGAAGCCGGGGCCGGTGATGATTTTGACGCTACATTCGATGAAGTCGCGGCCGGACAATCCCCGGCAGGTGACGAAGAAATCCCCCAATCCACAGATAGCGACGAAGACCAAGCTGACGACGCTGCGGCTGAAGACGAGTTGGGTGGCCTCCCGGATGATATGTTCGAAGAGGACACACCTGAGCCGGAAGCAGACGCTGTTGAAGAGGCTATGGGGGCTGTTGAAGAGGAGTTCGGACCGGAGACCACCGAATCCGATGCCTCTGATGATATGCCCGGTGTCGATGATCTTTTCGATGACGTGGATGATCGCCCCGAACCCGAAGAAGGCCCTGCTCCCACGGGGATAGATGAAGAAGCCGCAGAGAATGTGGATTCACTGTTCGGTGATGACGACGAACTCTTTGACGACGACGAATCCGAAGATGCATTCGATGATGAGTTGGAAGAAGAGAGCGATGACGTATCGGATGATTTGGAAGACGATGAATCCGACCTGTTCCTCAAGAAGCCGACGTCCGATGAAGACCTGGATTCCTCGTTGACGGATGAAAAGGAAGAGGATGAGCCTATTCTTCCGGGCGAGACTGACTTCGAGCTGGACAAGCAGTTCGATGAGAAGCCTGAGAAGAAGAAAAGCAGCAAATCAATGGGATGTCTTATCATCCTGGTCGTGACTCTTCTCTGCTTGGGTGGCGGCGTCTACTGGGCCATGACCAGTATGGATATCGGTCAATATCTCAAGAATGTTCCGTACGTCGGCAAGATGTTCATGGAAGAGACCGGTGGTGATGAACCTGCTGCGCCTGGTGAATCTCCAGAAGACCGCGTCCGAAACATCGAACTCAAGAATGTTCGACAGTACTACGTGGCTAACGAGAAGACAGGCAATCTCTTCATCGTGGACGGCAAAGCGGTAAATAAATTTTCCGAGCCGAAAGAGCGCATTAAGGTCGAAGTTGTATTGTATGATGCCAGTGGCAACGTGCTGACCTCCCAGGCCTTCCTGTGCGGCAACGTGCTTTCCCAATTCCAGTTGCAGGTTCAGACCCGCAAGGAAATTGAGGAAGGATTGGCCAGCGATGTTGGTATCCTTTCCAACAATATGTTCCTCAGGCCGGGGTCATCCACGCCGTTCATGGCCGTGTTCTTCGACCCGCCTAGCAACGTCAAGGAATTCCTGGTCAAGGTCGTTGACGTCAGCGATCCCGAGTAGTAAAAATACTCTTGTGAGCGCATGTTCAAAGGGGGGCGTTTTCTCGCCTCCCTTTTTCTTTTCCGATTAGCGCAATTCCAATAATGGCGGGCGTTTCTGCCCATCGGAAAACTTTGGGAAAAAAAGCACGAATATGACAGAAACGCATTGACGAGAAAACACTCAGTGTGTTACTTCTCCTCCACTTGTGAAGGATTGCACTAATTGCTGTGTTCGCCAGTGGATTCCCGGAGCTGGTAATCAAAATCTTCACGAGGGTGTGACTATGTTCTTTTCAAGTGATGGACGTTGGAAAAATATCGTGCAGGTCGGTGGAACCGCCAGCACGATGGGGCTACACATTGTGTCAGCCATCATCGTCGGTTTGACTTTGGGGTATTTTCTGGACGATTACTTCGGTACCAAGCCGTATCTGATCATGATCTTCTTTGTGCTAGGGGTCATGGCTGGGTTTAAAATGGTTTGGGAAGATTTCAGAAAATTGCAACGACGTCAGGAAGGACAGCAACACGGTTCTTTGAAACAGGAAGGTGAAAAGAGTGCTGGAGATGATTAATCGGAAAATTGAACCCCTCCTTGTGAAGATGGGGTTTGATCAGACTGATACGCGTATCATCATCCGCAATCAGATTTACGTATCGCTGGGGACCTCTCTAGTGATCGTGCTGGTAACATTGTTTTCCCGGTGGTCCTTTGCTTTTTCGGCAGGAGCGTTACTCGCTCTCGTCAATTTCTGGGCGCTCGCCCGCATAGTCCAGAGTATTGTGCACGAGCCGAAGGGCGGACCATTCAAACTGTTTGTAATATTCATGGTGAAGATGACTCTGAGCGGGCTGGCCCTGTATTGGTTGCTAGGAGTCGAACGTGTTCCCCACTGGGGGTTGATTTCAGGTATCGGCACCGTTCCGCTTAATCTTACGGTGACAGGCCTGATGCTGATGGGGAACAAAAAGGCCTAGATTTTTAAGGAGGCTTGGATATGGGTTTCGCAGGCGGACTTCCGCATCCTCTTCTGTACGCTGACATGGTCAAATCCATCGGGCACTGGGGTGCCAGCATGGAACAGGCTCTTGGCGTCGCATCAATCAACCACGTGCTGTACATGTGGTTGGCAATGGGTATTCTTTTCACACTCGGTTTTATTGTTCGTGGCCGATTGCAGATGGTTCCCGGCGGGTTGCAAAACCTGTTTGAGACCATTATCGGCGGTCTGGAAGACTTCACTGTCTCCAACCTCGGCCAGGAAGGCCGTCAGTTCATGCCGCTGCTGTGTACCATCTTCTTGTTCATCCTCGTGATGAACTACATCGGCCTGGTCCCAGGCTGTGATGCTCCTACCGCGAACATCAACACTCCCGCCTCCATGGCGATCATCGTGTTCCTGTTCTACAACTTCGTGGGTATCAAAAAATGGGGCGCCGGCTACATCAAGCACTTCATGGGTCCGGTCAGCTTTCTGGCTCCGCTCATGCTGATCCTTGAGCCGATCTCTCACATGGCACGTCCGCTCAGCCTGACTCTGCGTCTTTTCGGTAACATCCGCGGTGAGGAAATTGTCCTTATCCTGATGTTCTTCCTGGCGCCGATCCTGGGCTCTCTGCCGATGTACTTCCTGTTCGTTCTTGCTAAGACCATCCAGGCATTCATTTTCTTCATGCTGACGATGCTCTACCTGCAGGGTTCCATCGAACACGCTCACTAGATCGGTACGTTTCAACTTTGGGGAAATGGTCCTTGGACCAAAACAATATTAAATGATTCCATTCGGAGGATTCAAAATGAAAATCGCTAAGATTCTGTTCACCACCCTGGCTATGGTTATGGTTGCTTCCACTGCTTTCGCTGCTGGCGACGCAGGTGTCATGTCCGCTAAAGCTTACGCTACTGCAATCGGCATGGGCATCGCTGCTGGTCTCTGCGGCATCGGTCAGGGCATGGGCGTCAAGGGCGCTTGTGAAGGTATCGCTCGTAACCCCGAAGCTGGCGGACAGCTGTCCACCACCTTGATTCTCGGCCTGGCATTCATCGAGTCCCTGGCTATTTACGCTCTGGTTGTTAACCTGATCCTCCTCTTCGTCGTCTAGTTTCAGACTACCAAGAAGCTTATAGAGGGAGGCTCCGGCCTCCCTTTTTAAACCCGTAGATTGTTAAAATTTTCACATGGATGGCGTTGTTTTGACGCCTCAAGAGATTAATAAGGCATGAAAAGCGAACATATCCCAAAAGCCACCATCGGGCGCCTCGCCGTGTATATCCAGGTTCTTGAAAACCTGCTTCGTGACGGTAATGACGTTATCTCTTCTGAGAAGCTTGCTCGCGCTTGCTCGGTAAACTCGTCCCAGATTCGCAAGGACCTTGCGTATTTTGGTGAATTCGGAGTGCGTGGTGTCGGATATTATGTTCAGGAACTGATCACGTCCATCAAGCAATCACTCGGAATCGATAGAGTGTGGAAATGTGCGTTGATCGGTGTTGGAAACATGGGTACGGCTTTGCTGCGTCACCATGATTTCGAGAAGCGGGGATTCAAAATTGCCGCTGCATTCGATTGCGACCCTGACAAGATCGGGCGTGAATTTGAAAATCTCGAGATCGTATGTCCCACCCACCTGAAAGAGCAGGCTCCCGAGATGGGCCTTGAAATAGGTATCATCACCACACCACCCGACCGTGCTCAGCGCGCAGCTAACCATCTGGTTGATGCAAACATTCGTGGCATTATCAACTTTGCACCTGCCCGAATCAATGTACCCGCGCATATCCCTGTCGAATACGTCGACTTCTTTGATCACTTATACGCAATTGCATTTCAGATCACGCTAGGCAACGATTAATCGATCGCTGACATCTTTGACGGCGAGACATGGATGTGGCTCGCTGTATTTTTATGTGTTATGCTATTGATTTTGTCTATGGATAGGCGGTTTTTATTAGAACTGCCTATCTTATATGGGGGCAAGAGAATGAACTCATTTCATTTATTGAGTCATTTGGTCTAGTGAGAACCGTGGAAAGTCGAAGAAATTGGTTCAAAAAAAAGCCGTCCAAAAAAATGGGCGGCTTTTTTACTTGTAAAGTAAGTACGCATCAGGCTTTAAAGCGGTAGCCAACTCCTCGCACTGTCTCAATGAGTTTGGCGTATGGCCCCAGCTTTTGGCGCAGTCGACGAACATGGGTATCGACTGTTCGTGAGTATCCTTCAAAATGGGTATCCCATACAGTGTCCAAGAGGTTGTCGCGTGTCTGCACTTTGCCAGCGCCGGAAACCAGCACGGTCAGCAGTTTGAATTCCGTGGCTGTCAGAGGAATTTCTTCTCCGTCGACGGAAAGTCGGTGTGCTTCAAAATCAACAGACAACCCATCACGTTCCCACTGTTTGGGTGAGTCTGGCTGTGGTGAACCTGAGCGACGCAGGATCGCCTTGATGCGCAGTACCAGTTCGCGTGGCGAGAATGGTTTGACTACATAATCATCGGCTCCGAGTTCCAGCCCGACAATTTTATCGACTTCCTCGCCCTTGGCTGTGAGCATAATGACAGGGATGCGCGCAAGGCTCACGTCAGACTTCAATTGTCTGCATGTTTCCAGTCCATCCATCCCCGGCATCATGAGGTCAAGCAGTACGATGTCCGGCTTGAAGGCAGCAGCCAGATTCAGGCCGCTTTGGCCATCTTCTGCTGTGCCTACATCAAACCCAGCGGACGTCAGATTGTATTTCAGTAGCTCTCGAGTGTCTTTATGGTCTTCAATGACCAGAATTTTCTGTGCAGACACGGTAGAATCTCCTTGGTGGAATAGATTGTTACGGACTGCTATAGCCTACTGCGTGTTAAGTTCGTGTTACAGTAAGGTAACTTTATGCCAACGAAATGTCATTATTATCTAAATAATGAAAACATGATTGATTGAACCCTCTTCTGGAAAAAATCCGACATTGGTCTTTTTTGTCCCTTAAGGGATTCTTTGAAAGGTCCGATAGATTGTGTAGCCAGCCAACAACACATATTACCAGGGACGGTAGAAAATATGTATTATCACGGATTTGATAAGAAGTTTCCGTCAGGGAGCAAGTATTGGACGATGTACGATGATCAACTCATCGGCATGTTGTTTTCCAAGATCGTCAACAAAACTATGAGTGTTGAGAATGGGGAAAATGATTCGGAAGAACTCGTAGATGAGATGGTGCAAAACCTGTTCGATCTCTGTTTCTACATCAACAAGGATTTTCATGATTGCTAGATGGTTTGTTCGATCCTTTATCCATTTTGCAAAAAGCCCGGTTAATCCGGGCTTTTTGTTTGGTGAACGAAGGTAAACGTCGCGATGTTGCCAAGTTTGTATAAAGTATATAAGTAGTCCTCTCCTACAGCGACAGAGATTTCCCAAGTATCAAGGCATTGCAAATTACATGAAGCCCACTAATACATCATCCAGCATCGCGCTCATCGGCGGCTTGTCTCCTCTTGGAGAGGCTACAGCGCGTATGCTTCTTGCCGCCGGTGACGTGGATATCCTCATCACGCACAGGCCGGATTCCTCCGGTGTGCCGTTAGATGATGCTCGTGTTTCCCATATCGCCATTGATGGGCTAGACGTGCATGCCATGGCCGATAGCGTCAAGGATTGCGACACGGTTGTCTGGTTCATTCATGACCGAAGCGCGGCGCAGGGCGTCAACACCGCAGCTTTCCGAGATTTTGTTCACGGGATTAAAGGCAGTGCCGTAAGGAAGATCGTGTTCATATCTTCTGGTGGCGCCGTCTATGGCGAGCCGCTTTTGCTGCCGGTCGAAGAGACACAGATCCGCAACCCGCTTGATGACTACGGCATGGAGAAAAAGGGTATGGAAGATGTGTTGTTCGATCTCGATGATGCATCCTCCATTCAGACGGCCATTATTCGCCCCGCCAATATTTACGGGGACGAGTCGTTAACCGGTCGATCAAAAGGTGTTGTCAGCAGTTGTCTGCAATGCCTGATGAATGGCGATGTGTTGTCGGTGTTCCATAATGGTGAGACCGTGCGCGACTATGTTCATGTTGATGATGTTGCGGCAGCAACCATAGAGGCGATTCGAACAGAACTTCCCCATGTGGTTTGGAATGTCGGGTCAGAGCTGGGGTACAGCACCACGGAAGTCATCAATGCGCTCGAATCCTTTTATGGTGGATCGGGTCTGAGAACAAAATACATCCCTGTGAGTGGAGAATTCATACGAAACAGTGTGCTTTCCACTGAATCGCTTCGTTCCCAATCCTCGTGGCGAATGACGAAGGAACCCATGGACGGATTCAGGGAACTTGCGCAAAAAGCGCGTAAATTAGCTGGAATATAATGAAGAGACCGCTGACAAGGCGGTCTTTTTTTTTGATAAGTCTCTTTAGCTGTGAAAAGGGGCACTCCTTGAATGAGTAAACAGCCTTGGATCAGAACTGAACAAGTCGTCGATATTGATATATTAGCGTGGGTTGTTGCACAAAACGAACACCAAGTTCTGAGCACGGAGTAGAGACCATCAGCTTTTTCCAAAGGGTGAGCAAGGCTGGATTTGCCGCATGGCGATTGGGTTACATTGGAGTTGCAGAGTTGCGTTTGTCACGACCATCCGCTATGTATGCTCCCCGACCCAATCCCGGGTCGGAAAAATCATCTGATATGAGGTACCGCGATGATCAGACCGGATTTTGAAAAAATGGACGGACTCGTCCCTGCCATTGCACAGGACGCCGAAACCGGCGAAGTCCTGATGATGGCCTACATGAATGAAGAAGCATGGGATAAGACCCTGGAAACCGGTGAGGCCCATTACTGGAGCCGCAGCCGCAACACGTTATGGCATAAGGGCGGTACCTCGAGCCATACGCAGAAGGTGAAGTCCATCCGCATTGATTGCGACGACGACACCTTGGTGCTTCTCATCGACCAGATTGGCGGCGCAGCCTGTCACAAAGGCTATCGCTCATGTTTTTATCGTGAAATGAAGGACGGTGAGGTGACCGAATGTTCCCCGCTCGTCTTCGACCCGAAAGAGGTATATAAATAATGTCTGAACAATTTCTCCGTCTTGGTGTCCCCAAAGGTTCCCTGCAGGATGCAACTCTCAAACTGTTTGCCAAGGCAGGCTGGAAAATCAAGCTGCACAATCGCAACTACTTTCCGGATATCGACGATGATCGCATAAAATGCTCCCTTGCCCGTGCACAGGAAATGTCCATGTACGTCGAGAACGGCACCTTTGATGTCGGCCTGACCGGCATGGACTGGATCAAGGAAAACAAATCCGACGTTGTTGTGGTTGACGACCTCATCTACTCCAAGGTCTCCAATCGCAAAGCCCGCTGGGTCCTGTGCGTCAAAGGGGATTCCCCTTACAAGCGCCCTGAGGACCTTGAAGGTAAGAAAATCGCCACCGAGCTGGTCGGTTTCACCAAGGAATACTTCAAGTCCATTGGAGTCAACGTGGATGTCACCTTTTCCTGGGGTACCACCGAGGCCAAGGTTGTCGAAGACCTGTGTGATGCTGTCGTGGAGATCACCGAAACCGGCACGACCATTCGCGCCAACGGGTTGCGCATCATCGCTGAGCTGATGCAGACCAATACGCAGCTCATCGCCAACAAGGAAGCATGGGAAGATCCGAAAAAGCGCAAGCTCATTCAGGAAATCAACATGCTGTTGCAGGGTGCACTCAAGGCCGAAAAGATGGTCGGTTTGAAAATGAACCTGCCCAAGGATAAGCTCGAAGCCCTCAACGGCTCCCTGCCGTCCCTCAATTCCCCGACCGTGGCGGAACTGCAGGACCACAACTGGCTCTCGGTTGAGATCATGGTTGAAGAGACCGTTGTTCGCGACCTCATTCCTCGTCTGGTGGAATTTGGTGCAGAGGGCATCATTGAATACCCGCTGAACAAAGTCATCTAGACGGCGATTCACAAGATAGTAAAGCCGGATGATCCATATGGATCATCCGGCTTTTATTTATGTAACTGTTGGTCGGATCGTCAGGATTTAATCAGTGACCAGAAGTATCGTTCATCACGTGCTGCCGGGTAGCTGGCCACATCAGCCAACTTCCATCCATCGGGAATGTCGGAATCCGCAGGTTGCGGGTCATTTGCGAGGATGACGATAATGCCGCCATCTCTGAGCATGGGACGGGTGAAGTCGAGAAGTTTGCGCCATGGCATGAAAGCGCGGCTGAGAATGAGGTCGGCTGTTGCGCTATGCCCGGACTCGGCCAGTCGTGTGAGTGCATCTTCGGCCCGGCCATGAAAAACATGCGTGTTGGGCAGTCCCATCCGACCAAGAACGGAACGCATGAAGAGCGAACGTTTTTCCCGTACTTCCACCAGCCAGTAGACGCCATCCTGCCAGATGGAGCGAAGGGGAATGCCAGGCAAGCCAGCTCCGGCTCCGAGATCGAGTGTCAGCGGTTGGTCTTCAAGTGGAAGCCCGTCCAGAAAATCAGCAAGAAACAGCGAGTCGACGATCAGCGTGTCGAAAACCTGCTGCCACGAGGATTTGCCGACCAGATTCATCTTCCTGTTCCATTTGATGAGCTGATCGAGATAGGTGCGCAAAAAGTCAGCCTGCTCATTGTTTAGTGAGCGACCGAGCTTGCGCGCAGCGTTGATTACAGCGTCTTGTGTGATTGCTTGGGTAGCCATGGAGATGAAATAAAATGTTTCAGGACAACAATCCAGTAGAACCTCATTCATGGTGCCATAAACCTGAGCGCCCGCCTGTTGTACAGGCGGGCGCTCAGGTTTATGGAGGTGTGACGGTTGATGGTTGTCACAGAGTGTGTCAGACGGTTTTGGCTGATCGTCTTGAGTCTCTTTTATGACAAGCTTGGGTGAAAATCCTTGATCTAGGTCAAGAAATGCATCTTTTCGGGCAAAAGGCTACTTGCCCTTGATGACAACGAGCGTCACATCGTCGCGCTGGGAGCGCCTGCCTGCGAAGTGGTGAACTCTGTCTTCAAGAGCCTGCACTATGCGCTCGGCGGGTTGGTCGGCGTGTTCACGGATAACCTGCTTGATTCGAGCAGGTCCGAACATCTCGCCATCCGGACTGATTGCCTCCCATATCCCATCCGTGCCAACGAGTATGACCTGATCAGATGAAGGAAGCGAATGGTAGTTTTCGTGAAACAGCCAGTCGTCGATGACGCCGAGCGGGATGTCGTTCCCCTTGAGCTCTGTGAACGTGTCGGTTGAACGGTCGTAGAGAAGTGGCGGCTGATGGCCGGCATTAACCCAGGTCATGTGCTTGGTCACAGGATCAAGGACAATGTAAAACAGGGTCATGAAACGGCCAGTCCCCTCAACGTCCCGGGCAAGGTGCATGTTGGCGGTCCCCACGTTTTGCGCAGGCGATCCGGGTGAACTGGTGGATTGTCGGATCAGTGCGCGCCCTTCGGCCATGAGCAGGGCAGCGCCTATGCCGTGGCCGGAAACATCGCCCACCGCAACGGTCATCAATTGGCAGTCCGGACGCTCGCACTCGATATAATCGTAAAAATCACCACCGGTCTCATCGGAAAAAGAGGCTGTGCCTGCAATGTCGACGCCTTCTATGGGCAGGGGGTGCTTGGGAAGAAAATGCTGCTGCACCTCATGGGCAATGCGTAGCCCCTCGCGCATGCGCTGGCTGTCACGAAGGGAGCGGATCATCGTGTTGGTATGCCCGGCGATAACGCCCATTTCGTCACTGGTGGTCACCGGCACCTGACGGGAGAGGTCGCCGTCAGTCACGCTTTCCAGCACACTGGTCTCGTTGTCGAAAAGGATACGGAGATTGCGTGCATACGAGAAGATCAGGTTGATGATCATGAGGAGCAGGAAGCCCATCACAAAGATGATTTCAAGCAGCACGGACCGTCCAAGTTCGTCAACGGACGCTATGGTCAGATCCTGCTCGGCGAGCCAGTGAACATCGCGGATAATCACCAGTAGCATGATGCCGGTAATCAGAAGCAGGATCAGTGTTGCGACCAGCGAGAAGCGGCGCGTCAAGGGGCTGAAGCGGCTGGGTGGCTCGAAAGGTCCGCTGCCGGAAAGAGCCATGCGAATGACTTGCCGTTCGCGGGCAAGGGCAATGTCGAGAGCAGCGAACAGTCCCACAGTGAATATGCCCAGGACGAGCTTGAAACCACTTTCGAGCAGCGGGAAACTGTGCATGAACAGCAGGAGAAAAGCCATGATGATTCCTGCTGCAAAGTACAAGGCCAGTTCGACTCGGAATTGCCGGAAAGATTGTTGTATCGGTGGTGCGCATTCAACATATCGGGCTATGGCAAAAGGACGCAGCAGATAGACCCCTGCCATGGGAAGGAGAATGATGAGCCCGAGCTCCCAGACCGGGAGCTGTACCATGAGTGGTCAGACCTGGCCGCCGTACACGGCTCCGCCGAGTACGGTGAAAACGGCATATGCCAATGCGCGGAGGTCGAAAAGAGGTCGCATGCTGCTCCTGCGGGTTACTAATCTCTTTGCCAACAAGAGAATTCTCTTTTACCATAAGTGTTACGAGAAAAACCGACAAGTCTTTCAACGAGGTAGTTGCTACAATGAAAAAAATTAGCATGATCGTACTGGTGGTACTCGCTCTTATGGTTTCGACTGCGTTCGCAGGGCCGTTCCCTACGACTATTGCCGGTCTGACCCTTGGTGAGCATATGGGTAATCACCAAAAATACTGTGAAACAGGAGAAGCGACCCCTATACCGGATATGCCGTTTCTCAAGGAAGTGCATTTCATTCCTGGTGCCATTCCCGGCGTACGGGGAGGGAGCCTGACCTATGCTAATTGTGACGATGTCGATATGCTCATGCGGGTGAAGATCAAATTCCATGACCGCAGTCAGCACTTTTTTGACAAGTTGTATAAGAAATATGAGAAAGCGTATGGTAAGCCGGACAGTTATGAAGGCGATACGTTTCGTAATATCATAGCGTGGAAATGGGTCTTCACACGAGGCGATGAGCGCATGAGTATTTTGCTTATGTGGAGTAAAAAGGCTGAAATGCGCCCTGGAGTTTCCATCAAGATGACCTATGATTCTGTCATGGAAAATGAGTACCGTTGCTATATGAAGCAGCGTGACGATGAAGAGCGGCGCATGGGTAAGCATAGGAACAAGAAGGTACGTGATCTCGACGATTTCGTAGCCCGTTAAGATGAGTACTCTTTGCTGGAACGGTGTTGGTTTGACAACGCCGGAGGACTGGGAGCCGTCCGCTCTTGAGCGGGACGGCTTTGTCTTGGCCCGTGGGGACATGCCGTTATGTGAATTGAAGTGGCGGGTAGTGCATGGTTCCTTTTCTTTCAAGAAACACCTGAAACGTCTTTCCAAAGGCAACAAAGGCGCTGAGATGCGTCCGCTGCCTGAGAGTGAAACCCCGAAATCTTGGGCGCAAGCTGTTGGGAAGCTGGAGCAAACCGGTTTGCTGGCAGGGAGCTTTTTCTGGAAAGGCCCGGGCCATGATGGCATGGGCGCAATGCTCCACAATCCAGCCACGGGACTGGCTGTTCTCGCGCAGTTTTTCATTCGAGGTCAGCATGATCTGGATATCGCCTCAGAGGTGCTGTCCTCCTTTCGAGATCACACGAACGGCAAGACTGTTCCCTGGACCATGTTTGGACTGACAGCGCGGGTCCCATCCAACTTCGTCTTGGACACCTTTTCCTTTAAGCCCGGACATTATCGAGTTTCGTACTGGCTCCCTGCAACGAAGAAAGGTGAACGCCTGCCCCCGGGAAAAGGCAAGGGAGTGTCGCTTGTCTTTGATCGGTACGCTCCGGCCTCTGTTTTTCTCAAGGGCACAAGCCTTGAAGCTTGGGTGACAGACAATATGGACGGCGCTCCAAAGTCAGGAAACGGTATTGAGAGCGGGGAGAAGAAAGTCATGTGGGATGTGGTAGAGAAGACCTCTTTGCTCCGTCGGATTTTGCGGCGTGAGGTGTATAATCGAGGTCGAGTCTGGATTGTCGATGACGAGAATACTGTGCTCGGAGTGCATGCTCGTGGGAGCATTGCCGCACCCGCTGATCAATTTAACGGAATATGCGAGTCCTATGGGATTGTTTAAGAAAAAAGTTCATCCTGTCATCAGCCGTTCACAGGCCCTTGATATGGTCCCGGTGCGTAATACCGAGGTCAAAGAAACGACCATGGACGGCGGACTGCTTCGACTTTCCTATCCGTTGGCAGTGAAGCCGTGGTTTGGTCGTCTGGCCGAAAAGGTCGGCATGTGGGACAAGCGACCCATGATCAAGCAGGTGGAACTGGATGAGATGGGCACATTTGTGTGGGAACGTATTGACGGTGAGCATTCCGTTCGAAATATTGCTGAAGCGTTTGTCGAAAAGTATGGGGTGCAGCTTCGCGAGGCCGAGTTGAGCGTCACCGCATTCATCAAAACTATCGGTCAACGCGGGATTATCGGCTTGAGATAGCCGTTTCGTCTTTTTCGGGCGGGATACTTGCCCAATCCGCTTCAAACAGGTAATTTCCAGCTAGTTTGTTTCATAGAGAATTTATTGTCCGGGAGATATAGTTATGACCGACACTTCCATCGCCGCGGTTGTCCTTGCCGCTGGCAAGGGTACTCGAATGCATTCGGCCAAACCGAAAGTATTGCAGACGCTTTTGAACGAGCCCATGCTCCATTATGTATATAGCGCCCTTGATCCCATCATGCAGGACAACGTGCTGACCGTGATCGGTCACGCTGCGGATATGGTCAGAGAGGCCTTCCCGGAGAAGTGCGACTCGTTTGTGGTGCAGGAAGAGCAGCTTGGGACCGGGCATGCCTTGCAGGTCGCATGGGATGCCGTCAAGAAAACCGGAGCGCCATATTGCATGGTTATCAACGGAGATACGCCGCTGGTGACCACGGAAGCGCTCCAGCGCCTTGCCGAAGTTGCCGGTCGCTGTGATCTGGCGTTCATGACGATTACACCGCCTGAGCCTGGCTCTTTTGGGCGGATAGTGCGTGACAACAAACGCGCCATCAATGCCGTTGTTGAAGCCAAGGATTATGATGAGAGCGTCCATGGTCCGGTTTCGGGCGAAGTGAACGCCGGAATCTATCTGCTCAAGGTCGAAACCATGGAAGCGCTTCTGGATGAACTGAGGAATGAGAACGCCAGCGGTGAATACTACATCACGGACTTGGTCTCACTGGCCGTTGAAAAAGGACTGAGCGTACACGGAGTTCTGTGCGGCGATGACGTCAGCCTGATGGGTATCAACAGTCCGCGTGAACTGGTTGCAGCAGAGAATACCTTGCGCCACAAGATCGTGGAAGCATTGATAGACAAGGGCGTGCTGGTGCATAACCCCGGTACCGTTATCATCGGGCCGCAGGTGACAGTTGAGCCGGGGGTAGAGATCTTCGGTCATTGCGAAATTTACGGCGAATCAGTGGTCAAGGCCGGAGCGCGGCTTGGATCATACAACTACATCACTGATTCCGTTTTTGAGTCCGGTTGCGAAGTCAAACAGTTTTGTCACATTGAGAAGGCCGTGGTTGGATCGGGAGCCACGGTTGGCCCCTATGCGCGCTTGCGCCCGGGAGCTGAACTCAAGCGTGACGCACGGGTAGGCAACTTTGTTGAGATGAAGAAGGCAGTGCTGGGCGAAGGCGCCAAAGCAAGTCATCTGACCTATCTCGGAGACACGGACGTCGGGGCTGGAGCAAATATCGGCGCCGGTACCATCACCTGCAACTATGACGGGAAGAACAAGTTCAAGACCGTCATCGGTTCCGGGGCTTTTATTGGTTCCAATTCAGCATTGGTAGCACCTGTTTCCATCGGCAAGGATGCTCTTGTCGGAGCCGGGTCCACCATCACCAAGGATGTGCCTGACGAAGGGGCTGGAATTGCACGCGGCAAGCAGATTAATTTGAATAAACGGTTGAAAAAATCCGATTGATTTTTCACAAGCACGAGGATACATACAAGGTATGGAAATTGTTGACCGACTCGAAGAAAAATTCAACGGGTTGTTACATAAAATCAATGAGTTGAAGGAAGAAAACCAGCGCTTGAAGGAGCAGGTCGAATCCGAAAAACAGACTCGACGCGATATTGAATCTCGCATCGATACTCTTTTGGATAAGGTCCAAAGTGAACTGGAATAACAGCAGGTTGCGATGCCACGATATACGCTGAACCTGTTCGGATTAGACATCTCCTTTAAGACAGATGCGAAAAGTGAACGCATTGAAGCTGCCCAAGAGTACTTGGAAACAAAGTACGGTGAATTGACTTCCGGGGCTGGTGATCTAAGTAAGGAAAAGGCGCTAACTTTTCTTCTGCTTAGTTTGGCCGACGATTACCTCGTTTGCAAGTCACAGCTTGCGCAGCTGGAAGAGAGGATCGGAGAGATTTTGGAAAAGGCCGAATAACCCAAGCCGATGATAGGAAGGGACAGGCCTCGATAAAGATATTACCCTGGGGCGTTTGTGATCGCCCGGAGTGTTATTGAGCCAATGCTCTGAAAAAAGGGCGACGACTCCAGCGTGCTGGTGAGCAGGCCCGACTCGCATCGGGAAGCCTGAAGGTACGCGAGACATGCCCACCTGTAGATAACAGGTTCAAAACAAACAGGCGACACGGCCTCCCGGGGACTTTTCCGGACAACAACCAGTTCGGTGGAGTTATATATAATATCCAGTCTTTCATTCTCCTCCCGATATATGCGCTAAACGTACTCTTCCTTGCGCGTCTGCTTGGCATGCAGACATTACGCGTACTTGTTTGGCGTCAACAGGCCGCCCAAAGCCTGTCAACATAAACGTAAGGAGAACCCCATGTTAACCGAAATCGCCATGATCGGCGCAGGAGTAGGGGTCGGCCTCGGAGGCGGCTACCTACTGCAACGGTACATTTCAGATAAACAGATATCCGACTCCAGGGGGCTGGCGCAACGGATAGTCGAGGAAGCCAGAAAAGAGAGTGAGGCGCTGCGCAAAGAAGCGCGTCTTCAGGCTCAGGACGAAATATACTCTCAGAAGAAAGAGCTGGAGCGGGAATTCAAGGACCGCGAAGGCCAGTTGAAAAAAGAAGAAAAACGCCTCCAGTCCAAGGAAGAGCGTCTTGATGCCAAGCGCGAGAAGGCCGCGGACAAGGAAGCGCAGGCTGTCGAACTGCAGAAACAGCTCCTCAACCAGGAAAAACACCTGACCGACCTTGAGGAAGAGCTCAGCCAGAAAGCGGATGAGCACGAGCGGAAGTTGCAGGAAATTTCCGGCCTGACCGTTGAAGAAGCCCGCGAAAGCCTCATGACCGAGATCGAATCCCGTACGCGTCATGAAGCTGCCAAGATGATTCGCAATATCGAGATGGAGGCCAAGGAAAACGCCAGCAAGAAAGCCAAGGAAATCCTTTCCCTTGCCTTGCAGCGTTATGCTGGTGACTACGCTGGAGAGCAGACCGTCACCGCCGTGACCCTGCCCAGTGAAGACATGAAGGGCCGCATCATTGGTCGTGAAGGTCGCAATATCCGCGCACTGGAAGCTGCCACTGGTGTCGACCTGATCATCGACGATACTCCCGAAACAGTTGTTCTTTCGGCCTTTTCTCCGCTCAAGCGCGAGGTCGCCAAGCAGGCCCTGGAGCGTTTGATCCACGATGGCCGTATTCACCCCGCACGTATCGAAGAAATCGTACGCAAGGTGGAGTCAGAGATGGACAGCAAGCTCAAGGAAATCGGTGAGCAGGCCACTTTCGATGTCGGCGTTCACGGTATTCACCCTGAGCTGGTCAATCTCCTTGGTCGTCTTCATTACCGCACCTCCTTCTCCCAGAACGTGTTGCAGCACTCCATGGAAGTCGCCTTCCTGTGTGGCGTCATGGCTGCCGAGCTCGGATTGAACGAGAAGGAAGCCAAACGTGCCGGTCTGCTGCATGACCTTGGAAAGGCCGTTGATCATGAGATCGAAGGTCCTCACGCCATTATCGGTGCCGATATTGCCAAGAAACATGGCGAATCCAAGGACATCATTCACGCCATTGCCGCTCACCACGAAGACACGCCTCCCATGTCCATCCTTGCCAATCTGGTGCAGGCAGCTGACTCGCTGTCCGGCGCCCGTCCCGGCGCCCGTAAGGAACTGCTTGAGAATTACGTCAAGCGTCTTGAGGAACTTGAAGGGTTGGCTACGAGCTTTGACGGTGTTTCCAAGGCATACGCCATTCAGGCCGGTCGCGAGATTCGTGTCATGGTCGATTCTGAAAAGGTGGGTGACGAGAACACCTACGTCCTCTGTAAGGACATTGCTGAAAAAATTGAAAACAATATGACCTATCCCGGCCAGATCCGGGTGACCGTCATACGCGAAAAGCGTGCCGTAGGGTACGCCAAGTAGAGAATGACAAGCCCGGCTTCGAAATGAAGCCGGGCTTTTTTTTGACCAATTATTACTGCTGCACCATGAAATGGTAAATGTATCAGTTTTTGATTTGGTGAAGGTTAAAGCTTGGTGTAGGATACTGGGATACGCACCGATGTTACTTTTGCCCAATGCAACGAGCCAAGACTGAGCTGGATTCTGGGTGATCGGCCACTGGATTTGGCAGGGCTTCCACACTGCTATTTTATCGTATGTGTTGATAATTATCATGGTACAGCTTCTGATTCTATTTTAGTGTGATTTCGTTGAGTCTGGTAAGCATGCTGGATGGAGCACGAAGAGAATGACTGGGAAGACGAATAAGGACGCGCAGACGTCACTATCTAATGCTGACACATTGAACAGGCGCATGGAGAGTAACATGTCGATGTTTCGTGCGGAAATGGGCGAGGGTGAATTCAAGCGATTCGCCGAGCTTATCCACAAAGAATTCGGCATCAAAATGCCGCCGACCAAAAAAGTACTTTTGCAGTCCCGTTTCCAGAAACGGCTGCGTGCTCTCGGTTTGCAGTCATACGAAGAGTATTGCGAGTATGTTTTTTCCGAAAAGGGCCGCGCTGAAGAGCGGCGGCACCTGATCGATGTTGTTACCACCAATACCACCCATTTTTTCCGTGAGCCCAAGCACTGGGACATCATGAACAATATCGTTCTGCCCGAAGTCTGGCGGCGGGGGATCGGCAATGGTCAGCCGCTCAAGATGTGGAGTGCCGGCTGTTCCAGCGGCGAGGAGCCCTATACGCTGTGCATGATCCTTTCCGAGTTTGCCAATCGCAACAAAGGGTTCGACTACACGGTTCTGGCTACCGATATTTCCACAGAAATTTTGCAAAAGGCCAAGCGCGCCATCTATTCCATGGAAAAAGCGGATGAGATTCCCATGGAAATGAAAAAGAAGTATCTGCTCAAATCAAAGAATAAGCCGCTGATCAAAATTGATGCATCCCTGCGTAACAAAGTGCGTTTTCAGCAATTGAATTTCATGGAGAATTTCAAGTTGCAGGAAATGCAGGACATCATATTCTGCCGCAACGTGGTTATCTATTTTGATCGTGATACCCAGGTCGTCCTGTTCAACAAGTTCTGCAATAACCTGAAGCAGGGCGGGTATCTGTTCATCGGGCACTCGGAATCGCTTTCAGGCATGCGGCTCCCACTCAAGCAGGTGGCCCCCACGGTGTTCCAGCGCCTGTAGTTGACCTGCTCGGCGAGGATGATTACTTCATCCATTGCCCCTTTCCCCAATACGACAAGGATAGCAATCAAAATGCGTGTATTGTTTCTGGGCGACGTAATCGGTCGTCCCGGCCTTACGGCTGTTACCAGTGATGTTTCCAGAATTCGCGAGGAACTCGAAGTTGATCTGGTTTTTGCCAATGGTGAAAATGCCAACAACGGTTTTGGGTTGACTGCAAAGCAGGCCAAGGCGATTCTCAAGGCCGGAGTGGACGGTATCACTGGTGGCAACCACATTTGGGCCGCCAAGGATCTGTACAACATGCTTGAGCAGGATAGCCGCTTGTTGCGTCCCTTGAATTATGCCGATCATCTGCCTGGATCCGGGGTGCGGATTTTCCGTAAGGACGGCCTTCCGCCGGTGGCAGTGATCAATATAATTGGGCGTACTTTCATGCCACCCATTGATTGTCCGTTTGCGGCGATCGAGACCGCTCTTGACGAGTTAACAGCCGAGGTGAAAATTATTCTGGTCGATTTTCACGCCGAAGCCACGGGTGAGAAAGTCGCCATGGGATATTTCCTGGATGGCAAGGTTTCGGCCATGGTCGGAACGCACACGCATGTCCAGACCAATGATGCCAGGGTACTGCCAGGAGGAACTGCCTACCTGACCGATCTGGGTATGTGCGGCACACGGGATTCCTGCATCGGCATGAAGCCGGAGATTATCCTGGATAGGTATTTGACGGGCCTTCCAAGACAGCTTGAAGCAGCCTCTGGAAGAGGTGTTTTACAAGGCGCCGTTTTTGACATAGATGATACGACCGGGCGGGCCATTTCCATGGCCACGTACCAACAGGACTAGGGACCGAATGGAAACGTTTTTTCCCACGGAAACAATGAGGAAACGATGAATATTTACGATGATTTAAAATGGCGGGGGCTCATTAATCAGGTTTCGGACGAAGACAAGGTACGCGAGTATCTGGCCAATCCGGGTGCCAGCATGTATTGCGGCTTCGATCCTACCGCCGCCAGTCTCCACGTCGGTAACCTCGTTCCGTTGCTCTGTCTTGTGCGCATGAAGCGCGCTGGACACAATCCCATGTACCTCATGGGTGGAGCTACCGGCCGTATTGGCGATCCCTCCGGCAAGGACAAGGAACGTGAATTGTCCAACCCCGAGATCATGGAAGGGCGTCTTGAGAAGATCAAGAGCCAGGTTCGCCGTTTTGTTGAGAGAAACACCGGTGATCGTCCTGACATCGTGAACAACTACGACTGGGTCAAGGATATGACCGCCATCGAGTTGCTGCGCGATGTCGGCAAGCACTTTTCCGTGAACTGGATGATGCAGAAGGAATCCGTCAAGGGCCGCATCGGTCGTGAAGACGGTGGTATTTCCTACACCGAATTTTCTTACATGATCCTCCAGAGCTACGACTTCTACCACCTGTACAAGACCCGTGGCTGCAAGTTGCAGATCGGTGGCGGCGATCAGTGGGGTAACATCACGGCCGGTTGCGAATTCGTGCGTCGTCGCTATGCCCATGATGACGAGCAGGCCGAGGCGTTTGCCCTGACCTTCCCGTTGATCACCACGGCATCCGGCAAGAAGTTCGGTAAATCCGAAAAGGGTGCCATCTACCTGAACGCGGAAGTCACATCACCGTATGCTTTCTACCAGTTCTTCATCAATACCGATGATCGTGATGTCGTCCGTTTCCTGAAGCTCTTCACCTTCCTTGAAAAGGATGAGATCGAAGCGCTGGAAAAGGAAATGGAAGACGCACCGCACCTGCGTACCGCGCAGAAGCGTCTGGCTGAAGAAGTGACTCGCATGATTCATGGTCAGCATGAGCTGGATCGGGTTCTTGCAGCTACCGAAGCATTGTTCGGGCAAGGCGATCTGAAGACGGTTGATCCGGGTACGCTCCGTGCCGCTCTTGAGTCTGCTCCGCACAAGCACTACGCCCCCGGCGACGTACCTGATCTGCCGCAGATGCTGGTTGATCTTGGTCTGGTCAAGTCCAAGGGACAGGCCCGTAAGGACGTACAGGGCGGCGGTGTTTACATCAACGGACAGCGCGTGGAAGACGGGCAGGAAATCACTAATGGTGATTTCATTGCCGGTGAACTGATGGTCATTCGTAAAGGCAAGAAGAATTACGGACTCATCACCCGCGGCTAGTCGCCGTTCAAGAAAAAGTATCAAGGGCCGCTCCATTTGGAGCGGCCCTTTTTTTGTTGGTGAAGAAAATAATCAGCCCATCACCTTACGACCATACCCAAGCAGGCCGATGATGCCGATTCCAAGCAGCAGTATGGTGGAAGGTTCCGGCACTGTTGCCCCCGGCCCCGGTCCTGGGTCTTCGAACGTATACTCCAGGTAGAGTCGCGGCCCATTGGTTGTTCCACCAGTTCCTTCGCTGTATGCGGAATAGCTGGCCGAATAGCCCATGGTGTCACCGATAAGTCCGACAATGGACAGGAGATCATCATTGAGATCGACTCCTTCGTCCCAGTTGTCGGTGCCACCATTGGTGAAGTAGGCGTTGCTCCACGTGAAGGCCGAGCCGGGGTAGTTGACTCCGAGCAAGGAATCATACCCGCCTTTGTTATCCCAGGTCAGCGTTGAGTCGATCCAGGTATCGTCGCTTACGTGGTAGAAGTGCGGGTAGCGGTTATACGGTGTTGTCCAGTCGGAAGCCGTACTCCAACTGGCTGAACCGTACAGGGAGAGTCGAGCTTTGGAAATGACGGCAGTGTCGGGGATTGAGGAGAGATCAAATTGAAAATAACTCCAGCGCTGGGAGTTGCTGCTGGAGTAGATGGAAAGAAATGGTGAGTCGCTTGGTGTGGATGATGGGTTGTCGGAATCAACCCAGGCGTCTTGGGATGCATACAGGGTTACCATCTCGGCGTTGGCTGCGGTCGCAAAGCCAACGATGACCAAAAGCAGTGAAAAGAGCATGCAAATCTGTCGTTTCATAATGCCCCCTCTGGATGTTCGGGATAGGCGAGAATGCATCTCCGTTGCATCCGATTTGTTGATTGGCCTACAGTTTGCGGGTGAAAAAATGCAAATAATGTTCCTGACTGTATGGGTGAGTAATTGTACGCTTTAGTGAAATAACGAGAAAATCAATCTGTAAAAAATAGATAATAACTGTAAAACAAATCGACAGGTGTGCAGGTGCTCATGTGTCTTTTGATTGGGTCAGAGCTGTGCAACTCTGGCTAGTCAAAAATCTTTGCCTAGAAGGAGGGAAGTGGACAACGGGCTATCGGAGCAGCAACCGCTGGCCACTGGAAAAACATCGCTTCCTGACGAGGCCGGTCACCAGGAGTGCACCCAGTGACGTTGCGGCCACGATCATCAGCATGACCACGATCTGGTAGCGGATGGCGATCAGTGGATCGGTGCCCGAAAGAATCTGACCGGTCATCATGCCCGGAAGAGAGACAAGCCCCACTGCCATGAGCGAGTTGATAGAAGGGATCATGCCTGCCTTGACTGCGTTGCGGAGAATGTCCTGTGATGCTTCACGGTAGTCGGCACCAAGGGCCAACTGCATCTCTACCTCGGCTCGTCGCGTCCGCAGGTCGGAGAACAGTCGTTCCAATGAGATGGAAATGGCGGTCATGGAATTGCCCACGATCATTCCGGCAAGGGGAATGAAGTATTGCGGAGTCCACCAGGGTTTTGCGCCGACAATAACCGCAGTCACTACATAGGAAACCAGCGAGTACGAGATGAGCATGGCTATAAACGTGGGCATGACAAAAGGTATTCGTCGTTCCTGGACCCTGCCTTTGATGATGTGCACTGCCGCAGCAATCATCCCGGAGAAAATGAGCAGCACCAGCCAACTGTAGTTGACCTCAAATATGAACTTCAGCACATATCCCATGAGAAAAAGCTGGGCGAATGTCCGAATGGTGCCGACCAGCAAGTCACGACCAAGTCCGAGCTTATGGTAGATGGAAGCCCCTCCGGCAAGCAACACAAAGCCAAGGCACAGCGTCAGTTGCAGTGGACCTATTTCAATGATGGCTTGTGTGGTCATGACAATTCCAGCTTTTTGTTGTTGAAATGAAGGGTGTGTGTCACCCCCGGGGGTGATTGTTCCGAGTGGGATATCATGAGTACGGTCATGCCGTTGTTATGCAACTCAACGGTTTTTTCCAAAACAATGGCTGCACTGTCGGCGTCCAGTGAGGCTGTCGGTTCATCGAGCAGGATGACTTCCGGCTCAAGCAGTAGGCTTCGTATGAAACAAAGCCGCTGCGCTTGACCAACAGATAAGGTGTCGGCACGGGTGTCCAGGGAAAAGCAATCGAGCAGAAACGCCTTAAGCCGATCCTGTAACTCCTGATCATTGGGGTGGCTTAGCACGCTATTCGCTTTGAAAGTGAAGGGCAGGAGCAGGTTGTCGCGGATGGTGCCGCTGATCAATGATGGCATCTGCTGCATGTAGGCCACCGAGCGCCGGTACTGTGGTGGCGGAACGGTTTCGCAGGGAGCGCCATGGAAAAGGATATGGCCGGATTGGGGTTCTTCCAGACGGGAAAAGAGTCGAAGCAGGGTGGATTTTCCGGCACCGGAAGGTCCGCGCACCAGCGTGTAGCTGTTGTCCGGGATGGACAGTGAAACAGCGTCCAATATGACAGGGCCGTCGGCATACTGAAAAGTGACCTGATCCAGCCCGAGTGACATTACTTGTCCCGATGCTTCGCTATGTAGTCGAGAAACTTCTGCGCCTCTTCAAAATTCGGTGCTATCTCGAGTGCTTTTTGGAGATGTTCCTGGGCCAGGTCAATGTCTCCACGCTGAAAATAGGCACGGCCGATGTTGTAGTAGAGATTCTCGTCGTTGTCGGTGATTTCCAATGCCCGTGTGTAGTAGGTGACGGCCTGATCGAGCAGATTGGACTTGCGAAGATTGATGCCGAACTCGTTGAAAAGATGTTTGTGCTGACTGGTGAACGCTGCATCCAGCCCGACGATACGCTCAAAAATATCGCTGGCCTTGGCTGCGTCCCCTCGTTCCATGTAGGTGAGGCCCAGACCAAAGTTGGCGCGTACGTTGTTTTCATCAAATTCGAGGGCGGCAGAGTATTCGAACTCGGCAGAATACAATGCTCCCTGATCACGTTGCTGCTCGGCACGTTGGATGGTTGAGTTCATTTCCTGCATCCGCGGAAACACTTCGGTCTGATAGTATTCGAGCTCCGGAGTGTAGCGCTCCAGAAAGTCGGGCAGAGGGATTTCCTCCTTTGGGCCGGAAGGAATATTGTTGGTGTTGAGAGGCTGGACTTCGACCATGGGCGTTTCTCCCGCCTCATCAGGAGCGATCTCTCGGGCGAACCAGTATGCTTTTTGAATCATCTTCCGTTGCGTGGTACCGGTTCCGACCTTGTTGACGGTCTGGCTGGAGAACACGCCGGATATCTTTTCCCGATTGACATCATCGGGTATGGCACCTTCAAAAGTCCCTTCATCTTGCGGAACTTTTTTGCTCGTCAATTTTTCATTCGTCACAGCGTTTCCTTGTCTCTTGATCTGTTTTTGAAAAATACACTGGTGTGAAGCGGTTGGCAACCGCCCTCCGTGCCGATTCGTCAACAATATAATTCGTTCATATGTCGGGTGAAGATCGTTTTCATAGCCGGGAGAGAGAAAGAAAGATGACCCTGAGTGTATGGAAGTGAGTCAGGTGACATTCTTCGCTGTTTCGGGTAGAGGCAAGGGCTGCGAATAATTGTCTTCCGCGAGGCTGATCGACGGAAGATTTTACATATAGCCGTATAGTAACTGTTTTCAGGAGACAACATCCATGACTAGCATCGGTAAGAGGATTCAATCCTACCGTGAAAAGCAGAATCTGAGCATCGAAGACCTGGCCAACCGCACCGTTCTTTCAGAAGATTTCATCCGCGCCGTCGAAGACGACGACATGTACCCCTCACTGCGTCCGCTGGTAAAACTTGCACGCGCTCTGGGCGTTCGCCTGGGCACCTTTCTGGATGATCAGGTGTCATCCGACCCGCTGATCACCCGTCTTGCCGACAGGGAAGAAGAACTGACCATGCATCCTGACGGCAAGGAGCCGGGGGTTGTCTTCCATTCTCTGGGTAAAGGGAAAACCGATCGGCACATGGAGCCATTTTTCATTGAACTGCTTCCTGAGTCCGCCAAGGATGAAACGCTTTCCTCCCATGAAGGCGAAGAGTTCATCGTTGTCCACTCCGGGCAGGTTCGCATCAAGTATGGTCAGGAAGAGACCATCCTTTCGCCTGGTGATTCCAGCTACTTCAATTCCGTGGTGCCGCACAACGTGGCCTGTCATGGTGATGAAAAGGCTGAAATCTACGCTGTCCTCTACTTCCCGGAGTAGATCGTTATGGGAGCTATACGCGAAGTAACACTCGGACAATTGTTGGATGAGGCCGTTGAGAAGTGGCCCGATACCGAGGCCGTAGTTTATGTGGATCGTGACTTTCGTCTGACCTACCGCGAATTTGGCGAGTTGGTCGATACTGTTGCCAAGGGCCTGATGGCGCTTGGCGTCAAGAAGGGTGAAAAGGTCGCTGTCTGGGCCAACAACGTACCGTACTGGGTGACGTTGCAGTTTGCCACGGCCAAGATCGGGGCAATTTTGCTGACGGTGAATACGCATTACCGTTCGCATGAGCTCAAATATCTGCTGGAAAACTCTGAGGCCGATAACCTTTTTATCATAGGCAGTTACAGGGATCACGATTACCTGCAGACCGTCTACGAGCAGATTCCCGAACTCAAGGTGCAGGAACGAGGTCAGTTGCGGACCAACAAGTTCCCCAAGCTCAGGCGGGTGTTCTATCTCGGGCACGAGAAACATCGCGGTATGTACTCCATCCCTGAACTGCAGGCCATGGCTGCCATGGTTTCGGATGAAGAGTACCAGGCACGTCAGGCTGAGCTTGATCCGCATGATGTGGTCAACATGCAGTATACTTCCGGAACCACCGGGTTCCCCAAGGGCGTGCAACTGACCCATCACAACATTGGCAACAACGGGTACTGGATCGGCAAGAATCAGGAATTTCAGCCCGGAGAACGGCTGGCGCTGACCGTGCCGCTGTTCCATTGTTTCGGCTGCGTGCTTGGCGTGCTTGCCTGTATCAACCACGGTGTGACAATGGTCATTCTGGAGGACTTTGTCCCCACTGATGTCATGCTCGCCATTGATCAGGAAAAGTGCAACGCCGTGTACGGTGTGCCTACGATGTTCATCGCCATGCTCGATCATCCCTTGTTTCCCAAGTTTGACTTCTCCAACCTGCGGACAGGCATCATGGCCGGTTCGCCTTGTCCGGTCGAAGTCATGAAACGGGTCATGGACAAAATGAACATGACCGAGATCACCATCTGCTACGGCCTGACCGAGAGCAGTCCGGTCATGTCCCAGACCAAGATCGGCGATACCATGGAGCACATGACCGAGACCGTTGGCACGGCAATGCCCGAGGTCGAGATCATGATCACTGATCCTGAAACCGGCGAGGAAGTCGGTCCTGGTGTTCAGGGCGAAGTGTGCTGTCGCGGTTACAATGTCATGAAAGGGTACTACAACAACCCCAAGGCCACCGAAGAGACCATCGACAAGGATGGCTGGCTGCACTCCGGCGACCTCGGTGTGCTGGACGAGGATGGGTACCTTTCCATTACCGGACGTCTTAAGGATATGATCATTCGTGGTGGCGAGAACATTTATCCTCGTGAAATCGAGGAGTTCCTGTACACCATGGACGGCGTGCTTGATGTGCAGGTAGCCGGCGTCCCGAGCAAACGTTTCGGTGAAGAGGTGGGTGCATTCCTTATCCTCAAGGAAGGAGTGGATCTGTTGCCCGAAGATGTCACCGATTATTGCCGTGGCAAGATATCCAAATACAAGATACCAAAATACGTCACCTTCATGACTGAATACCCGATGACCGCATCGGGCAAGATTCAGAAATACAAACTGCGCGACCACGCCGCCGAGCTGTGGCCAAACGCGTAGCATCGTGAAAAAAAGCCGGGGTGTTTTAGATGGCGCCCCGGCTATCCATACATTATGGTGATTACCGTTCCCTGTTTTTCAGGGACGGCCCTCCGGTCGGTCACCGGAGGTATTGCTTATAGCAGGAGGATATATGGAACAGTACAAGGAAATCGCGCCCCGACTCGTGGGACTGCGCGAGGGCATCGGTTGGACGGTCGAGGAAATGGCCGATCTGCTGAACATGCCCAAGGAAAAAGTCGCGGAATACGAATCCGGCACCGTGGAAATTCCCGTTGGGTACATGCTGGATGTCTCCCGCCTGTGCCGCGTGGATTTGACCACGCTGATTTCGGGTCGCGAGCCGCACCTGAAGTCCTACTCGCTGGTGCGCAAGGACGAAGGGTTTTCCGTGGATCGCCGCAAGGACTATGATTACAAGTCTTTGGGCTACAAGTTCGCCGGTCGTCAGATGGAGCCGTTCTTGATTACGGTTCCGGCCAAAAGTGGTGAAGACATGACCGAAACTTCACACCGCGGTCAGGAGTTCATCTACGTGCTTGAAGGACGTCTGGAGATTCGCCTGGATGGTGAACCCGTTATCGTCGAAGAAGGGGATTCCTTCTATTTCAATTCCGAAAAGCCCCATGCCCTGCGCGGTCTGGATGGCAAGGACGTCAAATTTCTCGATGTGATTCTATAGGGCTGGCTGTTAAAGCAGTCCGCCCGGACCAAGTTTTGATGGTTTTTTGAGAGAGGAAACAGGAAAAACTGTGTATGGAATCACGGAGAGATTACTAAATGTTTACGAAAGAGAATTACGCGAGCTACGAAGATTTTTGTCAACGATATGAACTGAAGGCGCCGGAGAATTTCAACTACTCCTACGATGTACTGGATGCGATGGACCCGGAAAAGGTTGCGTTGATCCATGTGGATGATGCAGGAGAGCGCCGGGATTTCACCTTCGGATTTTTTCAGCAATCATCTGCCAAGCTTGCCAACGCCCTGATGGCCAAGGGCGTCAAAAAGGGCGATCGCATCATGTTGGTGCTGTATCGTCGTGTGGAATACTGGACCGTCATGTTGGCGCTGCATCGCATTGGTGCTCTGCCGATCCCCTCACCCTCCCTGCTGACCAAGAAAGATATTGTCCAGCGTGTGAATTATGCCGGTATCTCCGCCATCATCTGTGAAGACTCCATCTGCGAGCGGGTGGACGAAGCCCGCGGTGAATGTGACGGGCTAAATCTCTTTGTTCAGATCGACGGCGAACTGAACGATGGCTGGCTCGACTATGAGGCACTGATGGACAAAGGCGGGGAGGACTGTCCCCGCACTTCCGATGCTCCATGCGGTTCCGACCCCATGGTCATCTTCTTTTCCTCTGGCACGACCGGTCTGCCCAAGATGGTCCTGCACAATTTCGACTACCCGTGCAGCCACTTCTCCACCGGTGCCCATTGGCACGATCTGGAGGAGGGCGACATTCACCTGACCTTGTCTGAAACAGGCTGGGCCAAATCTGTCTGGGGCAAGTTTTACGGGCAATGGATGGCTGGAGCCGCTGTTTTTGTCTGGGATTTCCGGGGCAAATTCGAGCCGGCCGAGTTGCTGCGGATCATGGCTGAAAACAAGATTACGACGTTCTGTGCGCCGCCCACCGTGTACCGGTTCCTGGTGCGTGAGGACTTGTCTCAATATGACCTGTCGGCTCTGCGTCACTGCACGACCGCTGGTGAGCTACTTAATGAATCAGTTTTCCATGCCTGGAAAAAGGCCTTCGACATGCCCATTTATGAGGGGTACGGCCAGACGGAAACCACCTTGCAGGTGGCGACCTTCAAGTTCATGGAGCCAAAGCCCGGCTCCATCGGCAAGCCTGTTCCCGGATGGGAGATTGCGTTGATGGATGAAGAGGGCAAGGAAGTTCCTCAAGGTGAGGAAGGGGAAATCTGCATCCGTATCGATAAACCGGTGCTTGGGTTGTTCGATTCCTATATGGATGAGCCAGAAAAAACCGCTTCCGTGAAATTCGACGGCTGGTATCACACCGGCGACAAGGCATGGGCGGATGAGGATGGATTCCTCTGGTTCATGGGCCGTACCGATGACCTCATTAAAAGCTCCGGCTACCGCATCGGGCCCTTTGAGGTCGAGTCTGCATTGATTGCTCACGACGCAGTCATCGAAGCCGCCGTGACTGGTGTGCCTGATGACGTGCGCGGTCAACTGGTCAAGGCCACTGTTGTGCTGGCTCCCGGTTACGAAGGAAACGAAGCGTTGACCAAAGAGCTGCAAGGGTATGTTCGGGAACTCACCGCACCGTATAAATACCCCCGCATCATCGAGTACGTCACTGATCTGCCCAAAACCATCAGCGGCAAGATCAAGCGAAAGGAAATTCGCGAGGCGGATTTGAAAAAATACGCTAACTAGTTTCGACGTTACGAACAAAGCAAAAGGCCGTCCGATACCGGGCGGTCTTTTTTTATTGGGATACATCCCAGTGAGATACGGCGTAACCGGTCAGACATATGTGGACCACTTGCTCAATGAAATAAACTCCAATACCCTTACCCCATGATTTTATTTGTTCTTATACGAGATATCATTATCTTTGCGGCTGGGGTGTGGTTTTTCGAGTTCTGGCTGGATTTCAAATTGCCGGATGAAAACAATCTTTTACTCTTTTTCGTGGCAATCCCCATTATATGGGCGACCATGATGCAGATGTGGACTTCCATCAGTTATAAGGAACAGCCGAATCGTATCATGTACTGGGTATGTCATCTGCTCGGAGTCCTGCTGTTGTTCTGCTCCGTTTTCCTGATCAGCGCAGTGTTGAATACCATTGAAGGCTCATTGGATCAGACGGGCAATATCATGTTCCACTTTGTGGGCTGGTCCGCCATCGTGGGGATCATCATTTATGACGTGGTGGATATCAGCCGGATGGAGAGCAGCAAAAAAGAAAGCGAATAACATGGGACTTCTCTCCCAGTGAGGGAAATAGAATCCATGACGTAAAACCAGAGCGGCCCGGCAGTATTGCCGGGCCGCTTGGTCTTCGTTGTCCCGAGTTGGTCAGAAACGGGACTACTTGGAGAAGGAGTCTGTCAGTATGGGTTACTTCAGACTATGAGTCAGTATTAGCGCTTCATGGCGATTACTTCGCCGAGCATGGAGTCTGTAGTGGTGATGACCTTGGTGTTCGCCTGGAAACCACGCTGGGTGGTGATCATGCGAACGAATTCGTTGGCCATGTCCACGTTGGACATTTCAAGGGCGTTACCATCGACGGTACCCTTGCCGGATGATCCGGCCTGACCTGTCAGTGCAGGCCCGGAATCGCGGGTATCCGTGAACAGGTTGCCGCCTTCGCGTCGCAGACCGTGTTCGTTGGTGAACGTGGCAAGCGTAATGGCGTAGAGTTCCAGAACCTGTCCGTTGGAGTAGTGACCGGTCAGGACACCCTCACGAGTGATGGAGACATTCTGCAGGATACCTGCGGAATATCCGTCCTGGCTCTGGAACAGAGTGGAGGAGCCGCCGGTGTCGTAGCTCTGGGTTGCCAGGGCGCTGACATCACGATCCTTGAAGTTCGGCAGCCAGCCTGCGTTGTCGATATTCTGTAACTGGGCGGCGCTGGCATTGGTAGGCAGCGTGCCGAGTGCAGAGGACCAACCCTTGGTTACCGAACCGTTCCCATTACTGGAAAGGTCATTGTTGGCGATGCCGAAATCCATCTGGATCGGGGTGGCATTGGCTGCTTCTGCAGTCGATGCGTTGGACTTGCCCAGGAAGTTGGCGGTGAAGACCGGGTATCCGGTGGTAGAGAAATCTGCCAGGGTCCAGTTGTCCAGATTCTTGGGGCCGCCACTGGCTCCACCGTTACTCTTAAGAGTGTAGGCAGACATGCCGGAAAGCTGACCGGTCGTGAAGGTGAGTGTACCCATCATGAGGACACCGGCCGCACTGGTTGCGCCCTGACCGATAGTGGTCATGTTGCCGTCGGCACCGGAGAGCATCCGCTGGTCTTCGTTGGGATCGACAGTTACCATGTATTCCCAGACGGTGTTGCCGCCGGCGTTACTCATGGTGACCGGATCAAAGTAGACGGTCAGGTTGTGACCGGTACCGATGTCATCATATACCTTCAGCGTGGTGGAGTAGGCATAGTTGGCGGACGGAATGGGTACGTCGTCAGCACCATTCCAGTTCTCGAACATGGAAAAATACGGATTGTTCGCGCTTGTTGAGCTGTCGACCGCAGAGGGATCGAGGTTGGTTACCACAGATACGCTGCTGGTGGACTTGGGCGAGGACTGGAAATTGTCGAGCCGGATGTCTGTCGGCGTGCCGATGATGCGGGTCTGATTGGTGGCCGTGGAAGTGGATGTGCTGCTGGTGGAAACAGTGGTGGAAGATTGTTCGACTTCCCATCCCTGGATGGCGTATCCGTGAGGATCGACCAGGTAGCCGTCGTTGTCGAAGCGGAAGTTGCCCGCTCTGGTGTAGAATGTGTCTTCCTGACCAATCGGCTTGACCATGAAGAATCCGTCACCGGAAATAGCCATGTCGGTTGCTTCGGTGGACGCCTCGAACGCTCCCTGACCGAAATCGGAATAGATGGATGAGACTCTGACGCCTCGTCCTACCTGGCCGACACCGTTGACGGTGGAAAAATCCTGGCTCAGCAGGTCCTCGAAGTACATCCGAGTGCCCTTGAATCCAGTGGTGTTGACGTTGGCAAGGTTGTTGCCGATGACGGTCATCCGCTGGGAGTGCGTCGTCAAGCCGCTGATTCCCGAGTATAATGATGCTGTCAAACCCATGATAACCTCCTAAATCTCTTCTCCAAGAGTCCCGGGCCACAATGCCCGGAGTGATTACATTACTGTACGGTTTCTTCCGTCGAATCGTCCGGAGTGGTGACCTGTTCACTGCCTGGATCGACGATTTCCTTGACGTTGAGGAAGCTCACGAAGCGGCCGTCCTTGAGGCGCAGGTACTGGGTACCGCCCTCGTTGACCACTGCATCGACCTTCCCGGAAATTTCTGTTTGGACCATGACCGGCTTGCCTTCAGCGTCTTCACCCAGCATACCGATGCCGTATGAACCGTCAGGCATGACCTCGCCCTTTTCGTTCTTGCCGTCCCACTCATACTGGTAGGAGCCAGCCTTCTTGCTGCCCAGCTCCACGGTGCGGATGATGGCGCCTTCGGAATCATAGATGTTCATCATGATGGAAGAGACCGGCTCGCCGAATCCGTAGTAGATGGAAGACACATTACCTTCATCGATAGAGACCCGGTAGCCCTCGGCCTTGATTTCCTTGCCGATAAAGCTGACTGCGGAGAGCATGTCGTTCTGGGTCATGTTGTCATTGAGGCCGGTAATGCCTTCATTGATGTTGGTGAGCTGCTCCAGGCTGGAGAATTCGGCCAACTGAGATGTCATGTCCGTATCCTGCATCGGGCTGAGCGGATCCTGATGCGTGAGCTGAGCCACAAGAATGGTCAGGAAGTCGTCCTGATCCATGCTGGTCTTGTTTTCGGGCGTGTTGGAAGCAGCCAGACGCTCTTCCTGCGCTCCAAGAATGACTCCGGAATTATCGATATAAGACATGATGAACCTCGCTACGCGACGACGTACAGTCGTTGGTCGGAATTAATTACCTGTTCACGTACGTTTTGCATGTCCTGGGCCAGAACGCCGCTTTCCTCGCGCATTTGTCGCATATGGTTGCGCATGGCCATCATGGCTTCCCGTTCCCGGGCCAGGTTATGTTGATCCTGACCTGCCCAATTGTTGTGGTCATTGGAGCCTGAGAGACCGGTCTGGACGTCCAGCTTGTCAACCTTCAGCCCCTGGCTTTCGAGGGAACTCTTAATGATATCGATGTTTTCTGCGATAACCTTGGCAGCGTCTGCACTCTCTGCCCGGATGGTGGCGCTCACTTCCTTGCCATTGACCTGCAGCATGACGGACAGCTTGCCCAACGCTTCAGGGGTGAGTTGCAGAGTGAGTTGCTTTGCACCGTTATTCATCGTCTGGATGAAGGCATTTTCCACCTGACGCATGACCTTGGGGGCGGAAATCTTTTCCCATGCCCGAGCCTTGTCTGCGGCTTGCGCCTCGGCAAGACCGGTCTTCAGGAGTGATTCGATGGTTTCCGTGGTTGCCTTGATTTGGGGTGCGCCCTTCTGACCACTGCCGTCATCCTGCAGCTTGCCGAAGAAATTGTTCCAGGTGCTGTTGGAGTCGTTATCCATGTTCTGGTCGGTCATGTCCTGCTGCGCCTGCTCGGGCATCACCTTCTGGCTGCTCTTGCGGGCGTTGGCATCGGGCAAGACGTCCTTGCGATTGTCGGCCGCTTCACGGAACTCCTGCTTGACGTCGGGGCGGGGCTGGTCTTCGCCCACACGCGGCTTCAGGTCTACGGCTTCGCCGAGGTCCTTGGCTGCGGTGGAATCCTTAGCCGTGTTGCCCATGGCCTGAAGGAAGGTCTTACCAACGGCCCGGACCAGTTCCTGATCCTTCTTGTCCATGTTCGCCATTTCCTGACGGATCATGGTGAAGGCTTCCTTCATATCCTTGGCCATCATATTCTTGCCAAAAGCTTCCTTGATCTTGGAAGTGAACTCCTTGGAGAAGTTCATGGCTGCGGAAAACGCTTCGATCTGCTCCTTGCTGAACAGCAATTGCTGTTGCTCGGGCATCTGGTCGATCTTCTGCTGAAGGGCGGCCATCACCTTGTCCTGGTGTCCGTTCTCAAGCTGCTTGATCAGCTTGGTGGATTCCTTTTCGGTGAAGCCGAACTTGGCGAAAAATGTATGGAGTTGGTCCTTTTGCTCGTCAGAAAGGGATACCTTGCGCATCTCGTTCATCTTGTGGGCGATGGTCGAAACAAACTGTCCCCAGGTCATGCCGTCTTCGCTGTTGACCTCTTCTTCGATCTCGGCGATGTCCTCTTCAGTCATTCCGTATTGCTTGAGGTCGTCACGAACAGCATTCAGGTCTTCCTGAGTCATGCGCTTGTCGCGGTCACGTCCCTCGGCCGCCGGCTTTTCAGGAGCCTGTTGAACCGGGGCTTCCTCATTGGCGACGGAGGTGGGCTGATGCTTTTCTTCGCTGACAACGGGTGCAGCCTCAAGCACCTGCTCCTTGGTGGCAACAGGCTTGAGTGCAAGCTCGTCTTCAATTCTGTTGGAATGCTGATTGAACAGATCCGCAAACAATTGGTGCTGCGTAGTGGTCTTGACGTTGGAATACGTCAGGGTCTTCATCTGTTCTGTGGCCTTTTCCAAGGCGATGCCGGGAATATTTTGCATGTTCAACTCCTTCGGCCTTGTATTCATCAAAAGGCGTGCCAAAGTTGAAAGTGCTGTATTTCAGCGTGTTAGCTGTTTTTCAGGTAGGAAGAAACCGCCAGTATGCGGAAAAAAGAATCAGCGGCAGCAGGAAATGAGTGCTTCAAGATGGGTCATGGCAGTCTTCCACGCATGTGGCTCGTAATTGTCGTTTTCGAGCATCATGTGGATATATCCGGTAAAAGGATGCACCTCGGCCGGACTGGATGACCAGAACGTATCGTCGTGCAGATAGCCAGTCTTCAATCCGTGGGTGAATTGGCGCGTAATTTCAGGGATGTGAGTGAGGATGGATGCAGCGCTCTCTTCCGTCGTTGACGCCACGGATTCCCATGCCTTGTGAGGTTTGTCCACAGACCACAGTCCGAATCGGTGTCCGAAGAATGATTGCCAGAAGCGGGAGAGTCGCTGTTCAGGGTCTGAGCCGGTATCACCCAGTCGTTGCAGATGATACAATCCATCCTGCTTGGAAGACAGGGACAGATCAAGGTCGGGGAGTTGCAGCTTAGAAAGCTTGTCGACCGAGTCGCCCGCAGTGATTCGTTTGACCAGTGCGGCAATACGTTTGGGATTGAAAGAATCATGGCAATAGAGTCGAGAGCGGGTGCACTGCCAGCACCCCTTGGCGCACCAGATGTTTGAGCGCAATACAAAATGTCCCGGCGTGTAAGGGCCTGTCTCCCACGGGCTGACATTGCCCATGGAGAGATTGAGACATTTGAGGCCGGTCCATGCCGCCAGATGCATGGGGCCGGTATCCGGCGTGATGAACAGGGCCAGTGTCTGGCCGATCGCACTGAATTCATCGAGTCCGAAGCGACCACACAGGTTGAGTAGCGGTATCCCGGCAGCCTGTTCTACTTGCTTGCCCAGTTCCACTTCTGCAGGGCCGCCAAAGAGCACCGGGCGCAAACCACGTTTGAGCAGTTCCGTGACAAAGGACGCAGACCACTCGGCAGACGGGCGCTTGGCTTCTTCACTTGCACCGATAAAAACCCCGACCTTGTTGGATTCGGCGGGGAGAGTCCGTGGCACATCAAATTTGGTTTCAGCGATGTCCTTATAAGGAATGACATCCAGCGCGTTCAGTTCTGCCCAGTGGTATCGATTGTACAGGTTGTTGCGAACCAGCGACGTGCGATACAGTTGCCAGTCGCCCTGTACGGTACGCACGCCGGAGGGGGACTGGATAGGGCCGTATTTGGTCTCCGCCCTGACATCATGGGCCAGTCGTGCGGCCTTTTCCTGAATGGAAAGATTGATGACCAGTTCGTACTCGTGTTCCTTGAGTACATGACTGCCAGCCCACGGCACATAGCTCACCTGTGGCGAGAGCTTCATGAGCGGCTTGTAGAATGACTCTTCCGCTGCCACGAAAATACGCTGCCCAGGGTAGCGCCTCGCCAGCCAGATCATCAACGGATAGGAGAGAATCAGATCGCCCATGCGCTGCATTTGCAGGATCAGAATCGGTTTTCCACTCACGGGAATGTCCTAGGCAAATGTCTTTCGCATGCAATCGACAAGGGAGAGCATGCGGTGGTCATAGGTATGTTCGGCCAGAATGCGCTTGCGAGCAGCGTCTGCGATACGCTTTCTCTTCTCGGGTGCATCCTTGTATATCTCGATAAGGCCCGGAATCTCATCCGGTTCATTATAGTAGATGATTTCACGGCCCGGCTCGAACAGGTCTTCCAATTGCCGCCGGTAATCGGTCAGCAGGAACGCGCCGCAGCAGGGGACATCAAAAACGCGCTGGTTGACCGCTCCCTTCATCTGTTGACTGGTGCAGTTGAAGTTGATGTCGCTGAGCGGGTAGAAGTCCGGAAGGTCCTGATAGTAGGAAAGTTCACTGTGGTACCGCCAGCCGTCCCGTCCACGAAGCAGTTCCTTCCAGCCCGGATCACCCACGATCAGCGGGGAGTAGTCGAGGATGCGAAGAATGCAGTCCAGTCGGTACATGAGCGTTGACTGCCAGGTGATGAATGTGTCGAAGGCCTGTTGCCGTACCGGGTGCGCCAGTGCCTCGTAATCATCGCGCAGTTCAGGGAAATTTCGTTTGAGAAAACGTCCGGCATTGGGTTCGTCCGATTGGCCGAATGCGCGGGCCACGATCATGCCCGACTCGATGAGCCGTTGTGAGGGCTGCGCCGCCTCGATGCGTTTGATGGTCTTGGTGAGCATGGAGTTGCCCACAAAGGAAATGGGTGCCCGCCATTCTTCCACAGGCTCAGGGCGATTGGGGACGAGTCGGGTGGGATCAGCTCCCAGCGGCAGGTGAAAAACATTGTCAAAGCCCATCTTCCTGAGCGATTCCATGTTGTCTGCGTCCCAGGTGAACAGAGCGGTCTTGGCTTCGTGCAGGTTGTTGTAGGCGCCGAGGATGAGATGCGGGTTGTCCACGAACCAGGAAGCCAGCGGAACGTCATACTTGTTGAGCAGGGTGGGCAGAAAGCCTTCCCTGTCGACGCCGAGGTGGTTGACCGTCAATACAAAGTCAGGCTTGAACGATGACAACGTACTGATCATCTTCGAGACAAACGTGTCGAGGTCCATCTCTTTAGTGTCGAAATCCATGAGAAGATGTTCGATGCCGAGTCGCTCACAAGCGGCCTGCAACTCACCAATCAGAAAATACTGACTGGTCAGCAGAAGAATACGTGGTTGTGCTTTGTCGAATTTGGGCCAAGCCGTGGATTTTTGCATTGGCCCTATGTAGCCATCACCAGTGATTTTGTCCATAGAGGGTCTGAAAAAGCGTGTTGCTTTCGCCAGGTGAACCGAAACGGTTCAGTCAGCCTGTATCAGAAGTCGTTGGAATCGAGGATGATGGTGATCGGCCCCCAGTTGGTGAAGCTGATATCCATCATGGCGCCGAAGCTGCCGGTGGCGACATTGGCTGGCGCCACGCTGCGAGTATCCTCAACAAACCGGTCAAAGAGCGCCTCTGCCGGTTCCGGCGGACACGCTCCCGTGAATGATGGGCGGCGTCCTTTCCGACAGTCTGCGTACAGGGTGAACTGGGATACGAGCATGATATCGCCGCCGATATCGGTAAGGGAGCGGTTGAGCTTGTCCTGTTCGTCGGGAAAGACGCGAAGATTCATGAGCTTGTCGATAAGCTTCTTCCACACGGGTGAACCGGCCAGCTCCATGGTGTCTTCCTGGCCGAACCCCACGAGCACCATGAAGCCGGTGCCGATCTGGCCTACCGTTTCTCCTTCCACAGCAACAGTTGCTTCGGAAACACGCTGGATGACAAGTTTCATGAGCGAATGGAATCGGTTTGAATGGTGGACTGGCTGATCCGTTGTTCCGGCTGCTGGACTTCAGTCTCGCGCTGGCAACCGCGCCCCAGGGCAGAGAGGAGGAAAAAGCAGATGAACGCCAGAAATGCGATGCCGCTGATTATCCGTTTCGGATTGGAACGGGAGTCTTTGGGAATGAGCAGGGAGGTCATGATCCGGCCAAAAGACATGCCGTTGATATCTCCGCGCTTTTCTTTCTTGGGGTCGGCCATGGGTTACTCTTCCCAGTAGGTGGCTTTGGAGGAATCCTTTTCAGAGACCGAGACCTCGGAGAGGCGGACGTTCTCCGGCATGTTCCCTTTCAGTTCCTGATAGATGAACATGGCGATGTTCTCGGAGGAGGGGTTGACCTCGGTGAAACACTCCACTTCATTGAGGTGCTTGTGGTCGAGCTTTTCCAGCACCTCTTTGGTGCGGCGCTTGATCTCCTTGAAGTCGACCAGATACTGGACCTTCTCGTCCAACTTGTCTCCTTCAACCACCACTTCGACACCGAAGTTGTGGCCGTGCATGTTTTCGCATTTGCCGCCATAGTTGCGCAGTTGATGCGAAGCGGAAAAGTCCTGGGTAATGGTCAGTTTCCATTTGCCGGGCATGGTTGTTACCTACTTCTTGGAATTTTTATATTCGTGAGGGCGTTTGTCATTGCCCTGGAACGCTTCTTTCGGGTACTTGCGGTCGTTTCTCTCGCATTTTTCGTGAGCGGCCGCAACCAGATCGATTCCCAGTTCGTCCGACAGCCTGACGAGGTAGATGAGGATGTCGGCCAACTCTTCAGCCACCGCTTCCTTTTGCTCTCCCTGAACATTACGGCTTTCTTCGACTGTCAGCCATTGGAACAGCTCGTTCAGCTCGCCGACTTCGCCGGTCAGGGCCATGACGAGGTTTTTGGGAGTCTGGTGTTTCTGCCAGTTTCGCTCTTCCACAAACCGCCAGTGTCGTTCATTCAGTTCCTTCAGTGAATCGTGCATGCGGCATGGTGAGGTGAGGGACGCGCTTTGTCAACAAGCAAAAAGCCCCGCCGGGGCGGGGCTTCGGACATCGACTGTTGTTGTGCCTACGCTTGGCGCATTCTACGGATGAAGAACAGTCCCAGGAGACCGATTCCCATGAGCATCCAGGTTGTCGGCTCGGGGACGACGGTGCGAGGTTCCAGGACGGTGTCGGACAGGATGAATGCCTGTTCGTATCCGCTGTTGAGGGAATGCATGCGGATGTCAATGGACATCATGTCGTACATGCTCTGATCGGACCATTCGCTCAGGAAGTCATTCAGTTCAGGAGACATGACTGCGTAAGCTGCCTGATCGGCACCGAGGTTGTGCGGTTCCGGGCCGAAGGCAACGTCTTCGGAGTCACAGCTCACAGGAGCATCATTGCCGTCCAGACAGACATCGCCGCCTGAAAGGATGTAATCGTCAAACTGGGTGGGTTCCCAGTTGGCGTCACTGTATGCGTGAGCCAGGTAGGTGTAAGGATCGCCACCGAACTCTCCGGCAAACTCTCCAGCTCCGCCACCGAGGTGGCTGACCAGCTCAAAGTAAATGGGATCGGCTGTTGCGGCCGAACTCCAGAGTTCGATCTGTCCCCATACCCACAGGTTCTGGTTCAGGGAATCGCCGGAATTTTCCTGATTGTTGTTGAAGTAGAAAAACGGCATGCCGCCATCAAGATAGTTGGTGAGTGCACTGATGGTGGTATCCCAGGTGTCTTCTCTGTCATAAGGCAGGGCCGGGTCGGGATCAGTCGTCGTGCCGGTGGAAAATTCCGAAGTACCCGAGCTGTTGGGAGTCGGGTAGGCATCATCCATTCCGGCGAAGTTTTCATTGACCGGCTTTCCTGTCGAGCCTGTGGCGATAACCACGCCATCCTTGATCTGACCGGGGCCGGAAGCAACGTAGTACGGGTTTGTGGGACCGGTGCCGACCGAGTCGACATCCCTATCATATAAATAGGCGAGAACCGGCAAGGAGTAGGAGTAGAAGTCTCCATACAGCAAAGCCGAAGTGGTCGGGTCGGGATATATCAATGCTTCTGCGTCCTTAGGGGCAGCAATCAGCAGCATGGGGAGCAATATAAAAAGGGCGAATATGTTCTTCATGATGTCCTCCTGTGTGTATTATTCGCATGCATAAAATAAACCATAGTGGAAAAGTCTGGTTTTTAGATCGGTTAGTAATTGAGGGTAATGCAAAATGTGTAAATAAACCCGACAAAGTGTCGACTTAGTAATCACTATTATCTCTTGAAAAGATAAAAAAAGCCCCTGTCAGTCACTCCGTTTGGGACGGCTGTGAGACAGGGGCATACAGAACAATAATGCTGATATGGTAGCTAGATACTCATGAAATGCGGATTACTCATTCTCCGCCTGGAATCGAATGGCATCACCGTTTTGCCACTTCTCCACGTCTTTCCAGAAATCACGGCCCGGGTAGACCTGCCAGCCGTTGCCCAGCTTGAGGGTTACAACGGATTCAGGAGTGATAACCCCGAGATTGACCGCGGTGCTGCCCGGATACTTTCGGATGAGACCCTGCAGCGCGCCCAGGTGTTCCTCGTTGCATTTTTTTTCGCCAACCCACAGGGAAACCGGCTGGTCCGAGCCCTGTACGGCATCAGCCAGAAACAGGACCTTTTCAGCCAGTATCTTGGCTGTTTTGGGTGCGTCTTCCTGTCCCGGTTCTTCGCGCAGGTCGATCTTGCCCTGAATGAAGAGCGGACGGTCGGCATCGACTTTTTCCTTGGCCTCTTCCCACACATTGGGAAGCATGGTGATCTCACCGGACGCCAGCAGGTCTTCGCCCATGCAGAAGGCCATGGGATCGCCCTTGCGGGTGAGAATCTGCTTGTAGTCCGGGATGATGACAGCCACACGGACCTCGCTGCCATTGGGGATCGTCTTGCATTCCTCCAGAGTGGAGGTTCGCAGGCGGATCAGTTCGTGGCGGTAGGCCAGCAACGGGTGGCCGGACAGAAAGAAGCCGAGGACCTCTTTCTCCATTTTGAGCTTTTCACGGTCATCAAATTCTTCACAGGATGAACAGGTAGGGGACATGGCCTCGATCTTTTCATCCTGACCGCCAAGCATTCCCAGCATGTTGATCATGCCGGAATCCTTTTCCTTGGCCTTTTTCTGGCCGTAGGCAACAGCCTTTTCCAGATCTTCAAGGAGCGCGGCACGTGAGCAGTTGAAGCAATCCAGTGCTCCTGCCTTGATCAGAGATTCCATGACACGCTTGGTGACTCGACGAAGGTTCACGCGCTCGCAGAACTCGAAGATATCCTTGAAGGGACCATTTTCGTTGCGCTCGGCCACGATTTCGTTGATCGCTTCCTCACCCACGTTCTTGATGGCAGCCATGGCAAAAAGGATATCCCCTTCGAGCACGGAGAACCGGGCCATACCCGCGTTGATGTCCGGCTGCTTGACCTTGATGTCCATATCCCGGCAGGCGTTCACGTACATGATGATCTTGTCCGTGTTGTTCATTTCCGTGGACATGAGAGCAGCCATGAACTCCACAGGGAAATGCGCCTTGAGGTACGCCGTGTGATACGAAATGAGCGCGTACGCAGCCGAGTGCGACTTGTTGAAGCCGTAGGCTGCGAACTTTTCCATGGTGTCGAAAATTTCATTGGCGGTCTTGTCGGGAATCTTGTTTTCCCGTGCGCCTTCGAGGAAGCGGGAGCGCTGCTTCGCCATCTCCTCGGCGATCTTCTTACCCATCGCACGACGCAGCAAGTCACCTTCACCAAGCGAGTAGTTGGCGATGGTCATTGCCGTGGCCATGACCTGCTCCTGGTAGACCATGACGCCGTAGGTGGGCTTGAGCGTGTCTGTCAGCGATTCATGCGGATACGTGACTTCGATCTCACCATGTTTACGCATGATGAATTCATCAACCATGCTGACGCCATGCGAGCCGATCATGCCCAGCGGGCCGGGACGGTACAGGGCGAGCATGGCGACGATGTCTTCAAAGCAGTCAGGACGCAACATCCTCAGATACTTGCGCATCCCCGACGACTCAACCTGGAATACGCCATCGGTGTCGCCTCGTGCGAAAACACTGTACGTCGCCTGGTCATCCAGCGGGAGAGTGTCGAGGTCCGGAGCATCCTTGCCCTGCTCACGGATGATGTCGATGCAGTCCTCGATGACCGTCATGGTCCGCAGACCCAGGAAGTCGAACTTGATCAGTCCGGCTTTTTCGACCTTTTTCATGTCGAACTGGGTTACGATTTCACCCTTCTTCCCTTTGTAGAGAGGAAGATATTCGGTCATGGGCTTGTCGGAAATGACAACACCCGCCGCGTGTGTTGACGCGTGGCGGCAGAGTCCTTCCAGACGGGTTGAAATATCTATGAGCTTTTCGACTCTGGGGTCGGTGGCAACCATGTCGCCCAGTTCGACTACGCCTTTGACGGCGTTGGGTACGTTGATCTTCGCCTTTTCCACACCCAGCAGCTTGGCCATGACTCCCGGGTCGTCCGGCACCAGCTTGGCGATGCGGTCGGTTTCGCCAAAGGATAGACCAAGGGCACGCCCGACATCCTTGATAACCGCTTTGGTCTTCATGGTTCCGAAGGTCGTAATCTGCGCCACACGGTCGTGACCGTACTTCTCGGCACAATACTTGACGACTTCCAGACGGCGGCGTTCGCAGAAGTCGACGTCGATATCCGGCATGGAGACACGTTCGACGTTCAGGAATCGTTCAAACAGCAGGTCGTAGGGGAGGGGGTCGATGTTGGTGATCTTCAGCGCCCACGCAACAATGGAGCCCGCTGCCGAACCACGCCCCGGCCCGACCGGAATGCGGTTGTCCTTGGCCCAGTTGATGAAGTCCTGAACGATGAGAAAGTAGGCCGGGAAGCCCATCTCGATGATGATGCCGAGTTCGTAATCGAGGCGCTTCCAGTAAACATCCTCATCAATATCGTACTTGAGTATGTCCAGACGCTTCTGGAGACCTTCCTTGCAGAGCTTGATGAATTCTTCATCAAGGTTCGATACGCCTTCGGAGAGCTCGTAGTGGGGGAAATAATAGTTGCCCAGCTCAATCTCCACATTGCACATCTCTGCAATTTTCTGTGTGTTGGCTATGGCTTCCGGGACATGGGCAAAGGCCTGTTCCATCTCCTCGGGGGTCTTGAAATACAGCTCCTTGGTATCCATCCTGAAGCGCTTTTCCGCATCCACCGTAGTCTGGGTCTGGATACAGAGCAGGGTGTCGTGCGCTTCATAGTCTTCGGCGGTCAGGTAGTGGCAGTCATTGGTCGCCACCAGAGGCAGGTTGGTCTTCTCGGCGCACTTGATGAGCAGATCGTTCAACCGAGTCTGGTCGCCAATGCCGTTGTCCTGCAATTCGAGGTAGAAGTTGCCGGGAAAGATGGACTCGTATTCACGGGCCATTTCCACGCCGGCATCCAGTCCTTCGTTCATCAGCTTGCGTGGCACCTCGCCTGCCAGACAGGCGGAGAGAGCGACCAACCCTTCGGAATACTTGTTGAGCAGGTATTTGGATACACGGGGTTTATAGTAGAACCCTTCCAGATAGCCGGTCGAAACGAGTTTGATCAGATTCTTGTAGCCGAGCTGATTCTTGGCAAGGAGGACAAGGTGGTAGCCGCCACCCTTTTCTTTCTTTTCGTGAGCCTTTTCATCGTCAATGTCACCGGCTGCGACATATACCTCGCAACCGATGATCGGCTTGATGCCCATTTCCTGAGCAGCCATGTAAAACGTAACGGCGCCGTACATGGATCCGTGGTCTGTGATGGCCACGGCAGGCATGCCGAAATCCTTGGCCTGTGAAAGCAGGTCTTTGATTCGGATTGCTCCGTCGAGCAGGCTGTATTCCGTATGAACATGTAAATGGACGAATTCGGCCACGAAAAAACCTCGAAAATGTGGAGTTTGAAAAACGACCTCAAGCTATACTGGATAATGGGTGACATTGGAAGCGGCGAACAGCGCTTCTAGTTAAAATGGTATAAGCCGCTGTAATATAATCACTTGATGTTGAATGTGTCTTGGTGGGACGTTTGCCGGATTGTTGTCAAGTCACTGGTTTCACGGCCGGGATTTCGTTGACATTGTCGCGTAAATGAATCCATGTAAAAATGGTTAATCGTTTCGCATAACAAGGACACGCTGTGGACGCTTTTGGTGATATGAGCACATATGTTTGGCATCGGCTACCGCTGATACTCCTCTTTGGGGGAGGTTATCTGGTGTATCAATTGATGGCTGCAACTCGGTTGACGAGCAGTTTCGTTACCTGGGTTTTGCACAAGAGCCGTGGCGGCAGTGGGCGGTTGGTATTCTATATAATATGCGCCACCGCTATGCTCTCTTCCTTCATACCGAATACAATCGCAGTGCTTACATTGCTGCCCGTACTTCAGAAGCTT